>NZ_JBDWAS010000044.1:0-38636 GCF_039978735.1 Maricaulis sp.
GTCACAAAGGCGATGACGGGCATTGGCCGCTCGCGGATCGGGAAGCTCGGAAAACATCGGCAGCACTCCAAAACAAGACACCAACCGAATCCGCAACACCAATCAACGCAACCTCAAATCTCATATGCGATTCCCCTGCCCTTGATGGGGGAGGGGGACCGCAGCTTGCTGCGGTGGAGGGGGTGGCGGCGAGGTTTCTGCAAGTTATCGGGCACCGGGATTCACCCCGTCCGGCCCAGCACTGCGCGCTGGGCCACCTTCCCCATCAAGGGGAAGGATGACGCGGTGCGACGACGCGGCTCCCTTCTGCAGTATTCAACATCTGCCGACTGACAGATTGCCGACATCTGTCGATGGTCCGGCCGGACGGGCCGGGCAAGGCTCGCCTCCGCATCAAGACGGAGGCGGTACATGCAAGCCACGACATCCATTTTTCAAAGCCCCTGGCGTTTCTGGCACGGGGCGGCCGTTCTGGCCTCGGCGATGACGCTCTACATCCTGCTCAGCTGGGCGCATATGGAGATCGTCCGCCAGACCGTCGGGATGGAGGCCTATCTGGGCGAGGGGCCGCGCCTGCCGCCGCATGTTCTCGTCGCCGGACAGGCGATCAAGGCGGGCGCGCTGCTGACCATGCTCTGGCTGGTCGGGCTGCGGCTGAAGGGGCTGTCTGCGCGCTGGATCGGACTGGTGCCGGTCAAACCGGTCTGGATCGGGCTGGGCGTCCTGACGGGGCTGGGCGGGTTCTGCGTCCTCTTGGCGCTGGCAAAACTGATCGTCGTCATCGTGCCGGACTGGCTGGCCTTTGCCCGTGCGCCCTTTGCGCTCGATGCCGGCAATTCGCTGGCGGGCAGTATCGCCTTCCTGGTCATGACACTGGCCATCACGCCGGTGGCAGAGGAGATTTTCTTCCGCGGTTTTCTGTTCCGCTGGATGAGCGGGCATCACCGTGTCTGGCTGGCTGCGGGTGTGAGTTCGGTGATGTTCGGCGTCGCCCATATCCTGCCGCCCCAGGCCATCGCCGCCACGCTGATGGCGCTGGTGCTGTGCTGGCTCTACTGGCGTACCGGCTCGATCTGGCCGTCGGTCGCGGCGCATGTGACCAATAACGCCATCGGCATCGGCCTGGGCGCGGCGGCTGCCGGCGGACATCTGCCCGCCTGGCTGACGCCCTGACGCGGCGGAGCGGTCAGTCGGCCCCGGTTGCGGCCTCGCGCAGATGCGCGATCAGCGCGTCGATCTGCGCCTCGCGCGGGCCCTCGAGCGGAATGTCCGGAATGACCGGCGCGCTGGATGTGTCGCCGGAGGGGCGGATGAAGACATAGATCGGTGCGGCCACTTCGAGCCCGGTTTGGGTGAGCCGGTGCAGCTGCACCTGGCCGGTGGAATTGGCGCGGCCTTCCGTGCCCGGACCGGCCACCGGCGCAATACCGAAATCCTGTACCGTGGCGGCCAGAACGATGGCCTGGGAATAGGTGCCCGCACCGACGAGGAAAGCTGTCCGGCCGGTGAAACGGTTGGCGAGCTCCGCCGGCGGCTCGACCCATTGGGCGAACGGCATCGATACGACATCGCCGAGCTGTGAGCCCGGGATCAGGGCCTGGTTCTGTTCGGTGATGCGGGCGGTGACGGCCGACAGGGGTGTGTGGCGCTGTGTCGTCAGATAGGCCAGCAGATGGTCGGACAGCATGTGGGCGCCGCCGCCATTGGCGCTGATGTCGACAATCAGGATCTCGCTGCCGCGCGCGGCAATCTCGGCGAAGGCCTGGTCGATGAAGGCCCTGAACTCGGTCTCCACGGTCGGCGCGAATGTGTTGAGGGTGAGAATGGCGGCGTCGTCGCGGAAGGCGAGGTCCCAATTGCTGGGTTCGGTCGTGGCGCGGTCGATGGCGGGGTCGAGCGTGACCTCGCGGCGTTCGCCGTCAGGCGCTTCCAGGGTGACGGTCCAGCTTCGCGCGCCGCCGGTCAGCGCCCAGAGATATTGCGGGAAGCGGGTTTCGACGAGATGGGCGCGCAGGCCGGGCGTGTCGCCATGCGTGCGGCGCAGGGCCTGTTCGACGAGTGTGCGGGTATCGGTGCCGCTGATGGCCAGCACAGTCTCGCCCGGCTGTATGCGGCTGTCGGCCGCGATCGTATCGGCGACGACGGGCCGGCCGTCTGCCAGGCGCACGGGCAGGGTGAAGGCGGCGGCGCCATGGGCGAGGTCGGCCTCATAGGCCTCTTGCGGCAGGCGGATCGCGACATGCCCGTCATTGAACAGCGGATTGAGCGGCGACAGGGCGAGCCAGGCTTCGCGCTGGGTATAGTCGCTCTCGAGCCCGTCAATGACGGCGTCGAAGCCGGCATTCACGGCCTCGACATCCATGCTGAAACCGGGTTGCGGATGGGTGGCGAACAGCCAGTCCCGCCACTCGGTGACATCGGCAGCGACGGCATCGGCGGGGATTGTATCGGTGCCGCCTGCCAGTGCAGAGGCGGGCAGGGTGAGGCAGGCCAGACCCGCCAGCAGCCGGAGTACTTTCATCATGGGACGAACCGTGATCCAATAAAACGTTACTAGTAACGTAACTGGTAACGTAAATTTCGGAGCGAGGCAATCGGGGCATGACAGACGTGGAGGAAAGCGGGCTGAACGGGCTGATTCACGGCGAGATGGCGCCGGGCTTTATCGGCCTTCTGCTCGGGCGGATTGTCGACCGGCTGGTCGAGGAGGGCGTGCAGCCCGCGCGCGAGGCCGGCATTGCCGCACCGCCGCGCACCTTCTCCATGATCATGCTGCTCGCCCGGGCTAGCCAGACCGTGACCGAGCTGGCGCAACGGCTCGGTGTTACTCATGCCGCCATCATCAAGACGGAACGCACGCTGGAAAAACTCGGATTGGTGGAGCGCGGCCAGGATGATGGCGATGCCCGGCGAAAACCGCTCTGCCTGACGGCGCAGGGCCGGGCGGAGGCCGCGCGCATCGCTGATTTCATGGCCCGGGTAAACCGGGTCTATGCCGAATTGTTCGACGAGATCGGCGTCGATCTCTTCGCCGCCGCCCGGGCCTTCGATGCAGCGCTGGACCGGGAAGGGTTCGCTGAGCGGTATCGACGCATCTAGTCTTCGTCCGCAGGCGCCGGGCGTTCCTTCTCCCAGCGGCGCGACCAGTCGGTCAACTGCAGCAGGATATCGCCCAGGCCGCGGCACAACTCCGTCGGTTCGTAACCGTCATCGCCCAGTTCGACGAGGCCAGCTTCCCGCAGTGCTGCCAGGCGCTGATTGAGCACGGTCGGGGAGACATTGTCGCACCGTGCGCGCAAGGCGCGGAAAGTCAGGGGCGCATCGCGCAGCTCCCAGAGGATGCGCAGCATCCACTTCTGCCCGACCAGCTCCAGCACGGCCATGACCGGCTGCCTTGAATTTGCCTTGATATCGGCCAATTCCCGCCCTTGCGCTACAGATTCTGTAGCAGTATGAGTGCTACATAAAGCGTAGCAAATGGTCTTGCGCGCTGCAAATGGAATGACACGACATGACCGCGCTTTGAAAATCGTACCCGCCCGCCGACAGACCGGCCGGGCCGCTAACTGAACAGACCTCCCCCGAAATCACAACGGACCGCAACGGTCCCAGGAGACAAGAATGACTCGCAGACCGACTGCGTGCCCGAAGACGTGCGCGCCTTTTTCCGCCTCCATCCTGCTCGCCGGTGCCGCTGCCGCGGCCCTGCTGGCGCCTGTCGCCCAGGCCCAGGCCGGCAGCGGCAACTGGTATTTCTTCGGTGACAGCAATATCGGCCAGGGCAATTTCTCCGCCATTGTCGGTTCGCGTGGCGAAGACTTCTTCCCGAATTCCTCGAACAATGGCTTCGAGCGCGACTCCAACGGCCTTGTGTGGGCGGAGATGATGGGGCGCGATGTCGATATCGTCCTCGATCCGGACGCCGACTCCCCGAACATCAACTTCGCTATTTCCGGTGCACACATGACCCGCGGCGGCGATCTGGTGCCCTTCGGTGTCGAGACCGGCGTGACGGTCCAGACCGAGGGCTTTGGCGCCCTGGTCGAGGCGGGCGAGCTGGAGGTCGGCCAGAACGATGTCGCCTTCATGATCGCCGGTGCCAATGACTTCCTGGACCGGCTGGACGCCAATGAGGCTGCCGGCACGATCATCGCCGATGTCGCCGCGGCGGCCGCGGGTAACATCGAGCGCCTCGCCGCCCACGGCATCCGCACGGTGATCATCTCTGAGATCCAGCCGCTGCAATACGCCCCGCTGGTTGCCGGCGATGCCGATACGCAGGCGGAGCTCGCCGCGCTGGTCCATGCCGCCAACACGGCGCTGTTCGATGCGATCGCGGCGGCCGACCTGCCGGACGGCATGAATGTCGTGACGATGAAGTATTCCGACTTCATGGCGCATATCGACCGGAATGCGTCAGCCCTCGGCATCGACAGCATCGACACGGCCTGTTTCGACGAGGCAGCCGGCACGCTCTGTGCGACGACTTTCGAGGACCAGAACCGCTATCTCTTCCTGGACGATCTGCACATGACCGAAGCCGGTCATCGCCTTGCGGCGCAATGGTGGATGGCGACCCTTGAAGGCGCGAACGGCGAAGCCGCCCGCGAGACCGGACGGATGCCGTCGGTGATTGCCCTGGGCCAGGACATGGTGGGCCGCAGCGCCGGTGGCAGCCGGTTCCGCACAGAGGCGGAGAACCGGGTGCTCTTTGCCGACTATATCCACGCCCAGCCGCGCCTGGACGGCGCTACCGGCGAGCCGGACGCCCGTTTCGAACTGCGTGGCTTCGTGCTGGGCGGTGAAACCCGTATCGGCGAGCATAACTATGCCGGTGCGGCTGCCAGTATCGCCGATACCGACACCGATCTGTCGACGGGCGGTGCCTTTTCCTCCCGCGGCCGCTCGGCCCATGGCTGGGCCGGCTATCGTGCCGGCGCTTTCGACGTATCGGCCAATGCCGTCTACGGCGTCTTCGACATCGACGACATCCAGCGCCAGACCGGCGTCGACCTCCTGACCGCGCGCGCATCGACGCAAGGCCGCTACTGGGATGTCAGCCTGGCGGCGTCGGTGCGGTTCGACCTGGGCGAGATGGGCCATGTCGATCTGCGCAATGCGCTCAGCATCTCGGAAACCGCCATCGACGGCTATGCCGAAACCGGTGCCGACGGCTTGGCGCTGGTCTATCAGGACCAGACCCTGCGCAGTGAGCGCTATACGCTGGAGGCGGAGTATCGCGGTGAGGTGTGGGCGGTGTCGCCGGGTATTTTGGTGCGTCCTGTCGCCGGCCTGTCCTGGCGGCATGAATTCGGGCCGGACAGCTATGCGCTGACCTCCCGCCTGATCGACAATACGGCGCTGCCATCGACGATCCGTGCGGCGGGGGCAGCGGAGAACCGGTTCGACGGTACGACCGGTTTCGATGTCGAGTTCGGCGGCCGCTGGACGGCAGGCGTGCGCTATACCTACGACTGGTCCGACGACATCGGCGATGGCGACAGCGCCCGCATCTTTGCCCGCATGACCTTCTAGGCCTGTACGGCCTTCAAGGTCCGGCCCTTCTCGGCGGCGCCTAGAAGCGCGCTGCCGAGAAGGGTTCGGCCGGGACCGGCGGTGTATCTTCGCTCATCAGGGCAGCGAGGAGATCGCCGGAGCCCATCGCCTGGGTCCAGCCGAGATGGCCGTGCCCGGTGATCAGCCACAGGCCCTTCGCGCGGGTCTCGCCGATGAAGGGGCGGCCATCGGCCGACATGGGCCGGAAACCGGTCCAGGCCTGCTGGTCGCCGGCCAGGAGTTGCGGCGCGAGATCGGGATAAAGGTCGCGGAGCAATTGGCGCAGGTTCTCGATCCGCTCCTCGCGCAGCACCGGATCGAGCCCGGCGAACTCCGCCGTGCCGGCAATGCGCAACCGGTCGCCCATCGGCGTGGCGATGGCGTGACGGGCTTCGTCGACCACCGGCAGGCCGGGGCGCTGGTTGAGACCGGACATGTCGAGGGTGAGGGAATAGCCCTTCACCGGCCGCACCGGCAGGTGAAGCCCGTGCGGCTGCAACAGGCGCCAGCTCGTGTGACCGGTGGCCAGCACGATATCGTCGACCTCGATCTCCTCCTCGAGGGTGCGCACGCCGACGATGCGGCCGCCGCGGTCGAGGAGCTCGACAATCCGGGTATTCCATTCAAAGCGCACGCCGGCCCGTTCGGCCGCTGCGGCGAGACCGCGCGTGAAGGCGCGCGCATCGCCCGACTCGTCGTCCGGATAGAAGATCGATCCGGCAATCCGGTCGGCGACGGAGGCGAGCAGGGGTTCTTTCTCGATCGTCGCGTCGCGGTCCAGCAGCTCCAGACGCAGGCCGGCATCGCGCAGCATCTCTCCCATGCGACGCCGCTCTTCCATCGGCGCCATCGTGCCGCAGACCTTCAGCGTGCCGCGGGTGAGATTGTCGAATTCCAGCGCCTCGCTGTCGCGGACGGCCTGGGTGCAGGCGAGCGAGTGGCGCGACAGGGCGAAATTGGCGCGGCAGGACGCTTCATAGCGTTTGCGCGTGGAGTTCGCGAGGAAGCGCAGCCCCCAGGGGACGAGGCCCGGCAGGGGTTTCAGGCGCAGCTTCATCGCGGAATGCGGGTCCGGCAGCGAGCGCAGCAATTGCCAGTGCACGCCCGGCGCATTCCAGGGTTCCGGCTCGGACGGGGTCAGCGCGCCGGCATTGGCGAACGAGGTTTCGCAGGCGGCCTGGTCATGGGCGTCCATGACCGTGACCGAGTGACCGCGCTGGCGCAGGGCCCAGGCGGCGGCAATCCCGGCGAGCCCGGCGCCGACGATGAGGATTTCCTTTGTAGTCAAAGCGCTCTCCGGCGGGTCCGCCTACATGCGGCCATTTGAACTTCGTGGGGATGCAGATAAAAGCAAGGGGGCATTCGCACTTATCGACTCGGAATTCATGGACGCACTGGTTGCACAGCTCAAGGCTTTGGCGGAACCCACGCGCTTGCGCATTGTCGCGCTCTTGTCGCGGGGGGAGCTGACCGTGTCCGAACTGGTCCAGATCCTGGGCCAGAGCCAGCCGCGCGTCTCGCGTCACCTCAAACTGCTGACCGATGCCGGCCTGGCCGAACGTCTGCCCGAGGGCGCCTATGTCTTCTATCGCCTGACCGATGCCGGCGGCGGCCGGCGCCTGGCGCAGATCGCCCACGATCTCCTGCCCGAGGAGGATCCGGTGATGACGCGCGACTTCTCGCGCCTCGAATCGATCAAGCAGGCGCGGGCCCAGGCGGCACAGGCCTATTTCGAGAGTGTCGCCGACGATTGGGACCGCATCCGCTCCTTCCACCTGGCCGATCACGAGGTCGAGGCGGTGATGCGCCGCCTGGCGGGCGAGGGGCCGTTCGGCCTGATGATCGATGTCGGCGTCGGCACGGGCCGCATCCTGGAGCTCTTCTCCGACCGGGTCGATCGCGGTATCGGCGTGGATATCAACCACTCCATGCTCAATGTCGCACGGCTCAATCTGGAAAAGGCCGGGCTGCGGCATTGTTCCGTACGCCATGCCGATGTCGGGGCGCTGCCCTTCGAGAACGGCGTGGCCGATCTCGTGACCGTCCACCAGGTGCTGCACTATCTGGAAGATCCCGCGCTGGCGGTCGATGAATGCGCCCGCGTGCTCAAGCCCGGCGGCAATCTGCTGATCGTCGATTTCGCGCCGCACCAGCTGGAAACGCTGCGCGAGGATCACTATCACCGCCGGCTGGGCTTCTCCGACGAGGAGATGGCGGGCTGGATCGAGCAGGCCGGTCTTGAGCTGGTCGAGAAGGCGGCGCTGCATCCGGAAGAACCCTCCGGACAGCTGACCATGAAGATCTGGGTTGCGCGCCAGAGCTGAGGCCGCAAGCGCGTATAGTGCCTGCCCCCTGTGCAGATATCCCGTTGTGCTATAACGGGTTCACCAAACGAGACGGGAGACGTTCGAATGGCGGATGCTTTCATGCTGGGATGGGAAGAGTGGGCAGCCTTCCCCAAGCTCAACATTCCGGCCGTCAAGGCAAAAGTGGACACAGGCGCACGCACGTCGGCGCTGCATGCGGTGTCGGTTGAACCCTTCGGCCCGCTGGAGAGTCCGCAGGTCCGTTTCGTGCTGCATCCTATCCCCGACAAGCCGGAGATCGAGGTGGTGTGTTCCGCGCCGGCCGTCGATCGCCGCGAGGTGATTTCCTCCAATGGCGAGCGCGAGCTGCGCTGGGTGATCGAGACCTCGGTGCGCATGGGCGACCGGGAATGGCCGGTCGAGCTGACGCTGACCAATCGCGAGACGATGATGTACCGGATGCTGCTGGGCCGTCAGGCGATCCGCGAGGACATGATGGTCAATCCCACCCTGTCCTACTGCCAGGGCGAACTGAGCTACGACCTCTACAAGGACTTCCCCAAGCGCCGGCCGGTGAAGCGTCCGCTGCGCATTGCCATCCTGACGCGCGAGCCCAACAATTATTCCTCGCAGCGCCTGAAGAATTCCGCGGAAACGCGCGGTCATGTCGTCGAGATGATCAATACGGCGCGCTGCACGCTGGCCATCGATGCGTCCGACCCGGACGTCTATTACGACGGCAAGCCGCTGCCGCACTATGACGCCGTGATCCCGCGCATCGGTGCGTCGATGACCTCCTACGGCATGGCGGTGTTGCGCCAGTTCTCGATGATGGGCGCCTACTGCCTGAACATCCCCGAGGCGATCGGCGCCTCGCGCGACAAGCTCTATGCCCACCAGGTGCTGGCGCGGGCCGGCATCCAGATGCCGGTGACGGCCTTTGCCCACTCGCCGAAGGACACGGCCAATCTGATCTCCCACGTGCGCGGTGCGCCGCTGGTGGTGAAACTGCTGCAATCGACCCAGGGGCGCGGTGTCGTGCTGGCGGAAACGCGCAAGGCGGCCGAGTCGGTGATCGATGCCTTCCGGGGCCTCGACGCCAACTTCATCGTCCAGGAATTCGTCAAGGAGGCCGATGGCGCCGACATCCGCTGCTTCGTCGTGGGCGGCAAGGTGGTGGCCGCGATGATGCGCCAGGCCGAGAGCGGCGAGTTCCGCTCCAACCTGCACCGCGGCGGGTCCGCCAAACGGGTCCGGATCACCAAGGAAGAGCGCTCGTCGGCGGTCCAGGCCGCCAAGGCGCTGGGCCTGTCGGTCGCCGGGGTCGACATGTTGCGCTCGTCGACGGGGTCGAAGATTCTCGAGGTGAATTCCTCGCCGGGTCTGGAAGGTGTGGAACGCACCTCCGGCAAGGATGTCGCCGGCATGATCGTCGAATACATCGAGGGTCATGTCCGCCAGGTGCCCCCGCGCCGGGTCGGCAAGCGCCGGTCGCGTACGGCCGAGGAAGTGGCGGAATAGCGGCTGCCTGACGTGTCGCGCAGGATCAGCTAGGCGCCATACCCGCCGCCGCCCGGGGTCTCGATCTCGACAGCGTCGCCGGCTTCCACATCGATCCGGAACAGGCCGGGCAGGTCTTCCACCTGGTCTCCGGCGCGGATCACCCTTTGATGTCCCGGATAGGCGTCTCCGCCGCCGGCCAGGCCGAACGGGTTTTCCGACCGCCGCGAGGAGAGGAGGGCAACTTCCATCGGTTCCAGGAAGGTGAGCCGGCGCTGGCTGCCATCGCCGCCGCGCCAGCGTCCCGTGCCGCCGGAGCCATGGCGGATGCGGTGATGATCGACGCGGACCGGGTAGCGCCGTTCCAGCACTTCCGGATCGGTCATGCGCGAATTGGTCATGTGGGTGTGGATCGCGCTCTCGCCGGCAAAGCCGTCGCCCTCGGCGTCCACGCCCGCCCCGGCGCCGCCGCAGATCGTCTCGTAATACTGGTGGCGGTCATTGCCGAAGGTGAGATTGTTCATCGTGCCCTGGGCGGCGGCCATGCGGCCCGTCGCCCCGAACAGCGCATCGACGACCAGCTGGCTGGTCTCCACATTGCCCGCCACGACAGCCGCCGGCGGCCGCGGATTGAGCAGGCAGCCATCCGGGATGATCAGCTCGATCGGCTTCAGACAGCCCTCGTTCAGCGGAATGGCGTCGCCCACCAGGCAGCGGAAGACGTAGAGCACCGCCGCGCGGGCGACCGAGGCGGGGGCGTTGAAATTGCTGTGGCGCTGGGGCGAGGTGCCGGTGAAATCCACGGTCGCCGAACGGTTCTCGCGGTCGACCGAGATGGAGACGCGGATCTGCGCGCCATCGTCCAGACGCACGGTGTGCACGCCGTCCTCCAGCGCGTCGATCACCCGGCGCACGGCGCGTTCGGCATTGTCCTGCACATGGCCCATATAGGCTTTCACCACGTCGAGCCCGTTATCGGCGACGAGGCGGTGGAGTTCGTCGGCACCCTTGGCGCAGGCGGCGAGCTGGGCCTTCATGTCGGCGATATTCTGGTCAGGCCGGCGCGCCGGGTGCAGGCCCGAGGCGAGCACCTCGCGCACGGCAGCTTCGAGAAAGCGGCCCTTCTCCATCACCTTCACATTGCGGAACTGCACGCCTTCCTCGTCGATCGTGCGCGAGAAGGGCGGCATGGAGCCCGGGGCGATGCCGCCGACATCGGCATGGTGTCCTCTTGAGGCGACATAGAAGAGACGTTCCTGTGACACAGGGTCATGCACAGGTGTGACAAGCGTGATGTCCGGAAGATGCGTTCCGCCATCATAGGGCGCGTTCACCGCCACCGCATCGCCAGGCCCCAGATCGGGGTGCGCTTCGGCGGCGGCCCGGACCGAGGCCGACATGGATCCCAGATGGACCGGCATGTGCGGCGCGTTGGCGACCAGCCCGCCCTCGGCGTCGAAGACCGCGCAGGAGAAGTCGAGGCGTTCCTTGATGTTCACCGAGTGCGCCGTGCGCTCCAGGGCGACGCCCATCTGTTCTGCGACCGACATGAAGCGCTTGTTGAACAGCTCCAGCCGGATCGGGTCGAGTTCGGTGCCGCCGCGATGATCGCCTGCGGCCTCGGCGCGGGACAGCGACAGCGTACCGTCCTCAAGGCGCGTGGCGGTCCAGCCGCGGTCGACCACGATGGTGGAATTGGGATCCATGATCAGCGCGGGACCGGTCTCGCTCATGCTGGCTGCGAACTGGTCGATGGCGTAGACGGGGACGTCATTCCACTCGCCGGCATCGAACATGCGGGCCTGGGCTTTCGGGCGCGGCGTGCCCGCTTCCGGTGCGGGCATGTCGATCGACCAGTCGGAGGAGCCCGGCGGCGAGCATTCGGCTTCACGGGTGACCGATTCAACAATCAACTCCCCTTCCGGGATGAAGCCGAACAGGCGCTTGTGAGCGTTGCGGAAGGCGGTTTCCATTGTGTCGCGCGATCCGGCCGGAACCGGAATGGAGGTGTCCGAACCGGAAACCTTGAGTCGCCATTCGCCGTGCGAGCGGATCGCCGCGGCGGGCAGGCCCTGGGCGGCGAGGGCGCTGCGGGCCTCCTCGTCCAGCCGGTCAGCGATACGGCCGGCCTCGTCGAATGCGCGCTCCAGCGGCGCCTCGACCGCGGCCATGCGGGTCTCGCGGATATCGGCAAGGCCGATGCCCAGCGCCGAGAGCAGCCCGCCATAGGGGTGGATCAGCACGGTCGTCATGCCCAGCGCGTCGGCGACGCGGCAGGCATGCTGGGCGCCGGCACCGCCGAAGGCGGCGAGCGCATAGCCGGACGGGTTCACGCCCTGGCCGATGGAGATCTGCTTGATCGCCTGGGCCATGCTTTCCACGGCCACAGCGAGAAAGCCCTCCGCGGCCTCCTCGGCGCTGGCCAGACCCATCTCGTCCGCCAGGGCGGCGAGGGCGGTGTGGCTGGCCTCGGCGTCTAGCGGTGCGTCGGAGGTTTCGCCGAAGACTTTCGGGAACCAGTCCGGCTGGATACGGCCGAGCACGATATTCGCGTCCGTCACCGCCGCCGGGCCTCCGCGGCCATAGCCGGCCGGGCCGGGCATGGCGCCGGCGCTGTCCGGGCCGACGCGGGCGCGTTCGCCGTCGAAGGTGAGGATGGAACCGCCACCGGCGGCGACCGTGTGCACGGCCATCATCGGCGCGCGCAGGCGCTGGCCGGCGACCAGGGTTTCCTGCACCCGGTCATACTGGTCGCCGTCATAGCGCGACACATCGGTGGAGGTGCCGCCCATGTCGAAACCGATCACCTTGGGCTGGCCGGCGCGCTTTGCGGTCTTGGCCATGCCGACCACGCCGCCGGCCGGGCCGGACAGCACGGCATCGCGGGCGTGGAAGGCGCCGGCCGGGGCGAGCCCGCCGGAAGACTGCATGAAGAAGAGCGGCGTGCCCTCCAGCCCTTTGTCGACCCGGTTCACATAATTGCGCAGCACCGGGGTGAGATAGGCGTCCAGCACGGTGGTCGAGGCGCGCGGCACGATCTTGACCAGCGGCGAGGCGACCGAGGAGCGCACGATCGTCTCGAAACCGGCCTCGCGGGCAAGCTCTTCCAGGCCGGCTTCGTGCACATCGTTGGCATAGGCGTGCATGAGCGCGATGGCGACGGTCTCGATCCCGTCAGCGCGGGCTGCGTCGAGCGCGCGGCGGGCGGCGTCCTCGTCCAGCGCCTGCACGATTTCACCTTCGGCATCGAGGCGTTCCGCGATCTCCACCACCCGGTCGTAGAGCGGGGCGGGACGGGTCAGGTCGAGGGCGAAGATATCCGGACGCGTCTGGTCGCCGATCACCAGCAGGTCGGCAAAACCCTGTGTCACCAGGAAAAGCGTGCGCGCACCCTTGCGTTCCAGCAGCGCATTGGTGGCGACGGTCGTGCCCATCTTCACCGCCGCGACCGGTTCGCCGCCCGACAGGCGGCGTACGCCTTCGGTCGCGGCGTCGGGATAGTCCGGGCTTTCCGACAGGAGTTTGAGCGCCTGCAGCCGGCCGTCCGGAGCGCGGCCGATCACGTCGGTGAAGGTGCCGCCCCGGTCGATCCAGAATTCCCACTGCCTGCTGTCCATGCCTGCGCCTCGCTTGTTGGCCGATCGCGCGAGACTAGGCGCTGGACAGACGACTTCAAGCTGTCCTCACCGTGCGCCGGCGTGAGATCGCGATTCCGTCGCGCGCATTCAGTCCGATAAGGACCAGATTTGTTGCGCCAGCGAGGAACTCAACCGTCTGGATGGCGGCGAATGCAGCACCCGTTTCGCTATGCCGGGCCAGCCAGGCCAGCGCGAGCGCACTGGGGATGAGGACCAGGATGCCGTTTGCTGCGATGAACGTCATTCGGCGTTTTTTGGCGGCGATGGTGGGGCCTTTCCAGCCCTTGCCAAGCCGCATGCCGGAGACACCGGTGATCATGAGGGTGGGGACAAGGGCGACAAGGCCCCAGGCAATGGCCGTCTTGGCGAGGCGGATCATGTCCGGATCGCCGTTCAGCTCGCTGAGGGCGGAGACGGTCAGGAAGGTGAGGATCAGCAGGCCGGCGGCCATGCCGGCGACGCGGTGCAGTCTTGAGAGCGGGTGGGCCATGCGAAGCTCCATAATTAGATAGCATGCTATGTATTGCATAGCGTGCTATCTAATGCAATCAATCGGTCATGGATTTCGACAAGCTCCGCTCTGCCGGCTATCTCACCAATCATCTCGCGCGGCTGTTCGCACATGCTCTGCACGGGCGTATCGCCCCGCTGGGGCTGGCGCCGGCGCAATTCATGACGCTGCTGGAATTGTGGGAGAGCGATGCTCTCACCCAGGTCGAGCTGGTATCCCGTCTGGATGTGGAGCAAGCGACGATGGCGAACACGCTGACCCGTATGGAGCGCGACGGGCTGATACGCCGCGCGCCGCATCCGGACGACCGGCGGGCCCGGCTCGTTTTCCTCACGGATCGGGCGCGCGCACTTCGAACACCGGCGATCGAGGCGGCCCGGTCCGTCAATTCAGACATGCTCGAACCGCTCGACCCCGAAGAGCGGGATATGCTGGTCGGTCTGCTCGCGCGCGTGGTATCTGCAAGCCGAACTGCACGTCGTGCCGCGGAAAAGGATGCGGAGGAATAGCATTGCGCAACCCGGATACATATCTGGGGGGCGCAGGAGGGTGAGGCGCATGAGTTTCTGGAGCAGGCTGGCGGACCGGCTGAGGGGCCGGGAATGCTTCCTGGAATGCGATGGCTGCGACGAGCGGGCGCGGCTGCACCAGGTCGAGGATGCCGATTTTGCCATGGCCCTGATCGGGCTCGGCGCCAAGATGGCCAAGGCCGATGGCGCTGTGACGCGAAGCGAGGTCCGGGCTTTCTACGAAGTGTTCCGCCCGCCGCCTGAGGGCCGCGCGGCGCTGGACCGGGCATTCCAGCTGGCGACCCAGACGACGCTGGGCTTCGACGGCTATGCCCGACGGCTGGCCAAGCGCTTCAACTGCTATCCGGCCCTGCTGGAAGATGTGCTCGACGGCCTGTTCCACATCGCCAAGGCCGATGGCGCCGTGACGCCGGACGAGATGCATTATCTGGAACGCGTGGCCGATATTTTCGGCTTTTCGGAGACCGAATTCCGCCGCATCCGCTCGGCCCATATCGATGCCGGCGATCACGACCCGTATGTGATCCTGGGAATCGAGGCGGATATTTCCGATCTCGACCTGCGCCGGGCCTATCGCCGGATCGCCTCGCAGAATCACCCCGACCGCCTGATCGCCCGTGGCGCGCCGCCGGAGATCCAGCGTATGGCTGACGAGAAAATGGCCGCAATCAACAGCGCTTACGGGCAGATTCTACAGGAGCGCGGTCTCGTCGCATCCGCCGCCAATTGACTGTTGCCCCAAGAATGCCAACATGGAGCCTACAGTAGGGGGCGAACTGGACTGGATAGGACGACATGACTGACGCCCGTCAAGCCAATACCGACTTCTTCGCTTCCAAGGCGGGGCGCATCGTGCGCGATGTGCTCGCCGCCCTGATCGCGCTCGCCTTCCTGGGCCTGGTGATCTTCCTGGCCGCCATGCTGACGGCCGCCTTCCTGGTTCTGGCCGGCATTGCCCTGCTTGCAGGCGGCGCCTACTGGCTATGGCGCAAACTGCGCGGATCGCCCCGCGGGTCGGAAGACGATGTGCTCGTCGCCACGCGCGGTCCCGATGGCTGGACCGTCGATCTGGGCCGCTGAAGTCGGACCGCTCCCGCAATCGTGACTATCCGCCGCCCGGGCCCTTGCTAGTCTGGACGCTATCGCCCGTCTCGTGAGGTCGTACCGCCGTGCGCCGTTTCATTCCGCTTTTCCTGATTGTTGCCCTGCCGCTGATGCTGGTCGGCTGTGTTTCCATGGCTCTGCCGAAAGTATCGGCGCGGCATGGCGGCGAGGCCGCACGCCCGCCGCTGGAGACGGCCGGGCTGACACGGCAGTCCTGGGAGGCGGGGCAGGCGGATTTGCGCGCGGCCTTCGAGGCCGAGGTCTATGGCGCCTGGCCGGAGGCCGGGCCGGCCCGCATTCTCGATCACACGGTGGTCGATACCGCCGCCTATGACGGTGCCGGCCGTATCGAGGAATACACGCTCGAACTGGCGGGTGCTGAAACCCATCTTGCCACCGTGCTTCCGGTGGCGGCCGACGGGCCGGTGCCGGTGGTGGTGATGCAGATGTTCTGCGGCAATCGTGCCGCGCTTGGCTGGCATGACGGGGTTAGCGGCCCGGTGACGGACAGCGCACCCGATTGCGCGCCGTCAGGCTTTTCCAGCTGGGCGACACGGCAGGTCTTTGGCCGCCATATCATGGAGCCGCCGGTCGCCGAGATCCTCGCGCACGGCTATGCGCTGGCCTTCATCTATGCCGGCGATATCGTGCCGGACAGCGCTGCGGCGGCCGACGAAGCCCTGGACGAATTGTCGGCGGATGTGCAGACCGGGGCCATCGCGGCCTGGGCCTGGGCCTATTCCCGCGTCATCGACGTGCTGGAGGCCGACGACCGCTACGACCCGCAGCGCATGGCGGTGTGGGGGCATTCGCGCAATGGCAAGTCGGCCCTGCTGGCCGCCGCCTTCGATCCGCGCATCGACCTGGTGATCGCGCACCAGGCGGGAACCGGCGGTACGACGCTGACCCGCTCGGACGCCGGCGAAAGCGTCGCCCAGATCACCCAAGCCTTTCCCTACTGGTTCAATGACCGCTTCGCGACCTATGCCGGCCGCGAGGAGGAAATTCCGGTCGACCAGCATCAGCTGATCGGCCTGATGGCGCCCCGGCCACTCCTGATCGGCGGGGCCTGGCGCGATCAATGGTCCGATCCGGGCGGCAGCTGGCGCGCGGCGCGCGGTGCCAATCCGGTCTATGCGCTCTACGGTTCTGACGGGCTGGAACAGGACGGGCTGGGCGCGTTCGTGCCCGAGGCCGATATCGCGGTCTTCATGCGGCGGGGCCTGCATGGTGTGAACGCGGCCGACTGGCGGCACTTCCTGGCCTTTCTCGACGCACACTTCGGCGCCGGCGAGTAGGCGAAGAGGGCGCGCGGACTGGCCACGCGCCCGGGTCATCAAAACGACGGTCTTAACAGTCGCGGCCCTGATAGATGCCCATCAGGCTGGTGCGGCGCAGTTCGGCGCGGCGGACATTCTCCTCGCGGCGCTCCGCTTCTGCCTGGGCCTGGGCCTGGGCGTGCCCTGCAGCGGCATTGGCGGCAAAGCCGAGACCGGGAACGCGGCCCAGCGCGCCGGAATAGGCCGCGGCATTCACCGCAACACCGGCCCCGGCGGCAGCGGCACTGCCGCGGGCTTCCGCGTTTGCAGCCGCCTGCATGTCGGCGCCCATCATCTGGTCCATGCGGCCGATCTCGGCGCTGAGCTGTTCGCAGCTCATGTCGGCATCGCCGGGGCTGTTGACCTGCAGCAGGGCCGTGGCCGGTTCAGAGCTGGATGTGGTGGCACAGCCGGCTGCCATGAGCGCCATCGCGGCCGTCAGGCCGAATGCGGTAATACGGGTCTTCGTCATAGTCCTCTCCCCTGAGCAAGTTGACGCGCGGGGAGGGTGCCGACGGCGCTGACGGTCAGCCATCCCCCGTTCGGGGGAGCCACGGATTTGCGCTTGCCCGGCCGGGCGGCGCAGTCCAAGAAAACCGGCATGCGGTTGCGCGATTTCCTGGCCCTGTTTGCCGTCTGTGTCGTCTGGGGCATCAATTTCGTGGTGGCCAAGTTCTCGGTGACCGGTGTGCCGGGCTGGGTCGACGGTTTCGAGGGCGTGCCGCCCTTCTTCTTCGCCTTCCTGCGCTTTGTTCTTCTCTATGCGGTGCTGGCGCCCTGGCTGCGGCCGATCCCGGCCAAGCTGGGCACGATGATCGCTATCGGCCTGACGATGGGGGCGGGCCAGTACGCGCTGATGTTCCTGGGACTGAAATGGGCCACGCCCTCGTCGATGGCGATCGCCGTGCAGACCGGCGTGCCCTTCGCGACCATCCTGTCGGTGCTCTTCCTGAAGGAAAAGGTCGGCCTGCCGCGGATCGCCGGCATCCTCTTGTCCTTTGCCGGTGTGGCGCTGGTGATTGCCAACCCGGCCGAGCTCGATCTGTCCATTGGCCTGATGATCGGCATCGGTGCGGCCTTTGCCTCAGCGGTCGGCATGATCCTGGTCAAGCAGATGCCACTGGATTCAATCCGCATGCAGGCCTGGATCGGGCTGATCTCGGCGCCGCCACTGCTGGCGTTGTCGCTGACTTTCGAGACCGGGCAGATGCAGTCTGTCGTCAGCGGCGGCTGGGCGATCGGCGCGGCCGTCGCCTTCACCGTCCTGCTGGTGAATGTGTTCGGCCATGGCGTCTTCTACAATCTCCTGCAGCGCTATGACGCGACGCTGATCGCGCCGCTGACCCTGATCGCACCGCTGATCGGTGTGATCGCCGGCCTCACGGTCACAGGCGATCCGCTTGGCTGGCGCCTGATTGCCGGTGGTGCGCTGACCCTCGTCGGTGTCGGCATCATCGCCCTGCGCCGGAACCGCAAACTGCCGACCGCCGCGCTGGCGCGGGAGAAGACGCTGTGACCCTGGTTTTCCGGGACACGCCGTCGCCGAACTTCAACGGCCGCAAGTGCCCGCTCGCCTGTATCGTGCTGCACTATACCGGCATGGAGACGGGCGCCGCGGCGCTGGAGCGGATGTGTGACCCGCAGGCCCAGGTGTCGGCCCACTACATGGTCGAGGAGGACGGCACGGTGTGCCGTCTCGTGGACGAAGCGCACCGGGCCTGGCATGCCGGGGTCAGCTATTGGCGCGGCGAGCGCGACCTGAACTCGGCCTCGATCGGTATCGAGATCGTCAATGGCGGGCATGATTTCGGCCTGCCCGGGTTTCCGGCTGTCCAGATTGCGGCGGTGACCGCCCTGGTGCGGGACGTCATGGGACGGCATGGGATCGCGCCGCGCGAGGTGATCGGCCATTCCGATATTGCGCCCGGGCGCAAGATCGATCCGGGCGAGAAATTTCCCTGGGCACAGCTGGCGGAAGCAGGCTGCGCACTGAAGCTGCCGCAGGCGCATGTGGCAGGCGAGCCGGACGCGCTGCTCGAGCGGATCGGCTACGGGCTGGAGCCGGGCCTGCCGGCGGTGGTCGAGGCTTTCCAGAGGCGCTGGCGGCCGGCCTGCGTTGACGGGCAGCTGGATGACGAGACGCGCGATCTCATTGCCCGTGTGGCGTCGGCCGCTTGACGGGCTCACGCGTTTGACCGATCTAGGCGGCGATCAGGTGGCCGGGCGGCCGCGGCGGCTATGCTGGAAACGGCGCCGTCGAGGAAAGTCCGGGCTCCATGGAGGCAAGGTGCCGGATAACGTCCGGCGGGGGTGACCCCAGGGAAAGCGCAGCAGAGAACAGACCGCCAGGCCCTCGGGCCCGGCAAGGGTGAAACGGTGCGGTAAGAGCGCACCGCCCCGACCGCAAGGAAGGGGGCTAGGCAAGCCCCACCTGGAGCAAGACCGAATAGGGATGAGCGCGGTTTGCCGCACATGTGTCTCCGCATGTCATCCGGGTAGGTCGCACCAGGCCGGCCGCAAGGCCGTCCGCAGATGAATGGTCGCCACCCCGGATTTCGGTCCGGGGGACAGAACCCGGCTTACAGGCCGCCTGATCGTATTTTCCGGATTTTCTGCCCCCGCGTGAGCGGGGGAAGTGGGCCGCAGCAAAGCTGCGGGTCGAAGGGGGCTCTTCTGCAGTCGAAGGCTGAGGAAGGGCGGCCGCGCCGGCTTCCACCATTCCGCCGTGCTTCGCGCGGCGGCCCCTCCGCCCCTTCGGGGCACCTCCCCCGCCTGGGGCGGTGGAGGAAAGTCGCTTCACGGAACCATCTGTTCCGGATCGGAAACAATCTCCGAAATGGCCCTTGTGGGTGGCAATCCCATGTCGCACTCGTCCGGGGGCTGTGGATATTAACTTAATGTTCCGCGTCTGTTCTTGTTTTCCTGTGATCTGAATACTTCAGATGGCGTGTTAATCCATGAAAAACGAACCTTTCGTCATTGTTTCCCATGCTGTCCCATGTTATCCCATCATTAACCATGCAGAGTCCGTCCGCATGGGCGCAGGGGGTCAAGCGCGTGTTTCTGTCGACGACGATCAATGGTGTGGACGCAAAGGGACGGGTTTCCGTGCCGGCGGGTTTCCGTGCCGTCGTCAAGAATGACCCCGAGGAAAAGATCTATGTGTGGCCCTCCTTCGAGGGCGGGTATCTGGAAGGCGGCGGGCAGGCCCTGCTCGACCGCTATCTGAACCTGCTCGAGGAGATGGACCCGTATGACGACGCCCGGGCCGCCTTCGAGCAGACGATCTTCGGCGACACGCGCGGTCTGGCCTTTGACGGTACCGGCCGTGTCACCCTGCCGAAGGATCTGATCGAGCATGCCGGCCTGGACAGCAAGGCGGCCTTCGTCGGTCTCGGCTCGCGCTTCGAGATCTGGAATCCGGACCGGCTGGCCGAGCGCAAGGCCAATGCCCGCGACTTCGCGCGCGAGAACAAGAAGTCGCTGCGCCTGCCGCCCCGTGCGGGAGGTGGTGCATGACCGGCTCGCCGCACATCCCCGTCATGCTGGACGAGGTCCTGCACGCGCTCGAGCCGCGTGATGGTGCGCTCTATATCGACGGCACATTCGGTGCCGGCGGCTATTCGCGCGCCATCCTGTCGGCAGCCGATTGCCGCCTGATCGGCATCGACCGTGACCCGTCCGTCCGCCCCGCCGCCGAGCATCTCAAACAGGCGGCCGGCGGCCGTTTCGCCTTTGTCGAGGCGCCGTTCTCGGCGATGGAAGAGGTGGTGCGCACCAGCGGCGGCTCGCATGTCGACGGTATCGTGCTGGATATCGGCGTGTCGTCGATGCAGATCGACCAGGCCGAGCGCGGCTTCTCCTTCCAGAAGGCCGGCCCGCTGGACATGCGCATGGCCGGTTCCGGCCCCACGGCGGCCGATGCGGTGAACCTGCTGAGCGAGCAGGAGCTGGCAGACATATTTTATGTTTACGGCGAAGAGCGCCGCTCGCGCCGTGTCGCCAAGTTCATTCTGACGGCCCGCGAAGAGGCGCCGATCGAGACGACGGACCGGCTGGCCGAAATTGTCTCGCGCGCAACTGGCGGAAAACATTCAAAAATCCATCCGGCCACGCGCGTCTTCCAGGCGCTGCGCATTTTCGTGAATGACGAGCTGGGTGAGCTGGCCCGCGCGCTGGAGGCGTCCGAGCGCCTGCTGGCGCCGCTCGGGCGGCTTGTCGTGGTTACCTTCCATTCACTGGAGGACCGCATGGTTAAGTCCTTCCTGCGGGCCCGTGCCGGGCTGGCGGGAGGGGGCGGTTCGCGTCATGCGCCAGTCGCCGAAGCAGGCCCCGAGCCGAGTTTCCGTCTCCTGTATCGCAAGGCTGTCGAGGCCGGTGCGGCGGAGGCTGATGCCAATCCGCGGGCCCGTTCGGCCAAGCTGCGCGCCGCCATTCGTACCGATGCACCGGCCGTCACCGACGGTCCGGAACTGTATCGGAGTGTCGTTCCGCTTGCCCGCCTGGAGGCCGCGCTATGATCCGCACGTTCAATGCGATCGCGTTCGTCGTCGCCGCGGCGCTGGCAGTGGCACTCTATATCGCGAAAGCCGAGGCGAAGAGCTCGCAGGAGCGGCTGGAGGGGATCCAGGCGCAGCTGGCCGAGGAGCGCCGGCAGATCAATGTGCTCAATGTCGAGATCGCCCACCTGGAAGACCCCGAGCGTCTGCGCGCGCTGGCGCGCCGCTATCTCGGTTTCGAGCCGCTGGATCCCTCGCGTGAGGTCAATCTGAGCGATCTTCCCCTGCTGGCCGGCACCGACGAGCGCAGCGACACGCTGCGCTCTGACAGTCATGTCGTGCGCGAAGAGCGTATTGAAGGGCTCGCCATGGCCGAGCCGCGTGAAGTGGGAGGCCCGGACTGATGCGCCTCTGGCCGTTCCGCAGGCAGGTTTCCGCCAAGTCGCGCAGTGTTGCACTGCCGCCGCTGGCCGAGGCTGCGCCGGCGGACATGTCGCGCCTTCTGCGCATCGAAAGCGACGAGACCAAGGCGCTGGACGCGGCCCGTTCGCGCCTGCGCATCATGGGCATGAGCCTGGGTGTCGGTTTCCTCCTGCTCGCCGGCCGCGCGGTGGACATCGCCGTCATGGGGCCGGCCGATGCGGCCCCGATCGCGCGCCAAGCCGTGCATGCGGAAACGCGCGGCGATCTGTTCGACCGGACCGGTCAGGTGCTGGCGACCACGCTGCAGACCCACTCGCTCTACGCCGATCCCAGCCTGGTCTGGGATGCGCGCGAGACGGCCGAGGCGCTGGCGACGGTTCTGCCCGATATCGATGTCGACGCGCTGACCGAGGAGCTCGGCGGCCGCGGCCGTTTTGTCTGGGTGCAGCGCAATCTCACCCCGCGCCAGCGTCAGGCCGTGTTCTCGCTCGGCCTGCCGGGCCTGGGCTTCCGCATGGAGCCGCGCCGGGTCTATCCGCGCGGCCGCCTCGCTTCGCACATTGTGGGCTATACCGACCGCGACATGGCCGGGCTTGCCGGTGCCGAGCGCGCTTTCGACAGCGCACTCCTGTCGGGCGACGGGCGTCCGGTGGCGCTGTCGATCGACATGTCCGTCCAGTTCCATGTCGACGAAGTGCTGCGCTCGACCATGGCCGACTTCGAGGCCGATGCCGCCGTCGGCGTGGTGATGAATGTGCGCACGGGCGAGATCCTCTCCATGGTTTCGCTGCCGGACTATGACCCCAACCGCCCGACCGATGCGGATGCCGGCGGCCGCCTCAATCGCGCCGCACAGTCGGTCTACGAGATGGGCTCGACCTTCAAGGCATTCACGGTGGCGATGGCGCTGGAAAACGGAACGGCGACGCTGGAAAGCGGCTATGACGCGTCCAACCCGCTGCGCATTGGCGGCCACACCATCCACGATTATCACGCCGAGAACCGCCAGCTGACCCTGGCCGAGATCTTCACCCACTCCTCGAATATCGGCTCCAGCCTGATTGCGCTGGAAGCAGGCGCCGAGGCCCAGCGCGGCTTCCTGGGCGATCTGCGCCTTCTGGAGCGTGCGCCGATCGAGCTGGCCGAGAGCGCCGATCCGCTTCTGCCGCGCCAATGGGGACCGACCGAAACGGCGACCATTTCCTACGGTCACGGCCTGGCCGTCAGCCCGATCGCGACGATTGCCGCCTTTGCCGCCATTGCCAATGACGGTGTCTATGTGCCGCCGACGCTTCTGCCTGTCGCGGCCGACGAGACCATTGTCGGCGAGCGGGTGATGTCGTCCGAGGCGGCGCGCGCGGTAATCGAGCTGATGCGCGAGAATGTGACGGATGGCACTGGCGGTTATGCCGAGGCGATCGGCTATCGCGTGGCCGGCAAGACCGGTACGGCGGAGAAACCCTCGCGCGGCGGCTATGACCGCAACCGGCTGATCTCCTCCTTCTCGGCGGTCTTCCCGTCGGACGATCCGCAATATGCAGTTCTGGTGCTGCTGGACGAACCGCACGGCAATGAATCGACCTATGGCTACGCCACGGGTGGGTGGACGGCCGCGCCAGCGGTCGGCGACATCGTCTCCCGGATTGCCCCCATTCTCGGTGTGGAGCGCGCGGAAACCGATCACGGTGAACGCGCGGCCCTGATCCGCGCCGCCCTCATGCCGGAGATCATCCCGTGAAACTGTCAGAGCTGATGCCCGAAGACGAGTTTGCGCCGGAAGACGGCGCCGTCGAGGTGCGCGGCCTGACCCTGGACAGCCGGAAGGTGGCGCCGGGTTTCCTGTTTGCCGCTCTGCCGGGGGTGAAGACGCACGGGCGGGACTTCATCGCCCAGGCCGTCACCCGGGGCGCCGCGGTGATCCTGACCGACATCGCGGTGGAAGGGCTGGACATTCCGGTCCTTGTCACCGACGAGCCGGCTGCGGTTCTGGCCGAGCTGGCAGCGCGTTTCCATCCGCGCCAGCCGGAGCATGTGGTGGCGATCACCGGCACCAATGGCAAGAGCTCGACGGTTGAGTTCCTGCGCCAGATCTGGTCGGCCGCCGGGTATGAGGCAGCCTGTCTGGGCACGCTGGGCGTGACCCGCGGATCGGCCCGCGAAGTCACGGGCTACACCACGCCCGATGCCGTCGCCTTGCATCACGCGCTTGATACGCTGGCGGGCGAGGGTGTCACGCATCTGGCAATGGAAGCCTCCAGCCACGGGCTCAAGCAGCACCGTATGGACGCGGTTTCCGTCAGCGTCGGTGCCTTCACGAATCTGACCCAGGATCACCTGGACTATCACCCCGATTTCGCCGATTACTTCGCATCCAAAGAATTGCTCTTCTCCGAGCGCGTCGCCGAGGGTGGCCGGGCTGTTGTCAATGTCGACAGCGAGTGGGGCCGCCGCATGGCCGAGACAGCGCAGCGCCGCGGTCTGGATACAGTCACGATCGGCTGGCGCGGCGAGGACCTGTCGATCCGCGAGATTACGCCGCGCCCGGCAAGCCAGGATGTCAGCTTTGCCTGGAAGGGTGTCGAGTACAGCCTGGACATCCCGCTGGTCGGCGAGTTCCAGATCCTCAACGCCCTGTGTGCCGCGGCGATTGCCCTGGGTGACGGCGTCGACACCGAAACCGTTCTGGCCACGCTGCGGCAGCTCGAAGGCGTGCCCGGCCGTCTGGAAAAAATTGGCGAGACGCGCGAGGCCGCGCCGGTCCTGGTGGACTATGCCCACACGCCGGACGGTCTGGACAAGCTCTTGCGCGCGGCCCGTCCGCACACGCAGGGCCGTGTCATCGTGGTGTTCGGATGCGGCGGCGACCGCGATCCGTCCAAGCGCCAGAAAATGGGGGCGATTGCGGCCAGCCAGGCCGACCACATCATCGTCACCGACGACAATCCGCGGTCGGAAGATCCCGCGGCGATCCGTGCGGCAGTCCTCAAGGGCTGCCCGGACGCCGAGGAGATCGCCGACCGCAGCGCCGCGATCCGCCGCGGCGTTTCCATGCTGGGCGAGGGCGACTGTCTGCTGATCGCCGGCAAGGGACATGAGACGGGGCAGATCGTGAATGGGACCACACTGCCTTTCGACGACCGCGAGGAGGCCCGCAAAGCTCTGGGGGAAAGGGAGGCCGCGCATGTCTGAACCGCTCTGGACAGCCCGACAGGCCATGGCCGCGACCGGCGGCATGCTGGTCGGCGATACCGGCTGGACCTGTTCCGGCATCTCGATCGACAGCCGCACGATCCAGCCCGGCGATCTCTTTGTCGCCCTGAAGGACGAGCGCGACGGGCACGATTATGCCGCCGCGGCGATGAAGGCCGGTGCCGCGGCCTGTCTGATCTCGCGCGGCGATCTCGACCTCGAGCCGGCGCTGCAGGTGAAGGACACGCTGACCGCGCTGCGCAGCCTCGGTGAAGCCGCCCGCGAGCGCTGTGACGCGATCCGGGTCGCGGTGACGGGCAGTGTCGGCAAGACCACCGTCAAGGACGCGCTGGCCGCGGTATTCCGCGCCGCCGGTCCGGCCCACTGGAGCGTGAAGTCGTACAATAATCACTGGGGCGTCCCGCTGACGCTGGCGCGCATGCCGCGCGACACGCAGCGCGCCGTCTTCGAGATGGGCATGAACCATTCCGGCGAGATCCGCGACCTGTCCTCCATGGTCCGGCCGCATGTCGCGATGATCACCCGCATCGCGCCAGCGCATCTGGAAAATCTCGGCTCGGTCGAAGCCATCGCCGATGCCAAGGCGGAGATCTATGAGGGTCTGGAAACGGACGGTGTCGCGATCTATCCCGCCGACGATCCGCAGGCTGCGCGTCTGGCGCGCCATGCCCGCCATTCCGGCGCGGCCTTCATGCTGGATTTCGGCACCGCGAAGGACGCCGCCATCCGTATCGAGTCGTTTGAAACGGGGCTCGACGGATCGCGCGGCATTGCCAATGTGCTGGGCATGCGCGTGCCCTTCTCGGTGAAGGCGTCGGGCGTGCACTGGGCCTGGAATATCGCCGCCATCTTTGCCGCCTCGGCTGGCGCCGGCCTGGATGCCGGCGATGTCGCCGAAGCGCTGGCCGGGCTGGAAGCCGGCGCCGGGCGTGGCCGCGTGCTGACCCTGGCGCATCCCGCCGGCGGCAGCTTCACCCTGCTCGACGATGCCTATAACGCCAATCCGGTCTCCATGGCTGCTGCGATCGCGGCGCTCGGTGCTGCCCGTCCCGGTGAGGGCGGGCGCCGCATTGCCGTTCTGGGCGACATGCTGGAGCTGGGACCGGACGAGGTCGCCATGCACGCCGCACTCGCCGAACCGCTCGAGGCGGCCGGTGTCGACGAGGTCTATACGTGTGGCCGCCGGATGCGCAGCCTCCACGACGCCTTGCCCGCGACCCGCCGCGCAGGCTATGCGGCAAATGCGGACGAGGGGCTCGACCTGATCAGGGCAGCAATCCGGCCGGGGGATGTTGTGCTCGTCAAAGGGTCGAATGCCTCCGGTCTCCACAGGATTGCCGCATATCTGGCCGACGGTTCCGCGCTCGGATTGACGGAGGCCTGATCCGCCCATGCTGTATTTGTTGCTGTCGCCGCTGGCTGAAGACCTCCAGCTGGCCAATCTGTTCCGCTACATCACCTTCCGCACCGGCGGCGCGCTGATGACAGCGATGCTGATCGCTTTCCTGCTGGGCAAGCCGATGATCGCCTGGCTGCGCAAGAAGCAGGGCAAGGGCCAGCCGATCCGCGCCGAGGGGATCGAGCGTCACGTGGTCGAGAAGACCGGCACGCCGACCATGGGCGGCTTCCTGATCCTGCTTGGCGTCATGGTCGGCACGCTCCTGTGGGCGGACCTGTCGAACGCCTATGTCTGGATCGTCATGTTCGTCACGGCCGGTTTCGGCGTCATCGGCTTCATCGACGATTATCTCAAGGTCACCAAGCAATCGACCGCAGGCTTTTCCGGCCGGCTGAAACTGGCGACGGAATTCATCATCGCACTGGTCGCTGTCGTCTGGGCGACGGTGACGGCGCGGGGCCTGGGCATGGACACCGGGATGTCGACCTCGGTCGCCTTTCCCTTCTTCAAGGACCTGGTGATCAATATCGGTCCGCTCTTCTACGCCTTCGGCTGTATCGTCATTGTCGGCGCCGGCAATGCGGTGAACATGACCGACGGTCTGGACGGGCTGGCCATCGTGCCGGTGATGATCGCCGCGGCGACGTTCGGCGCCATTGCCTATGTCGTCGGCCGGGTCGACTTCGCCGAATACCTGCAGGTCCACTACACGGCGGGCACCGGCGAGCTGCTGGTCTTCTGTGGCGCGCTGATCGGCGCGGGTCTGGGCTTTTTGTGGTGGAATGCGCCGCCGGCCATGGTCTTCATGGGCGATACCGGCTCGCTGTCGCTGGGCGGCGCGCTGGGCGCCATCGCCGTCGCCGTGAAGCATGAGATCGTGCTGGCAATCGTCGGCGGGCTGTTCGTGCTCGAGATCGTTTCGGTGATGGTGCAGGTCGCGAGCTTCAAGCTGACCGGCAAGCGCGTCTTCAAGATGGCGCCGATTCACCACCATTTCGAACGGCATGGCTGGGCCGAGCCTACCATCGTCATCCGCTTCTGGATCATTGCCGTCGTGCTCGCATTGATTGGACTTGCAACCCTGAAGCTGAGATAACAGCCCTTCATGATCCCGATCCATGCATATGAAGGCCGCCGTGTCGCTGTGTTCGGATTGGGGCGCACAGGCATAGCCACGGCCAAGGCCCTCGCCGCAGGCGGCGCAGACGTATCCTGCTGGGATGACAGCGAGGCTGCGCGTGATCGCGCCGTAGCCGCCGGCCTGCAACCGGACGATCTCAACCGGCGCGACTGGGGCGATATCGCCGCGCTGGTCCTGTCGCCGGGCATCCCGCTGACCCATCCCAAACCGCACCGCATGGTCGAGCTGGCCAACAGTGTCGGCGCGCCCGTGATCGGCGATATCGAGCTGTTCGCCCTGGCGCTTCGCGATGTGCCGGAAAAGCGCCGGCCGAAAGTGATCGGCATTACCGGCACCAACGGCAAGTCGACCACGACCGCACTGATCGGCCATATCCTGCGCGAGACCGGCCGCAAGGTCGTTGTCGGCGGCAATATCGGCGACGCCATCCTGGCGCAGGATCCGCCCAGCCCGGGTCTGCACTATGTGCTGGAACTGTCCTCCTACCAGATCGATCTGACGCATTCGCTCGCCTGCGACGTCGCGGTGCTGCTCAACATCACGCCGGACCATATCGACCGGCATGGCGATTTTGACGGCTATTTCCGCGCCAAGCAGCGCCTGTTCGAGATGCAGGCGCCGTCGGGCCAGGCCGTGATCGGTATCGACGACAACGACACCGCCGCCTTCTTCTCCCGCCTGCGGCAGACCCGGCGCGAGGAGCAGGTCGTTCCGATCTCCTCCGGCCGTGTCTTCGCGCGTGGCGTCTATGCGCTGGGCGACCGGGTCTATGATGCGCTGGATACCGCCTCGCATCCGGCCGTCGATCTGAAACGCGCACCGGCCCTGCCGGGGCGCCACAATGCCCAGAATGTCGCCGCAGCGCTCGCGGCGGTCCGGCTTCTGGGCGTGTCGGCCCGCGCCGCGGCCGAGGCGATCTATACATTCCCCGGCCTGCCGCACCGCCAGGAAAGCGTCGCGACCCTTGGCGGCATCCGCTTCGTCAATGACAGCAAGGCCACCAATGCCGAAGCCGCCATCCAGGCGCTTACCTGCTATGACAGCATCCGCTGGATCGTTGGCGGACGGGCCAAGGAAGGCGGGCTGAAAGCGGCCATGGGTGCCGCCGGACGGATCGCCCGGGCCTATCTGATCGGCGAGGCCGAGGAGCGCTTCGCCGGCGAGCTGGACGGCCGGATCCCGTTCACACGTTGCGGCACGCTGGAAGCCGCCGTGGCGGCTGCGGCCCGCGACGCCTGGGCGGACGGACGTCCCGGCGAGGTGGTGCTGCTGTCCCCGGCCGCGGCCTCTTTTGACCAGTTCACCTCCTATGAAGCGCGCGGCGACGCTTTCCGCACAATCGTCTCCGGCCTCACCGTGCCGGCCGATACGGCGGAGCAGGTCTCGTGATCCAGGACATTTCCAGGGGGCTGGGCACATGGTGGCGCGGCGTCGACCGGACATTGCTGGTCGTGGTCATCGCGCTCATCGTGATCGGCCTGATCCTGTCCATGGCCGCCAGCCCGGCCATCGCCGGGCGGATCGGTATCGACGATCCCTTTCACTTCTTCTATCGCCAGAGCGTGTTCGCGGTGGCCGGTCTGGTCGGCATGCTGGGCGTGTCGGCGCTCAATCCCAAGGGCGCGCGGCGGCTGGCGGTGATCGCGCTGGGCTGTTCGCTGCTCCTGATGGTGGCGACCATCTTCGTCGGCAATGAGGTGAAGGGCGCGACCCGCTGGATCCGCGTCGGCCCGCTCTCCCTGCAGGCGTCCGAATTTCTCAAGCCGGCGCTGATCGTCACGGCCGCCTGGCTGTTTGCCGAGGAAAAGCGCGGCGCGCCGATCCCGGGCCGGGCGATCGCCTTCGGCATCTATATCGTGTCCATCGGCCTCCTGATGGCGCAGCCGGATTTCGGCCAGACCGTGCTTTTGACCCTGTGTTTCGGCGGTGTCTTCTTTGCCTCCGGCCTGTCCTGGCTGTGGGTGTCGGTGCTGGGCGGGCTGGCGGCGACCGGCTCGACGCTCGCCTATTTCACCTTCCCGCACGTGGCCAGCCGGGTTGATCGCTTCATGAATCCGGATAGCGGCGACACCTACCAGATCGACCAGGCGATCGAGGCGATCTCGCGCGGCGGGATTGCCGGTGCCGGGCCGGGCGAGGGCGAGGTGAAGAACTTCCTGCCCGACGCCCATGCCGACTTCATCTTCGCCGTCGCGGCCGAGGAATTCGGCCTGATGGCCTCGCTCGCCATTATCGGCCTGTTCGCGATCCTGGTGGCCCGTGCCTGGACCCAGGCGATGCGGCTGCAGGACAATTTCGCCCAGCTGGCGGTCGCCGGGCTGGCGCTGCAATTTGCACTGCAGGCGCTCGTCAACATCGGCGTGAACTTGAACCTCATCCCGCCCAAGGGCATGACTTTGCCCTTCGTATCCTACGGAGGGTCCTCCATGCTTGCGCTCGCCTTCGGGGCCGGCCTTCTTCTGGCTTTCACCCGCCGCCGTCCCGGCGCCTATTCGCTGCGGCATTCGTCATGACACCGCGCCGCTGCCTGATTGCCGCCGGCGGGACCGGCGGGCACATCTTTCCGGCACGCGCTGCGGCCGATGCGCTGATTGCGCGCGGCTGGCAGGTGCGCCTGGTCACCGATACGCGCGGCCTGCGCCATGCGGCGGATTTTCCGGCCGTTGCCGTCGACGAGATCCATGCCGCCAGCCCGTCGACGAAGAACCCGGTCAAGCTCGCCAAGGCGGCGCTGGAGCTGACCCAGGGCCTGGCCCAGACGCGCGGCATCGTGCAGCGCTGGAAGCCCGATGTCGTGGCCGGCTTTGGCGGCTACCCCGCCTTTCCCGCGCTTGGCGTGGCGCAGTCGATGCGCATCCCCTTTGCCATTCATGAGCAGAATGCAGTGCTGGGCCGGGTCAATCGCATGTTTGCGGCCCGGGCCGGCTTTGTCGCCTCGGGCTTCGAGCGCCTGGACCGGCTGCCGGAAAAGGCCCGCAAGCGTCACATCCTCACCGGCAATCCGCTGCGCACACCCATCGTCGAGGCGCGGGCGGCCGGCTATCCGGCGCTGACGGCCGACGGGCGGATCAACCTGCTCGTCCTCGGCGGGTCGCAGGGTGCGCGCATCCTGTCGGAGACCGTGCCGGCGGCGGTGGCAAAACTCCCGGAAAAGCTGCGATCTCGCCTTGATGTCGTCCAACAGACCCGTGAGGAATCCCTCCCCATGGCCCGCGAGACCTATGCCCAAGCCGGCGTCAACGCCATTTGCGAACCCTTCTTCGAGGATGTCGGCGCGTTTTATGCGGCCAGCCATCTCGTGATCGGCCGCTCCGGTGCGTCCACCGTGTCGGAAGTGGCCGGTGTGGGTCGCCCGGCGATCTTCTGCCCGCTGGCCATCGCAACCGACGACCACCAGGCCGCCAATGCGGACGGGCTGGTGCAGGCCGTCGCCGCCGACATGCTGCGCGAAGCCGACTTCACGGCCGATCGCGTCGCCAAACTGCTTGAAACCCGCCTTTCCAACCCCGAAGACCTGGCCGAACGGGCCGCTGCAGCCCGCACGCTGGGCCGGCCCGACGCCGCGGAAACGCTGGCGAAATCGATCGACGGCCTGGTGCGAGGAGCGCTCGTATGAAATTTGCCGCCCTGCCTTTCCCTGTCGGCCCTGTCCATTTCGTCGGTATCGGCGGTATCGGCATGAGCGGCATTGCCGAGGTCATGCTGAATCTCGGCTATCAGGTGCAGGGGTCTGACATCCGCGCCAATCCGAATGTCGAGCGTCTGGAAGGCCTGGGCGCACGGGTCGCGATCGGTCATGCGGGCGAGAATGTCGAGGGCGCTGGCGCCGTCGTCGTCTCCTCCGCGATCAAGCCGGACAATCCCGAACTCGTCGCGGCGCGGGCCAAGAAAATCCCCGTCGTGCGCCGCGCGGAAATGCTGGCCGAACTGATGCGGCTGAAATTCGCCGTCGCCGTCGGCGGCACGCACGGCAAGACCACGACCACATCGCTGGTCTCGGTGCTGATGGATGCGGCGGGTGTTGATCCGACCGTGATCAATGGCGGCATCATCTCGGCCTATGGCTCGAACGCCAAGATGGGGCTGGGCGACTGGATGGCGGTCGAGGCCGATGAAAGCGACGGCTCCTTCCTGAAGCTGCGCTCGACCGTGGCCATCGTCACCAATATCGACCCGGAGCATATGGAGCATTACGGCAGTTTCGACGCGCTGCGGCAGGCTTTCTTCCAGTTCGTCGAGAACCTGCCCTTCTACGGTTTTGCCGTGCTGTGCACCGATCATCCCGAAGTGCAGTCGCTCGCCAGCCGGATTGAGGACCGCCGCGTCATCACCTACGGCAAGAACCCGCAGGCCGATGTGCGTCTGGAAAATCTGCGCATGGAGCCGTCCGGTTCGACTTTCGATGTCACCTTCCGCCTGCGTGGCCAGGCGCCGGAGACCTGGCGCGACATCGTTCTGCCGATGATGGGCGAGCACAATGTGCTCAATGCCGTCGCGGCCCTGGCAACGGCGCGCGAGCTCGGTCTTACCGAAGAGGCCGCCAAGGGCGCGCTGAAGGGCTTTGGCGGGGTGAAGCGGCGCTTCACGCAGACCGGCAGCTGGAAGGGTGCAACCATTATCGACGATTACGGCCACCACCCGGTCGAGATCGCCGCTGTGCTGCGCGCAGCGCGCCAGGCCGCGACCGGCAAGGTGATCGCCGTGATGCAGCCGCACCGCTATTCCCGCCTGCACGACCTGTTCGAGGATTTCTCGACCTGCTTCAACGATGCCGACAGCGTGCTGGTCGCCCCGGTCTATACCGCCGGCGAGGATCCGATCGAGGGCGCCGACCGCGACCATCTCGTCGCCAGTCTGACGGCACACGGCCATCGCGACGCCCTGGCCATCACCCGCGACAGCGTTGCTGCCGAAGTCGCAAAACGGGCCGGCGAGGGCGACGTCGTCGTCTGTCTCGGCGCCGGCGACATCACGCAATGGGCCTACGCGCTTCCGGGTGAGCTGGAGGCGTTGGGGTGAGCCTTCTCGCCCAGCTCCCGCCCGTTCGCGGCAAATATATCGAGCAGGCGCCGCTCAAGGATATCACCTGGCTGCGCGTTGGCGGTCCGGCGGATGTGCTCTACCTGCCAGCCGACGAGGCCGATCTGGCGCGCTTCCTGGCCGAGACGCCGGACGGGATCCCGGTTCATGTCCTGGGCGCCGGATCGAACACGCTGGTGCGCGATGGCGGTGTGCCGGGCGTGGTGATCCGGCTCGGTCCGCCCTTCGCGAAGACGGAGGCGCTGGACGGCAATCGTCTGCGCGCCGGCGCCGGCGCGCTGGACCGGATGGTCGCGAAGGCCGCGGCCAAGGCAGGCCTGGCGGGCATGGAATACCTGATCGGTGTGCCCGGCACGATCGGCGGCGCGCTGCGCATGAATGCCGGCTGCTATGACCAGGAAACCGCCGATGTGATCGTCGAGGCCGTGGCGCTGGACCGGTCCGGGCGGCGTATTATCGCCTCACCGAAAGAGCTGGCTTACAGCTATCGTCATTGCGAGGCGCCGGAGGACTGGATCTTCACCGAAGCCGTCTTCCAGGGCAGGCCGGACGAGCCCGCCGCCATCGAGGCGCGCATGGGCGAGATCACCGCCCGCCGCGAACAGACCCAGCCGATCCGGGAAAAGACATCGGGTTCGACCTTCGCCAATCCCGACCCGCCCGGCACGCCGGACCAGCGCAAGTCCTGGCAGCTGATCGACAGTGTCGGCGGCCGCGGCTTCTCGGTCGGGGGCGCACGGTTTTCCGAACAGCACTGCAATTTCCTGATCAATGACGGTTCCGCCTCGGCGGCCGATCTGGAAGAGGTAGGCGAGACGATCCGTGCCCGCATCCGCGAGACCCACGGCATCGACCTGCGCTGGGAAGTGCGGCGCATCGGGAAACCAGATTCAAGGGGAACAGCATGAGCGGCCAACTCGTATCGATGATCGAGCCGATCCGGGAAAAGCACGCGCGGGCCTATTCTGCTTGGGTTGAGCAGATGGCGCAGGCCTTTCCTGACGGAGCCCCCGAGCACGTCTTCCAGATCCGGTCCCAGACCAATCTGGCCCGCAAGGTCTATCGGGTCGACTATGCGGTTTCCCTGACGGACAAGCCTGAATTCCGGGAGTTCCGGCTGGACAGTATGGTCGGCTTCACGCCCGTCTCCGGCATGGTCGACGATATCCATGTGGCGCTCAGCCCCTTCCGCTGGGACGGGGCTGTTGTGGAACTGGAAGGCGCTGTGTGGGATGTCGACAAGGTAATGGGCTGGTTCAATCACTGGTTCGGCTTCCGCGGAGAGCTGCCGCTGCCGTCCCGGGGCGACCGCACCGGGGGCTGGATTCACGCCTGCGCCAAGGTTGGCGAGGCCCTGCACGTGGATTTCGGTTCGGCGCCGGCCTCCGCTTTCGGTGAGCTCATTGCCCTGGCTGGCCGCACGGGGGCATCCCGGGTGGTGATCCGGGACGCCAATTACGTGCCGGCGGACGGCATCCCGGGAGCACCGCAATGACGAAACGTATCGCCGTCCTGCTGGGCGGTCTGTCTCCGGAACGCGATGTGTCCCTGGTCTCCGGCGCGGCCTGTGCGAAGGGTCTGCGCGAGAAGGGGTATGACGTCGTCGAGATTGATGCGGGCCGCGACCTCTATCGTCAGCTGGAAGAGGCGGCGCCGGACATTGTCTTCAACGCGCTGCACGGCGAGTGGGGCGAGGACGGGCTGGTGCAGGGCGTGCTCGAGCATTTCGGCAAGCCCTACACGCATTCCGGCGTGCTGGCCTCAGCGCTGGCCATGGACAAGCAGAAAGCCAAGGACGTGCTGCGCGCGGCCGGCATTCCCTGTCCGGAAGGCTTCATCGCCAACCGGTTCGAGGCGGCCAAGGCGCATGTCATGAAGCCGCCCTATGTCGCCAAACCGAATGCCCAGGGTTCGTCGGTGGGTGTGCATATCGTGCTGGAAGGTGCCAACCGGCCGCCGGCCGAGCTGGGCTCGACCGCCTGGGCGCTGGGCGAAGAGGTGCTGATCGAGCGCTATATTCCCGGCCGCGAGCTGACGGTGGCCGTGATGGAAGACCGGGCGCTGTGCGTCACCGAAATCGTGCCCAAGACGACTTTTTATGACTATGACGCGAAGTACGCTGCAGGTGGGTCCGATCATATTTTACCGGCACCTGTGCCTGAAGAAATAGCAGAACGGGCCTGTGAACTGGCGCTGAAAGCCCATGCAGCCTTGGGATGCCGCGGTTTGACGCGGTCGGATTTCCGTTACGATTCCACGTCCGAAGAACCGCTATGGTTACTCGAAATTAACACCCAACCGGGCATGACTCCGACATCTCTTGCGCCCGAACAGGCGCAGTATTGCGGGATCGCCTTCAGCGATCTCGTGCAATGGATGGCGGAGAATGCGTCGTGTCGAAGGTGAGGCGCGGCGGGTCGCGTAAGACGACCCGGCGCACGTCCCAACCCCGATCCGCCGCGGTGTCCGCACCGCGGCGTTTGCGTAACTGGGCCGAGGCCCGGATCCGGGGTGCGAAATACCGTATGGCGAAGACAGCCCGTCTCGGCGGGCTGGCGGTGACAGGCCTGGTGGCGGTCACCGTGGGCGGGCTTGCGCTCTTCGGCCAGCTCGACGACGCCGCCATCGAAATCCGCGATTTTGCCGGCCATCGTCTGTCCGGTGTCGGCTTTGCGGTTCGCGCTGTCGATGTGACCGGTGCCAGCGGGGCCGATGCCCATGCCATCGTGCAGGCCAGTGAAGTCTATGACGGCCAGCCGATCTTCGCCGTCAATCCCGACATTATCCGCCGCCGCGTCGAGGCGCTGCCGGCCGTTCGCCGCGCCACCGTCGCACGCCTTCTGCCGGACCGGATCGCGATCGTGGTCGAGACCCGCGAGGCCTATGCCCTCTGGCAGGTCGATGGTGATCTGCGCGTGATCGACCGCCACGGTGTCGTGCTGGCGCATGCCGACCCGATGAACCCTTTGCCGCTGCCGCTCGTTGTCGCCGAAGGTGCCAATGAAGCGGTCGTCGAGATCGTCGAGGCGCTCGACAACTACCCCATCGTCCGCGACCGCGTCGTCGGTGCGGTGCGGGTGGGTGAGCGCCGCTGGAATCTGCGTCTGGACAGTGGCGCCGATGTGAAACTGCCCGAAGGCGATGTTACCGCCTCGATCGCCATCCTGGCGCGGCTGCAGGCCGAGCGGGGCGTGTTGCGCCTGGCGGCAGAGAGTTTCGATCTGCGGGGTGACGGCGATCTGATCGTCCGCGCCCGGCCGGACCGCGCACAGGCGGCGGGATTGCGGGAGCGTGAAGCGTGAGTGTGCTGGATTTCTTTCGGTCGCGGCAGGCGGACTCGGTAACCGGCGGCAAGGCCGCAGGCGGTGTCTGCGCCGCGCTGGATGTCGGTTCGTCCAAGATTGCGTGCTTTATCGCCCGGACCGATCAGACGGTCTCCGGCCCGCGTCCGCGCGTCGTCGGTGTCGGCCACCAGTCCTCGCGCGGTGTGCGCGCCGGCGCGGTTGTCGACATGGACGCTGCTGCTGAAGCCATTCGGGCCGCGGTCGAGCAGGCCGAACGCATGGCCTCCCAGGCCGTCAGCTCCGTCACCGTCACGCTGTCGTCCGGACAGCCCAGCTCGACACGCATCGCTGCGGAAATCGACCTGCCGCAGCGCGAAGTCACCGAACGCGAACTGCGCCGTCTGCTCGACGGTGCGCTGAGCGAGTTCGATGCCGAGGACCGGGTCGTGCTGCACGCCATCCCGCTGTCCTGGGCGGTCGACGATCATCGCGGCATCCGCGACCCGCGCGGCATGTTCGGCCGCACGCTGGGCGTGGAAGTGCATGTCATCACGGCGGCCATCGGCCCGCTGCGCAATCTTCTGACCTGTGTCGAACGCTGCCATTTCGATCTGCGCGGCGTGGTCGCCACGCCCTACGCCTCCGGCCTGTCCGCGCTGGCGGACGATGAAGTCCAGCTGGGTGCAACCCTGATTGACATGGGCGCCGGCGCGACGACGGCAGCCGTGTTTGCCGAAGGCGCACTCCTGCATATCGATGCGGTTCCCGTGGGCGGTTCGCATGTCACCTCCGACGTGGCGCGCGGCCTCTCGACGCCGCTGGCGGCGGCCGAGCGTCTCAAGACGCTCTACGGTTCGGCGCTGGACAGCCCGGAAGACGACCAGCAGATGATCGAGGTGCCTTCGGTCTCCGGCGAGAACGGGGCGATGTATGACAGCGCGCCGCGCTCCCTGCTCAACTCCATCATCCGGCCGCGTCTGGAAGAAACCTTCGAACTGATCCGCGACCGCCTGGATGCGGCGGGCGTGGGCAAGTCCTCCGGCCGCCGCCTGGTGCTGACCGGGGGCGGGGCCCAGATGCCCGGTGCCGGCGAGCTCGCTGCACGCGTGTTCGGCAAACAGGTTCGCATTGCCGGTCCGACCGGTGTGACGGGGCTGGGCGATGCCGTCTCGGGACCGGCCTTCTCGGCCGTTGCCGGTATTGTGCGCCGCGAGACGCGCGGTGCCGCCGAGGCCATCTCCGGTCCGCCGCGCATGGGCGGCTTTACCGTTGCAGCACGCCGCAACCGGGCCGAGGCCGGTTCTGCCGGCTCGATGTGGCGCTGGTTTGCCGAAAGCTTCTGATCATCCGTGACCGGAAAACCGCCGGCCTGCGGCGGTGCTGACACCCGGTACTGAAATATGATCTGCGAAGACCCGGCGTTTTTGCGGCTCACCGCAGGAACTTAACGCCTGATTAAGCGTCTTTGATAGAGACTGCCGACTCAAGAGCCCGTTAACCTTACCGCTTCGTGCATGGGGTCCCACATGACGCTGAATCTCTCCATTCCTGAAACAACCGAACTGCGGCCTCGGATTGTCGTATTCGGTGTCGGTGGCGCCGGGGGGAATGCGGTCAACAACATGATCGAGTCGAGTCTTGAGGGTGTCGACTTCGTGGTCGCCAATACCGACGCGCAGGCGCTGACGCGCTCGAAGTCGGAAAAGCGCATCCAGATGGGCGCGGCGATCACCGAAGGCCTAGGCGCGGGCGCCCGGCCGGAAGTGGGCGAACAGTCGGCCGAGGACTCGATCGACGATATCCGTGAGCATCTGGCCGGTGCCCACATGGTTTTCATCACCGCCGGCATGGGCGGTGGCACGGGCACGGGCGCGGGACCGGTCGTTGCACGTGCAGCACGCGAGATGGGCATCCTGACCGTCGGCGTGGTGACCAAGCCGTTCCATTTCGAAGGCTCGCGCCGCATGAAGCTGGCCGAGGCCGGCATCGAGCAGTTGCAGGAACATGTCGATACGCTGATCGTCATTCCGAACCAGAACCTGTTCCGCATCGCCACCGAGAAGACGACCTTTGCCGAAGCCTTCTCCATGGCCGACCAGGTGCTGCACTCCGGTGTGCGCGGCATCACCGACCTGATGGTCATGCCGGGCCTGATCAATCTCGACTTCGCCGACGTGCGCGCCGTGATGAACGAGATGGGCAAGGCGATGATGGGTACGGGCGAGGCTTCCGGCGAGAAGCGCGCCGTCGACGCCGCCCAGGCCGCGATCTCCAATCCGCTGCTTGACGATGTCTCGATGAAGGGCGCCACGGGCGTTCTGATCAACATCACCGGCGGCTATGACATGACCCTCTACGAGGTCGACGAAGCCGCCAACGAGATCCGTTCGGAAGTCGACCCGGAAGCGAACATCATTGTCGGTTCCACCTTCGACGAGACCATGGAAGGCTCCATGCGGGTCTCTGTCGTCGCAACGGGTATCGATGCCGAAGCCGTTGTGGTGACCGATCAGCGCAATCGTCAGCGCACTGCGCCGCAGACCGCCGAACGCTCCAGCCCGAACGATGCAATCCTGCCGTGGAAGCGCACCGGGTCCGATCGTCCGGGTCGCGTCAATCCGCCGGCCACCACCGAGCGCACGGTCGCAGCGCGTCCGGAGCCGGTCACGACACGCACCGAGACGCGCGAAGCGCCGGAAACCGAAACCGAAATCGAGCCGCAAGCCGAACCGCTCAAGCGGGCGGTTGGCGCGGAAGACCTGTCCGATGCGATTGCCGATACCGAAATTACCCGGGACAGCGATCCCTATGTGATGGAAAACCGTCCGGTTGCGATCACCGAGACGCGGGTCGAAGTGCAACAGCCGCAGGTGCTGCGCGACCAGGCCCGTCTGGCCGAAGAGGCTGCCAGCCTCAACGCGCGTTACGAGCAGCGCCGCGCCACTTCGGTGAGCCAGCCTGATATCGCCGCGGATGACGACGAACCCAAGCGCGGTTTCTCGCTCTTCGGCCGCCGCCGCAAGCCGGCCGAGCCGGCGCCGGTCAAGGCCGCGCCCGTGACCAAGACGGCACCGGTCCAGACGTCCCAGCCGCGCGCATCGGGCGATCTGTTCGGTGACAGCCTGGAAGAGGGCGATCTGGAAATTCCGGCCTTCCTGCGCCGCCAGGCGAACTAG
>NZ_JBDWAS010000045.1:0-283334 GCF_039978735.1 Maricaulis sp.
GCGCATCCAGATCCTTGCTGAAGCGAGAGCGATTGCGGCGAGGAAGTTGGCGGCATGCTTGTCGAAGCGCGTTGCGATCCGCCTGAACTGCTTGAGTTTGCAGAAGAAACGTTCGACTAGATTGCGCTGCCGATAGAGCTCGCGGGGCACGGTGCGCTGGAGGCGCACGCGGCTCTGGGTGGGAAAATGCGCCACACCGCCGCGCGCCTGCACGCGCTGGACCAGGGCGAGGCTGTCATAGCCGCGGTCGGCGATCACGCAGCCTGGCGGCAGCGTGTCGAGCAGGAGGGGCGCGACCGTCTTGTCGGCGGCCTGACCGGGCGAGATGACGAGCCGGACCGGCAGGCCGTCCTGGTCGACCACGGCGTGGATCTTGGTGCTCAGTCCGCCACGAGAACGGCCGATGGCGTGATCCGGGCCCCCTTTTTTCCACCGGCGGCGTGCTGGTGGGCGCGGACGATGGAACTGTCGATCAGCTGCAGGGACTGAGGCGAGCGCCGCGCCAGTTCCTCGAACACTTTCAGCCAGATGCCGCGCTTGGCCCAGCGGTTGAACCGGTTATAGACCGTCGTGTACGGACCGTAGCGACCCGGCAGGTCGCGCCAGGGTGCCCCCGTCCGCAGGACATAGAAAATCCCGTTCACCACACGCCGGTCGTCCACCCGGTGCTTGCCGCGGCCCGGCCCGGGCAGGAGCGGCGAAACAATCGCCCACTCCTCGTCACTCAAATCATAGCGCGCCATCTTCGCCTCCTGGCTCAAACGCCCACGCCAAGAGTGAATCATGCGTCGCTCAATCTGAGAATCCCCGAATTGGGTACAGACTCTAATCGCCCGATAACCGGTCGAACCGGTTGATCACGGTATAGTTCGAGCCTTCCGAGACGGCGTAGACGATGTCTGCCCAGCCATCGGCATTGAGATCGCCGACGCTGAGATTATAGCTGTCGGCCGGGTCGGCCCCGATCTCGACCGTCTCGAACCCGTCCGGCCGGTTGAGATAGACGCGGTTGGTCACGCCCGAATTGGCAATGGCGATGTCGAGGCGTCCGTCATGGTCGAAATCGGCGGTGTCGAGGCCGAACACCACATCGCTGTCCGAGCCGAAACGCCGGATCGTGCCGAAACCGCCCGTCCCGTCATTCTCGAAGATCACGCTTTGCGCTTCCATGCCGCCGGCGAGAATGTCGGCATGCCCGTCGCCATTGATGTCCGCCACGGCGACCGCGCGGATCTCCATCTCCAGCGCCGCCCCCAGCATATCCGGCGCAGCAAAACCGCCGCCGGGCTGGCCACGATAGACCGGCACGCCCTCGCCACCGCGGTTGGAGAAGACGAGGTCGGCATGGCCGTCGCCATCAAGATCGGCGATCGCGGCCTGGATGGTCTGGTATTCACCGGGCAGTTCGACCGGATCGGCAAAGCGGCCGGTACCGTCATTGAGGAAGTAGCGATTGGCCTCGCCGCGCTGCACCAGGACAAGATCGCTGTCGCCATCACCATCCAGATCGGCGGCGGCGATGCTGCGCGCCTGGGCGACGGGACCGATCTCGCGCGCCTCGTCGAAATTGCCCCGGCCGTCATTGAAGAGCAGGAGGACCGGCAGGAGATCGCGCGCAATCGCCGCGTCCAGATCGCCATCGCCGTCCAGATCGGCCAGCGCCGCTTCATAGCCAGTCGCACGGTCCGGCCCGGCATCGCGGGCCGAGCGGAAGAAACCCATGCCGTTATTGAGGAAAACCTCGTCCTGCTGGATCCAGTGACGGCCATTGACGGCAAACCCGTCCAGATCGCCATCCCCGTCCAGATCCCCCAGATTGACCGAAGCCGTCAGGGCCGTTTCGTCCCCGAAATAATTATAGGGATGCAGCCAGAAGGCCTCGTCCTGGGCATGGGCCGGAAAGCCCAGCATCGCCGCCAGGCCTGCCGCCATCAGGGTTGGTTTCATGAATTCAGTCCTCCCTCGTGTTCGCTGCACGCTAAAGGCAGCGCCCGGCGGCAGCCAGTTACAGTTTGGACGGGACACAAGAAACCCCGCCGGCAGGACCGGCGAGGTCTCGTCTTTGCTGGCGGGCGGCCGCTAGCCCGGCCGTCCATCCTGTGTCACAGCATACCATTCGACCTGCCGCGTCAGAACCATGGCCGAAGCCAGCGCCAGGAACGCCATCACCGCCCCCACGAGCAGGGCATAGTCCTCGACCATGAGCAGCAGGAATTGCGTGATATAGACCACGCCCATGGCAGCGCCCGTGGCAGTGCCCAACGGCCGGCTGGAGAAGGCATTCATCGCATAAAATCCGCTCAGCCCGACCGTCGCCAGGGTCGCAAGAGCGAAGGCCGGAACGACATTGACGTGCTCGGACAGCGCCAGCAGTAGCAAGTAGAAGACGACCTGGGCGATGCCCATCAGCATGTACTGCACAGGATGGATTCGCTGGCCCGTGCGTGCCTCGATAAGGAAGACGCACAGCATCAGGAGGCCGACAAAGAACAGTCCGTATTTCAGGGCACGGCCGACACGCTGATAGCCGCCGGCGGGCGAAACCAGCGACACTCCGAAGGCCTGTTCTTCCAACGTCGCCGCATCGCCGGACCGCGGCTGCCAGACCGCCGGAACGCCGCGCGCCAGATAGGGAACCGTCCAGCTTGCCCGGAAACCATCCGGCCCGATCTCGCTGGTATCCGGGAGGAAACCGCCCGTGAAAGCCGGATGCTGCCAGTTGGAAACCAGCGAGACCTGCGTGTCGCGGCCGATTGCCGTCACTTTCAGGCTGGAAGCGCCGGTCAGGCCGGTTTCCAGATCGAAGGCGAGCCGTTGCCCAGGCGCGATACTGCCCAGCGGCGCACTGATACCCCGCCACCCGTCGCCATCGATCGGGGAACCGGGCTCGAAATCCAGCCGTCCGCGGCCCGGAATGGTGAGGTCGACACGGCGGCTGATGGCGCGCAGATCATTGACGATCACCACGATGCCGGCGGCAGACCAGTCCAGTTCTGCCCTGTCGGGGATCTGCGATGCGAGTTCCGGCACGACAAACGCACCGCTGGCGCGAATATCGAGCGTGTAGACCGGAATATCGTAGATACCGCGATGACGCATCTCGACGGTCTGATCCAGAGCAATCTCGATGGTGTCCGGCGAAACGAGAAGGTGACGGGTCTCCAGACCCGTGCGGCTGAGCTGCCGCCCGTCGCGGGTTTCGTGGATCGTCGTCTGGAAACTGTAGGGAATGACGAGGAATGGGCCGCGCAAGGTTTGCGGGCCACCGACCGACCGGCTCACCTCGCCGATCGCCTCCGCCTCCCGGCTCGATCGCTCCCAGGACAGAATGCCGACGAGAGATAGCGGAATACCGAGCAGGATGACGATCCCGCCCAGGAGAATGAGTTTGAGGCCGAGCGCACGGCCGCGGGTTATGCCTGTCATGAAAGTCCCTTCCCTGTACCAGTCGCAACCCCCGATAGCGGCGCATTGGGTGCGCAAGAGGACAGATTCTGGGCGGGACGCCCCAATTGATGGCGCAGGGAAGGCACGGCACAAGAAACCCCGCCGGCAGGACCGGCGGGGTTGATTGTTCGCGGCGATACGGAGGCGGTCAGCCTTCGCGTTCGGCCATCATCTTCTTGATCTCGCCGATCGCCTTGGCCGGGTTGAGACCCTTCGGGCAGACCTGGGCGCAGTTCATGATGGTGTGGCAGCGATAGAGCTTGAACGGATCGTTGAGATCGTCCAGCCGCTCGCCCTTGGCTTCGTCGCGGCTGTCGGCCAGCCAGCGATAGGCCTGCAGCAGCGCGGCCGGGCCGTAATACTTGTCGCCATTCCACCAGTAGGAGGGGCAGGCCGTGGAGCACGAGGCGCACATGATGCACTCATAAAGCCCGTCCAGCTGCTCGCGGTCTTCCGGGCTCTGCTGCCATTCCTTTTCCGGCGCCGGCGTATCGGTCTTCAGATACGGCTTGATGGCGGCGTGCTGGGCGTAGAAATCGGTGAGGTCGGGCACCAGGTCGCGCACCACCGGCTGGTGGGGCAGCGGCGAGATGGTGATCGTGCCGTTATACTCGTCGATGCCCGAGGTGCAGGCGATGGTGTTGCGCCCGCCGATATTCATCGAGCAGGAGCCGCAAACGCCCTCGCGGCAGGACCGGCGGAAGGCCAGCGTCGAGTCGACATTGTTCTTGATCCAGATCAGCGCGTCGAGAACCATCGGCCCGCAATCATCCATGTCCACCTTGTAGGTGTCCCAGGTGGGATTGCCGCCCGCTTCCGGGTCATAGCGGTAGATGCGGAAGGTGCGCGTATTCCTGGCGCCATCCGGTGCCGCGTGGGTCTTGCCCTTCTTGGGCTGGGAACCGCGGGGAAGTGTCAGCTGAACCATGAGGGTCCTCGTTCAGTTCACGGCGCGCTTGTCGCGCGGAATCATCAGTTTCAGGCCGGACCAGACATCGGTGACGGCACAGACTTTCACATCGACCAGATCGATCGGCAGGGCGACCTCGCGAATGACATCCTCGGTCATGTCGGTCGCCACTTTCGACGCCTTCTTGGGCCAGGAGACCCAGATCATGCCGTCGGGCCGGATCGCTGCGCGCAGGCGCGGCAGATCGGTTTCGAACTCGGCGCGCACCCTGGTGAAATAGTGCACGAAATCGAGTGCATCGCCGGCCTCGGCCTGATCCTGCTCGCGCGCGAACAGGGCGGCCGAACGCAGATCGTCCAGCTCCGCCGGCAGGCCGAGAAACGCCACCGCCTGCCCGTCCTTGAGACCGAGCTTTTTGGGCAGGGGCGTCCCCGAATATCCGGCGGTCGCAGCCATCGATCAGTACACCCGGGCCTTCGGCTCGATATAGGCGATGTCGTTGGACATCGTGTAGGTGTGCACCGGGCGGTAGTCGATCTTCACATTGCCCTTGTCGTCGCACCAGGCGAGCGTGTGCTTCATCCAGGTCTCGTCATTGCGGTCCGGGAAGTCCTCGCGGGCATGGGCGCCGCGGCTTTCCTCGCGATTGGCCGCCCCGTTCACCGTCACCGCGGCCTGGCTGACCAGATTGTCCAGCTCCAGGGTTTCCATCAGATCCGTATTCCAGATCATGGTGCGGTCGGTGACCGAGATGTCCGGCAGGCCGGTATAGACCTGCTTGATCGCCTCGACGCCCTCATTGAGAACCTCGCCGGTCCGGAACACCGCGCAGTTGTTCTGCATGGCCCGCTGCATCTCGAGGCGAAGCTTGGCGGTCGGCGTGCCGCCCTTGGCATTGCGGTACTTGTCCAGCCGGTCCAGCGAGATCTGGCCGTCCGTGGCCTTCAGCTCCGGCTGGGTCGCGCCCGCCGTCACCGTCTCGCCGACGCGCAGGCCGGCAGCGCGGCCGAACACCACGAGGTCGATCAGCGAGTTCGAGCCCAGGCGGTTGGCGCCGTGCACCGACACGCAGGCCGCTTCGCCGACAGCCATCAGGCCCGGCACGACCGCATCGGGATCGTCGCCCACCTTGGTGAGGACCTCACCGTGATAATTCGTCGGGATGCCGCCCATATTGTAGTGCACGGTCGGCAGCACCGGGATCGGCTCCTTGGTCACATCGACACCGGCGAAGATGCGCGCGCTTTCGGAAATGCCCGGCAGGCGCTCGTGCAGGATGTCCGGATCGAGGTGATCCAGGTGCAGGTGGATGTGATCCTTGCCAGCACCGACACCGCGGCCTTCGCGGATTTCCATCGTCATCGAGCGCGAGACGACATCGCGGGAGGCCAGGTCCTTGGCGGACGGCGCATAGCGCTCCATGAAGCGCTCGCCTTCCGAATTGGTCAGATAACCGCCTTCGCCGCGGGCGCCCTCGGTGATCAGGCAGCCGGCGCCATAGATGCCGGTCGGGTGGAATTGCACGAATTCCATGTCCTGCAGCGGCAGGCCGGCGCGCAGCACCATGGCATTGCCGTCGCCCGTGCAAGTGTGTGCGGACGTGGCGGAGAAATAGGCGCGGCCATAGCCGCCGGTCGCCAGGATCACGGTCTGGGCGCGGAAACGGTGCAGCGTGCCATCGTCCAGCTTCCAGGCGGTGATGCCGCGGCAGGCGCCCTCATCGTCCATGATCAGGTCGAGGGCGAAATACTCGATGAAGAACTCGGTCTCGTTGCGCACGGACTGGCCGTACAGCGTGTGCAGGATGGCGTGGCCGGTCCTGTCGGCGGCGGCGCAGGTGCGCTGCACCGGGCCTTCGCCGTAATTGCGCGTCATGCCGCCGAAGGCACGCTGATAGATCTTGCCGTCCTCGGTGCGCGAGAAGGGCACGCCCCAGTGTTCCAGCTCGTACACGGCTTCCGGTGCGTTGCGGCACAGATATTCGATCGAGTCCTGGTCGCCCAGCCAGTCCGACCCTTTCACGGTGTCGTACATGTGCCAGCGCCAGTCGTCCTCGCCCATATTGCCCAGCGAGGCGGAGATGCCGCCCTGCGCCGCGACGGTGTGCGAGCGGGTCGGGAAGACCTTGGTGATGCAGGCAGTCTTCAGACCGGCCTGCGAGGCGCCCAGGGCAGCGCGGAGGCCCGAGCCGCCGGCGCCGACGACCACGACGTCATAGGTGTGATCGATCCAGTTGTATTCGGCCATCGTGTTTCGTGTCCGTTACAGAGCGAGCTTGAGAAGGGCGAAGGCCGTGATCAGCCACAGCCCGGCCGCGATGAAAGTGTTGCCCAGCACCAGCAGCGTCTTGGTGAAGGGCTTGTGGATATAGTCCTCGATCACTTCCAGCATGCCGGTGCGCATGTGGGCGAGACCGGCGGTCAGCGTCAGCAGGGTGACAATGGCGCCGGCCGGCGAGGCCAGGAAGGCGCGCGTGGCCAGCGGGTCCGGCGCGCCGGACATGGCCAGCATCCACACGAAGACCGGCGCCAGGAAGAACAGCGCGATCGCGGTGATACGGTGGGAAATCCAGTGGCTGGCGCCGTGCCCTGATGCGCCGAGACCGCGGACCTTCGAGGCGGGCGTACGATAATCGCTCATGCTCACGCTCCCAGGTTCAGCCAGAGAAGGGCCGTCGGAATGACCGCCGCAATGATGATGAGGTAGGAGCGCAGGTTGGAACCGGCCGGATCGTAGCCCTTGCCGAAATCCCACACCAGGTGGCGCAGCCCGTTCAGCCAGTGATAGCTGATGCAATAGGTCAGGAGGATCAGGCCGAAGCGCGTCACCCAGGCCATCCAGCCCTCGAACAGGAAGCCCACCCAGCCCTCGGCCCCGAAGGCCAGCAGGATGATCCAGACGGAAATGGCGACGGCGCCGATATAATTGGCGATCCCGGTTGCGCGGTGGAGAATGGACGACGCCATCGTCGCGTGCCAGCGCCAGACCTGCAGGTGCGGCGACATGGGACGCGGATCAGACCAGTCGGAAGCCATGAGGCAGCCTTTCGATAACTATCCGGATAAGCCGCGTCCGACGCCCCCGTCGAAGCGGTATGTCAGTAATTGTGCAGCACAATAGGCCGCAAAGTGTCAGGGTCAACGCACACAGCGCTTACCGCTGACAACATCCAGACATTCCGGCGGGTTGTTCGGAATCGTTCTCATCGGAGCACGGTTCCGAACAACCCGTATGGTGTCCGCCTACTCCATCCGCAGATGTTCGGGCAGGCGTTCTTCATGGACCTGCCCGTCCTCGACATAGACCGTGCCCGCCTTCATCACGAAATCCACGTTCTGCAACAGGCTGGGATAGGTCAGGAGGTCGCCGTCAACGGCAATGATGTCGGCCATCATGCCCGGTGCAATCGTGCCGACCCGGTCCTGCACCCCCATGAAGACGGCGGCCCAATAGGTCGAGGAGCGGATCGCATCCATCACCGGCACGTCCAGTTCGCGCGTCCAGATGTCGAACTCGTTCCAGGTCGACTGGCAGTGGAATTTCATCGGGATACCGCTGTCCGTGCCCAGCAGCATCACCACACCGGCCTCGCGCAATTGCTCGAACTTGCGGCGCAGGGTCGGTGCGCGCAGCGGGGTGAGCTGGGTATATTCCAGACGTTCGGGATGCTGGATCGAGGCCTCGATGTCGGCAATCGTGTCGTCGCGCAGCCCGCGGTGCCAGCAATCGCTGTCGAGAAACTCGTCATTTTCCCGGGTGCGGGTGTAGTTCCACAGCCCCTCGATCGTCGGCGTCCAGAACAAGGGCCCGCCGGAGACCCGGCCCCGCGCCGTCCGGTCGCGCAGCGCCGTCATCACTTCCGGCGGATATTCCGGTGCCGTGGTCAGGCCGGTATGCTCGAAATTGTCGATGCCGATCTCCAGGCCGCGCAGGATTTCCGCCGGTCTGTGGGAATGGCCGACCACGCGCAGGCCGCGGGCATGCGCCTCCTCGACGACCGCCCGCGCCTCTTCGGGTTCCAGAAGGTCCTGGTCGACAAACTTGATCACATCAACGCCGGCATCGGCGAGATCGCGCACATGCTGGCGCGCGTCGCGCACGGAATCCACGCCCCAGCGGAAAGCCTCCGTGCCCGGATAGGGCTGGTGCTGGATGAAGGGACCGGACACATAGAGCGTGGGCCCGGGCAGCTCACCGGCATTGATCCGGTCGCGCACCGAGATCGACGGCTCCAGCGGCGCGCCGAGATCGCGCGCCGAGGTGATGCCGGCCAGCAGGAGCTGCACCGCCGAGGCGGGCATGATCTCGTCTTCCAGCCGGTCGATATAGACCCGGTCCCAGTGTTCATAATCGGAATGGCCGGTCAGCATGAGATGGGCATGCATCTCCCACAGCCCCGGCATGACGGTCATCCCCTCGGTCGAGATCACCTCATAGCCGTCGGGAATGGCCGTATTGTCCTGGTTGCCGACCGCGATGATGCGGTCATCCTCGACAAGGATCACGCTGTCATGGACCACCGGCCCGCCATAACCGTCGATCAGCGTCCCGCCCACCAGCGCCTGGCGCCCGTCGGCCTGCGCCGCCGCAGCGACTCCCAGCGCCAGTACCGGCGCCACAACAAGTTCCGATATCTTCATGCCCGTCTCCCTCACGATGGCGCAACTGTCCAACACGCTCTTTGAGAAGGCAAATCGAAGATGGATTTCCCTTGGCGCCGGTCTAGATTGAGGCGGGGAAACGAGGAGACGTCCAATGCCGACACCGCAACGCACCGCCGTCGTTACCGGCGCATCGACCGGGATCGGTCATGCCTGCGCGGCCCGGCTCGCCGCAGAGGGCTGGCGGGTCTTTGCCGGCGTGCGCAAGACCGCCGATGCCGAACGGCTGACCGCCGAGCTGGGCGATGCCGTTGTGCCGCTGATCATGGATGTCACCGACACCGCGACCGTAATGGCCGCCGCAGAGACCGTCCGTACGGCGCTCGCCGGGCGCACCCTGGACGGGCTGGTCAATAATGCCGGCATCGCCGTGGCCGGCCCGATGCTCAACGTGCCGCTGGAGGATTTCCAGCAGCAGATGGACGTCAACGTCACCGGCATTGTCCGCGTCACCCAGGCCTTCGGCCCCTTGCTCGGCGTGGATGAAAGCCTGGAAGGCGGGCCGGGCCGCATCGTCATGATGTCCTCGGTCGCCGGCGAAATGGCCGCGCCCTTCCTGGGCCCCTATTCGGCCTCCAAACATGCCGTCGAGGGCCTGTCCAAGGCGCTGAGGCGCGAACTGATGCTGTACGGGATCCAGGTCGTGGTGATCGGCCCGGGCGCGGTGGCGACACCGATCTGGGCCAAGGCCGAGGAGATCGACGCCGAGCCCTATCGCGAGACGCGCTTCTATGACGCCCTGTTGCGGATCCGCGGCTGGATGGCCAAGAACGGACCGGAGGGTTTCCCGCCGGAAAAGATCGCCGACCGTGTCTTCCGTTCGCTGACTGAGGACAAGCCGCGCCTGCGCTATGCCATCGTGCCCCAGCGCCTGACCAACTGGTCCCTGCCCAAACTCCTGCCTGGCCGCCTGGTCGACAACATGGTGGCCAAACGCGTCGGCCTGCAGCGCAAATACCGCTGAGCCGCTGGTCCTCGCCCTTGATGGGCGTGGGGGAGTGGGTGACTTTCCCAGGACAAGAAACGCGTCGCGTTTCACCCCTTCCGTCCCTTCGGGACACCTTCCCCATCAAGGGGAAGGACGGTGTGGCAGCATACGCTTGGAGGTGTGCCATCTCTTCACAGCTTTGCTTGCCCCGCGGGAAGGCGCGCGCCATTCTGCGTGCGGTGTCCGCACCCGGCCGGGCACCGACAGGGGAGAGATTGCATGACACATCCGGTCGTTCGAGTGGCGCTGGCCGGCGCCTCCATCCTGGTGATTGCCGCCTGCAATGATGCAGGCTCCCTGACGCCGGAGGCGAATGCCGCCGCGGCGGTCCGCCAAGACGAGGGCACACCGGAAGCGGCACCCGCCGCCGATCCGGCCGCCAGCGAGGCCTTCGCATCGCTGGTCGAGGATTACGAGGCCTTCCAGCGGGAGAACAGCCTGGGCCGCCGCGCCCGCGACGGCGATCTCGAGGCGATGAGCCAGTGGCCGGACGTGTCCGCGGAACACCAGGCCGAGGAAACCGCGCAGGAAGCGGCCTTCCTGGAACGGCTGGAAGCGATCGATCGTGCCGGTCTGAACCGCAATGACCGCGTCTCCTACGACGTGCTGGACTATTCGCTGCGCTTCAGCGTCGAGCTGGCGCCCTTCGACACCGCGCGCACGCCCTTCCTGAACGATAGCGGCTTCTTCACCGCGCCGACCTATGCCGCCGCGTCGACCCGGCCGCGCAATGCCGAACAGGGCGAGGCTTGGATTGCCCGCCTGCGCAACCTGCCGGACTATTTCCAGGCCAATATCGACTGGATGAACCAGGGTCTGGAAGACGGCTTCACCCAGCCGCGCCTGATCGCCGAGCTGGCCGCCTCGCAGATCGAGGCGCTGACCGATGCCGATACGCTGACCGGCATCCTGATCGCCCCGGTCGATGCCCTGCCGGCCGGCATGCCCGAGGCCGAGCGCGACCGCCTGCGCGCCGAGACCGAGGCCGCCATCGCCGAGGCCGCCCTGCCGGCCTATGAAAACCTGCTCGCCTATTTCCGCGACACCTATATCCCGCAGACCCGCGAGAGCCTGGGCATTTCCGACGTGCCGCAGGGCCGCGAATACTACCAGACCCTGGTGCGCTACCACACGACGCTGGATACCTCGCCGGAAGAGGTTCACCAGCGCGGCCTCAACGAAGTCGCCCGCATCCGCGAAGAGATGGACGCCGTCATCGCCGAGACCGGTTTCGAGGGCACGTTCGCGGAATTCCTGCACTTCCTGCGCACCGACCCGCAATTCTACGCCGAAACGCCGGAAGAATTGCTGATGCACGCCGCCTGGATCGCCAAGCGCGCCGACGACCAGATGCCGCGCTTCTTCGGCCACCTGCCGCGCCTGCCTTACGGCGTGCGCCCCGTGCCGGACACGATGGCGCCGACCTATACGACCGGCCGCTATTGGGGTGGCGATCTCGAGAACGGCGTAGCCGGCGGCTATATGGTCAACACCTATGACCTGTCCCAGCGCCCGCTCTACACCCTGCCGGCGCTGACCGTGCACGAAGCCGTGCCGGGCCATCACCACCAGATCTCGATTGCCGCGGAGCTGGAGGACGTGCCGGATTTCCGCCGCAACACCTATATCACCGCCTTCGGCGAGGGCTGGGGCCTGTATACCGAGAACCTGGCCATCGATATGGGCCTCTACACCACGCCCTACGAGGATTTCGGCCGGCTGACCTATGAGATGTGGCGCGCCTGCCGGCTCGTGGTCGATACCGGCATCCACTATATGGGCTGGACCCGCGAACAGGCCGAAGCCTGTTTCCTGGAGAACTCCGCCCTTGCCCCGCACAATATCCGCACCGAGGTGCAGCGCTATATCTCCTGGCCGGGCCAGGCTCTCGCTTACAAGTCCGGCGAGCTCCTGATGCGCGATCTGCGCCGCCAGGCCGAGGAACGCCTGGGCGCCGATTTCGACATCCGCGAATTCCACGACACCCTCCTGCGCGACGGCGCCATGCCGCTCTCCGCACTGGAAGAAAAAATGCTCGCCTGGATCGAGGACGAAGCGGCGGAGACGGGAGAGGAATAGGTGCGCTTTGTCATCCCGGCCGGATAGCCCGCGAAGGCGGGCTGTAGGGCCGGGACCCATACGCGCCAGATCCGGCCGTAAGCAAACGCGATTTCAGAGACAGCAAGGATCAGCACCGGGATTATAGGTCCCGGACTTCCGCCCGGCCCGAGGCCGGGCATCCATCCGGGATGACAACTTGCTTGGGGATTTTCCTTGATGACCAATCTCGCCTTTGCCCTCACCGACTTCCTCGTCGTCATCGGCGTCATCGCCGGCCTCTGGCGTCTGTGGCCGCAGCGGCGGCATGGCGAGGTGCGGATGATCCGGATGGGGCTGGTGCTGATGGCGCTGGCTGCCCTTGTCGGCACGATCCGTTTTGCCTCGGGCGAGGTCGACGGTCCGCTGGCAACAGCACACAGCATCGCCAGCAATTATGCGGCCGCCGCGGGGCTTCTGCTGATCGCCACCGGTCTCGCCCTGACCGCCTTTCGCGTGCGCCTGCCTGCAGGCGTAACCCGATATATCCGTATGGGCATTCCCGTTTTCATTGCCTTCCTGCTGGTTTTTCCCGGCTCGGATACGCTCCTCGGCGCCCTGCCCGCCCTTGCCCTTCTGATCGGCCTGGCCGGCGCCGGTGCGCTGCTGACCCGGCGCGACTGGCCGGCGGGCCTGGTCTGGCTGGCCGCCTTCGGCCTTCTGGCCTTTGCCTCGCTGGCGATCGGCGGCAGCCGCGAGGCCACCACGCTGGGCCTCGCCAACTGGCACATCTATCACACCCTCCTGGGCATCTGGGCGGTGCTGACGGGCGAGGGCGCGCGGCGGCTGTTTTCGGGTCGAGGCTGAGGGCCCCGCAAGGGTCCGGCCGGCCGATTTCGCATACCCGTCCCGCGCTCATAATTGACCGCACCGCTTGACGGCGCGGCAGCGCGTGGCCACTTATCCGCCCTCCATGAGCACCCATGACGACAACCCCGCCGCCTCCGGGGCCGATACGCCGCCGACGCGGGATCCGGTCACCGATGAAAGCCTCGACATTCTCACCTTCGGCTGCCGGCTGAATGCGTGGGAAAGCGAGGTCATGCGCAAGCATGCGCGCGAGCAGGGGCTGACCAATACCATCCTGGTCAACACCTGCGCCGTCACCAATGAGGCCGTGCGCCAGGCCCGCCAGCACATCCGCCGCGCCCGGCGCGAAAATCCCGATGCCAAGATCATCGTCACCGGCTGTGCGGCCCAGGTCGATCCGGACATGTTCGGCCGGATGCCGGAAGTCGATCGCGTGGTCGGCAATGACGACAAGCTGAAAGCGGAAACCTTTGCCCCCGCCACCCTGCTCGGCGGCACCGAGAAGGTACGCGTCAACGACATCATGAGCGTCACAGAGACGGCCGGCCATCTGGTGGAAGGCATGGAGGGCCGCGCCCGCGCCTATGTCCAGGTGCAGAATGGCTGCGACCATCGCTGCACCTTCTGCATCATCCCCTATGGCCGCGGCAATTCGCGCTCCGTACCGCTGGGCGAAGTGGTCGACCAGATCAGGACGCTGGTCGATGCGGGCCATTCCGAAGTCGTGCTGACCGGGGTCGATCTCACCTCCTGGGGCGAGGACCTGCCCGGTAATCCGCCGCTCGGACGCCTCGTCCAGGCGATCCTGAAACATGTGCCCGACCTGCCGCGCCTGCGCCTGTCCTCCATCGACGCGATCGAGATCGACGATGCCCTGTTCGAGGCCGTTACCGGCGAGCCGCGCGTGGCGCCCTATCTGCATCTCTCGCTGCAGGCCGGCGACGACATGATCCTCAAGCGCATGAAGCGGCGCCATCTGCGTGGCGACGCGATTGCGCTGTGCGAACGGCTCAAGGCCGCCCGGCCGGAGATCGCCTTCGGTGCCGACATGATCGCCGGTTTCCCGACCGAGACCGAGGCGATGTTCGAGAACTCGATCCGCCTGGTCGACGAGTGCCAGCTGGCCTATCTGCACGTCTTCCCGTTCTCGCCGCGCCCCGGCACGCCGGCCGCGCGCATGCCGCAGCTGGAACGCGCCATCATCAAGGACCGCGCCAACCGGCTGCGCGCCAAGGCCGACGAGGCGCTGCAGCGCCATCTCGACGGCATGATCGGACGTGTCAGCGCTGCTCTCGTGGAAAAGCCGGGCTTTGCCCGCGCCGGCAATTTCGCCGGCATCCGCATTCCCGAAGCCGAAGTGCCGCGGGCCGGCGCCCTTGTCGATATCGACGTGACCGGGCATGACGGGCGCGAACTGCAGGGGGTCATCGCCGGATGAGCGAGAAGAAACCGGGCTTCTTTTCCCGGCTGGCGCAGGGGCTGCGACGCTCCTCGACCCAGCTGGGCGACAGCGTCACCGCCATTTTCACCAAGCGCAGGCTCGACGCCGCCGCGCTGGAGGAGCTGGAAGACGCGCTGATCGCCGCCGATCTCGGTGCCGCCGCCGCGGCACGGGTCACCGAACGCCTCGCGCGCGACCGGTTCGACAAGGAAGTGTCCGACGAAGAGGTCCGCGCGGCGCTCGCAGATGTGGTCGGCGAGACACTTATGCCACTCCAATGTGAGCTCAATGTCACCGGTATGTCACCGCAAGTGGTGGTCTTTGTCGGCGTCAACGGGTCAGGAAAGACCACCACGCTCGGCAAGATTGCCGTCAAGCTGAAGCGCGAGGGCCACAACCCGCTCCTCGCCGCCGGCGACACATTCCGCGCCGCCGCGATCGAGCAGGTCTCGGTCTGGGGGGAGCGCGCCGGGGCGCCCGTGATCAAGCGCGAGATCGGTGCCGACGCGGCCGGTCTCGCCTTCGACGCGCTGGAAACAGCCGAGCGCGACGGGCATGACGTCGTGCTGATCGACACGGCCGGCCGGCTGCAGAACAAGGCCGAGCTGATGGATGAGCTGCGCAAGGTCATCCGCGTCATCAAGAAGAAGATGCCCGAGGCCCCGCACCATGTTGTCCTGGTGCTGGACGGCACGGTCGGGTCGAACGCGGTTTCCCAGGCCGAGGCCTTTCTGGAAGCCGCCAATGTCACCGGCGTGGTGATGACCAAGCTGGACGGAACGGCCAAGGGCGGCGCCCTGGTGCAGGTCGCGGAAAAATTCAAACTGCCCATCCATTATATCGGCATCGGCGAAGGCGAAGAGGATCTCCAGCCCTTCTCCGCCCGCGACTTCTCCCGCGCCCTGGCGGGTCTGGAGGACTGAGAGAACATATGGACGAGATTGAGGTGGTACCAACCGAGCAGCTTTTCGTCGCACCTTCGGTACTAGAAGAGCGCTTGCAGCCTCTCGGAGTAATTTCCGGTGGCGTCCTTTTCCGGAAGGCCGCTGGAGACATCCCGCAAGTTCTGAATCTCATCGGCGATCTGAAGGCTTGGCTCGCGTTGGGGATTGCCACCTACGCCACCTCTTTCATCGCGAAGATCGCCCAGCAAAACGCCGATACCCTGCTGAAGGCTTTGAGAGAGACTCAAACACCGAATGATCCCGATCCAATCATTTCTATAGTCGACGCGCTTGCCGCGGCACGAACAGCGGAGCCCTTGGATTTCACACCGATCATTGAAGTTCAAACAGGTAAAAATATTGAAATTAGGCTGATTTTAGAAACCCATAGTGACATTGAAACAGCTATCGCCATTTCTAAATTTTTCGATTCTATTGAAAAAATATCTGAAGACATAAAAAGTTCTCTCGAGAACAATTCAGAAAATTCAGCATACGCCGTCGCGAAGCTACAGAATGACGAGGTGTTGTCCGTCGAATGGCTAGTTGGAGCGGATGTTCATGAAAAGCGCTCTTATTGACGGCACCACAATCACTCAAGTTTCCGAGCTACAATGTTAGCCGCGACGCTGGCCATGCTGGGCTCGGCCGCCGCGCATTCGGGCATGACCCTGCTGACCAAACAGGCCGAAGACAAGCTGGTCTTCCGCGGCCTGACCCTGGCCTTTGTCGGCCTGGCCTTCCTGCCCTGGCTCATCACCCAGCCCCTGCCGCCCTGGGAGGTCTGGCGCTTCCTGCTCGCCGGTACGGCGGTGATCTGGGCCTACAACATGCTGATGATCGCCGCCTTCAGTCATGGTGACATGAATCTGGCCTATCCGGTGATGCGCGGCAGCGCGCCGGCCCTGGCAGCCCTGGCAGCCTTTGTCTTCCTGGAAGAAGCCGTCTCCGCCGGACAGCTCGCAGGCCTGGCTATTGCCTGTGCCGCGCTGATCGGTTTTGCCTGGCCCGAACGCGACGGCACGCCGAAGGCGAAAGTCCTCCTCCTGGCCCTGGCAGCAGCCTCCATGACCGCCGCCTATACCGTGATCGACGCCTCCGGCGTGCGCGAGAGCGGCCGCATCCTGGTCTATCTGGGCTGGTTCTTCGTCCTGTCCATCGTCACCATCCTTCCGACAGCGATCCTGCGACGGGGCCGCGCCTTCTGGCCGGCGGCCAAACGCGAAGCCCGTCCCGCCCTTTATTCAACCATATTCAACGCCTCGACCTACGGGCTGGCCCTCTACGCCTACGCCTCGGCGCCCGTTGCGCCGATGGCCGCCCTGCGGGAATTGTCGATCGTGTTCGGGGCCGTTCTGGCCGCCCTCGTGCTGAAGGAACCGTTCGGCCTGCGGCGGACAGTGCTTGCAATCTGCCTCGCCGCCGGGCTCGTATTGCTTCAGGTGATGTAACCAGCCGAGCGGGAGACGCGATCTTGGCCCAGACCCAGAATACGAGCGAACAGGGCTCGCGCCTCCTGATCGATGCCGGTCCGATCGGCGTGTGGATCGTTGTCTACAATCTCGCCCGCTTCGTTGCGGGGGACAGCGCGATCTACTGGGGTACCGGCGCCTACATGGTCGCTGCGACGGCTGCCGTCATCCTGTCGATCCGGGTGGAAAAGCGAGTCCCGCCCATGCTGATCTTCACAACGGCGCTGGTCCTTGGTTTCGGCGCAATGGGGATCTGGCTGCAGGATCCGATTTTTATCTACATCAAGCCGACCATCATCAATATCTTCCTGTCCTACATGATCCTGATCGGGCTCTTCTTCGGCCAGAATGTCTGGAAGATCTTCTTCCAGCACATTTTTGAACTGCCCGAGCGCGCCTGGACCATCCTGGCGATCCGCTGGGCGGTGTGGTTCCAGTTCCTGGCGGGGCTGAACGAAGTGATGTGGCGGCACATCACCGACAGCGTCGTGCCGGAAAGCGCGCGCTGGTTTGCCGGACTGGAGCTGTCAGAGGCCTTCTGGGCCAATGCCAAGCTGGGTGTCATCGCCCTGACGCTGGCCTTTGGCGCGGCGCAACTGCCCCTGATCTTCAGACACCAGCCTAAAACCGAAGGTAGCGCCGAAGCTTAGTGCGAAATTCCGTGCTCGGATCAACGTCATTTTCACGTTATAAATCCGCATTAGGATGATATCGGGATCGGGCGGAGAGGGTCATGTCGCAGCACAAGCCGGACACGAAAAAATTCGACCTGGCCGAGTCGCCGGGACACCTTCTCCACCGCGCACAGCAATTCGCGGCCGAACGCTTCATGAAGGCCATGGCCGGCGCCAAGCTGACCCAGCGTCAGTTCGCCGTGCTGCACGCCACCGGCGGGAATGAGGGCCTGACCCAGACCGAGCTGGTCAAGGTGACCGGGATCGACCGGTCGACGCTCGCAGAGCTGGTCGCGCGCATGGTGCGCAACGGCTTGCTGGAACGCGAGAAGCTGCCCGATGACGGCCGTGCCAATGCGGTCCGTCTGACCGATGACGGGCGCGCCCTGCTTGAAGCCGCCACGCTCGGCGCGATGGAGGCCGACAAGGCGATCCTGTCGGCCCTGCCGAAAAACAAGCGGGCCAGCTTCCTGGAAACCCTGCGCCGTATCGCCCTGACCCTGGAGAAGGGTGAGGAGGAGGCCAAGAAGGCGCGTGAAAAGGCCAAGGAAAAGAAGAAGAAAGCCAAGAAGAAGGCGAAGGAAAAAGCCAAGGAAAAGGCGAAGAAGGCTGCCAAAAAGGCGAAGAAAGCCGAAAAGGTCGCCAAGGCTTCGCCGGAGCAGATGTCAGCCTAGCGCAATTTCATCGCAGTTGAGGTCGATGAAGTTGCTCCGGCTTCTGAGCGGGCGCATTTTCGAACCGCAAAACCGGTTCCCACTTTTGCTGAAAATGCTTTAGCGGCGCGCGCCACGATCCAGTGCCGGATAGATGCGATTGCGCAGCACATCGGCAGTGAGCGGTCCCGGCCAGCGGGTCAGGATCTCGCCATCTGCGGATATCACCAGCGTCTCCGGCGCCCCGGAAATCGCCAGCGCGTGCGCCGAGGCGCCGTTCACGTCCTGCATGATGCCCGCATAGGGATTGCCCAGCTCGGCCAGGAAAGCATTGGCGTCGTCGGGGTGATCGCGCCAGTTGATGCCGTAGATCGAATAGCCTTCCGCCCGGAGCGCCATCAGCACCGGATGCTCGATGCGGCAGGGCGCACACCATGATCCCCAGACATTGAGCAGGTAGGCACCCTCGATCTCCGCCGGATCGAATGCCACCTGTCCTGCCAGCGGAGCAAGAGACAGCTCAGGCAAGGCCTCGCGCGGCGCGTGATGGTCCTGATACACTCGCCAGCCCAGCATGCCAGCCAGCGCCAGGACCGCCAGCAACGCAGCCAGACGGATGGCCTGCATCATGCCTCGTCATTCTCCAGACGGCGCAGGCGTTCGGTCGCGGCGCGGCGTTCCAGCAATGCCAGAATGACCAGAGCCGCAAGCGCCAGGGCAGACAGGCCCCAGGCCGGCCAGATGAAAGCCGCATAGCCACCCATCGCGAGGAACTCGCTCATACTTCGCCTCCCAAGGTGGTCTGCGCCGCGCGGGCCGCCTGCAGCTTGCGGCGCTCGATCTGTCGCGCCCGCTGGATCACGGCGCGCGAGCGCAGCCGGTAGAAGACCAGCCAGGCCGCCAGCATCGTATAGGCGAGCGCCATGATGGCGAGCGGCCAGAGCTGGCTGGAATGGATGGTGGGTCCGTCGAAACGGATCACCGAGGCCGGCTGATGCAGGGATGACCACCAGTCGACCGAGAATTTCACGATCACCAGATTGACCACACCCGCCATCGCCAGGACCGCGCCGGCCCGCGCCGCCTGCTGGGCATCCTCGAGCGCGGCGCGCAGGGCCATATAGCCCAGATAGACCAGCAGCAGGACGAGCACGGAGGTCATCCGTGCATCCCATTCCCACCAGGTCCCCCACATCGGCTTGCCCCACAGCGAACCGGTGATCAGGGCCAGCACCGTGAAGACGGCCCCGACCGGCGCAATCACCTCGGCCGCCGCGTCAGCCAGGGCGTGACGCCAGACGAAGAAGACAAAGCTGGCCCCGGCCAGCGCCGCATAGAGCGCCATCGCCATATAGGCCGCCGGCACATGGACATACATGATCCGCACCGTATCGCCCTGCTGGTAGTCCGGCGGCGAGCCGAAGAAGGAGAGGTAGATACCGATGCCCAGCAGCAGAACGGTCAGAACACCCAGTACCGGGATCGCCCGCCGGGCCAGACCGTCAAAACGCTGGGGGTTGGAAAAGTAGGACAGCATGACTTCGCTGATTACTTTGGGATGCTCCGGGCGGCAAGTGCGACGGATGCGCGCTTGAAACGGTCCGGCACGAACAGGCTCCCCCTGCGGAGCGGGGAAGTGCCGACCCTGGCCTTGAGCCGGGGAGGCGATGGGGGAGGGTCGGATGCGCGCTACGCGCTTCGCGGGGCTTACGCGCCGCCCCCTCAGTCCGCTCGCGCGGACAGCTCCCCCCCCGCAAGCGGGGCGAGCCCTTTATCCCAGCCGGCTCCTCACGGCCGCAGCGATGCCGAAGGGTACCAGCGCGATCGTTCCCAAAGACACGGCTGCTGTCAGCACGAGATTAGCCAGGGCGCGCTCATCGCCTTCGAAGCCGGCGCGACCGGCGCCGGCGGCGAAGATCAGGACCGGCACCATCATCGGGGCGGCGATCAGCGCGATCAGCAGACCGGAGCGGCGCACGCCGGCTGCCAACGCACCCGCAAATCCTGCCAGGAGCACCAATGCGGGTATCGCCGCCGCAAGCGCAGCCGCCAGCATGATGCTGGGCTGAAGCGGCACGCCATACATCAGCCCGCCCAGGAGAGCGATCACCGGCAGGGGCCACAGCGTCGCGATGCCCTGCCCCAGCGTCTTGGCCAGGCAGAGCAGGGACAGCCCCATCGGCGACAGGGCATAGAGATCCAGCGTGCCATCGGAAAAATCGTCGCCATAAAGGCGCTCGGCCGATTGCAGTACCGACAGGAGGGCCGCAAAGCCCATCAGGCCGGGACCGGCCGCGGCGAGGAGCTCCGGCGACGGTCCGATCGCGAGCGGCGCGAGGGTAATGGCGGCGAGGAAGAAGGCGGCCGGTCCGGCCGGACCGCCACCGCCCGACCAGGCGAGCCGCGCCTCGCGCGCAAAGACCGCCCCGAGCCGGCTCACCGGTACATCCCCAGATCCAGCATGGTGGCCCCGGGCCAGTCCAGCGTCTGGTGCGTCGCCGCGATCACGCTGCCGCCGCGGCTGCGGTGCCAGGCAACCAGCTCCGCGAGACGGTCACGGCCTGCGCCGTCGAGCGGACCGGCGGGTTCGTCGAGCAGCCAGAGCGGCCGGTTGGCCAGCGCCACGCGGACGAGGCCGGCACGCCGCTGTTGCCCCCGCGACAGCTGACCGGCCGGCCGGTCGATCAATGCCTCGATCCCCATCACACGCATCAGCGGGAGGATTGCTGCGCGCGGCGTGCCGTGCATATCGGCCCAGAAGCGCAGGGCGTGCCGCAAGGTCTCGTTCGGCTTGAGCCCGTCCGCATGGCCGAGCCAGCCGAGTGTGTCTGCAGCGACCAGACCGGCAGGCTGGTCGCCGATCGTCACCACGCCCTCGTCCGGACGCACAAGGCCGGCCAGGGCCCGCAGCAGGGTTGTCTTGCCGGTCCCATTGGGACCAACCAGCAGGAGCGCGCCGGACGGCGCGAGCGCCAGGTCCAGGCCCTCGACCAGCCGCAGCCCGCCGCGCGACAGGGAAAGCCCTGACGCTTCAAGTGTCTGCGGAGAGAGCGCCGCAAGGGCTGGGAATTCGGCAAGGACGGTCGTCATGGCCAGCATGTCGCCCGAGCGGGCTTGGTTCGTCAACGCACGGAACGCCGCATTGCAGCAGCGCCCCACACCGGTTAAAACCCCGCCAAAACATACGGCCACTTCGAAATGGCCGACCTCCCACCGGGCATTCCCCGCCCCTTCGACGCCTTACGAGGATGACGCATATGGCCTCTCTCGACAGTTTTTCCTGCAAGCGCACCCTCACCGCCGCCGGTGAGACCTATACCTATTACGACCTCAAGGTCGCCGAAGCGAACGGCCTGACCGGGGTCTCCCGCCTGCCGGCCTCGCTGAAGGTGCTGCTGGAAAACCTGCTGCGCTTCGAAGACGGCAAGACCGTCACCAAGGCAGATATCGAGGCGATGGCCACCTGGCTGACGACGCGCACCTCGGAACACGAGATCGCCTATCGCCCGGCCCGCGTGGTGATGCAGGACTTCACCGGCGTTCCGGCCGTGGTCGACCTGGCCGCCATGCGCGATGCCGCCGGCAAGCTGGGCGCCGACCCGCAGCGTATCAACCCGCAGGTCCCGGTCGATCTGGTGATCGACCACTCGGTGATGGTCGACAATTTCGGCCAGGCCAACAGCTTCGCCAAGAATGTCGAGCGCGAATACGAGCGCAATGGCGAGCGCTACAAGTTCCTCAAGTGGGGCGCCAAGGCGTTCGACAATTTCCGCGTCGTCCCGCCGGGCACGGGCATCATCCACCAGGTGAACCTGGAAAACCTCGCCCAGGCCGTCTGGACCAAGGAAGAGAACGGCGAGACCGTTGCCTATCCGGACACCTGCGTGGGTACGGACAGCCACACCACCATGATCAACGGCCTCGCAGTGCTGGGCTGGGGTGTTGGCGGTATCGAGGCGGAAGCCGCTATGCTGGGCCAGCCGGTCTCCATGCTGATCCCGGAAGTCATCGGTTTCGAACTGACCGGCAAGATGCCGGAAGGCGCCACCGCCACCGACCTCGTGCTGAAGGTTGTGGAAATGCTGCGCAAGAAGGGCGTGGTCGGCAAGTTCGTCGAGTTCTACGGCGAAGGCCTGGATCACCTCTCCCTGGAAGACGAGGCGACGATCGCCAACATGGCGCCGGAATACGGCGCGACCTGCGGCTTCTTCCCGGTCGACAACGAAACGCTGGACTACCTGCGCGCCACTGGCCGCGACGACAAGCGCGTCGCGCTGGTCGAGGCCTATTCCAAGGCCCAGGGCATGTTCCGTCCAGACTACACCGAAGCGCCCGCCTTCACCGACACGCTGCACCTGGACATGTCGACCATCGTTCCGGCCGTCTCCGGTCCGAAGCGTCCGCAGGACTGGATCGAACTGTCCAATGCCGCCGCCGGCTTCGCCAAGGTGATGCAGAGCGAGTACGGCAAGGGCGACGAGCTGGACAAGTCGGCGCCGGTCGAGGGCGAGGACTATGTCTTCACCAATGGCGATGTCGCGATTGCCGCGATCACCTCGTGCACCAACACCTCCAACCCGTCCGTGCTGCTGGGCGCCGGCCTTCTGGCCCGCAACGCGCTGGCAAAGGGCCTGAAGACCAAGCCGTGGGTGAAGACCTCGCTGGCACCGGGCTCGCAGGTCGTGACCGACTATCTGGAAAAGGCCGGCCTGCAAGACGATCTGGACGCGCTGGGCTTCAACCTCGTTGGCTATGGCTGCACCACATGTATCGGTAATTCCGGTCCGCTGCCGCCGGCCATCTCCAAGACGATCAACGAGAACGACCTCGTCGCGACCGCCGTCCTGTCCGGCAACCGCAATTTCGAAGGCCGGATCTCGCCGGATGTACGGGCCAACTACCTGGCCTCGCCGCCGCTCGTGGTCGCCTATGCGCTTGCCGGCTCCATGAAGGTCAACCTGACGACCGATCCGCTCGGCCAGGACCAGGACGGTAGTGACGTCTATCTGAAGGACATCTGGCCGTCCTCCGCCGAGATCGCCGAGGCGGTCCGCACTGCGGTGACGCCGGACATGTTCGCCAAACGCTATGCCGACGTGTTCAAGGGCGATGACGCCTGGGCCGGCATCGAGGTCTCCGGCGGCCTGACCTACGCCTGGGATCACACCTCCACCTATGTGCAGAACCCGCCCTATTTCGAAGGCATGACGATGGACCCGGAAGCCCCGGGCGATGTCGTCAACGCCAAGATCATGGGTCTGTTCGGCGATTCCATCACGACCGACCACATCTCGCCGGCCGGCTCGATCAAGGCCGACAGCCCGGCAGGTCACTACCTGCAGGAACGCCAGGTGCCGGTTCTGGAGTTCAACTCCTACGGCTCGCGCCGCGGCAATCACGAAGTGATGATGCGCGGCACCTTCGCCAACATCCGCATCAAGAACAAGATGCTGGACGGCGTGGAAGGCGGCTTCACCAAGAAGGATGGCGAACAGAAGTTCATCTACGACGCCTGCATGGAATACCAGGCCGAGGGCACGCCGCTGGTCGTGTTCGGCGGCAAGGAATACGGCACAGGTTCGTCGCGTGACTGGGCCGCCAAGGGCACCCGTCTGCTGGGCGTGAAAGCCGTGATCGCCGAGAGCTTCGAGCGTATCCACCGTTCCAACCTGATCGGCATGGGCGTGCTGCCGCTGCAGTTCGAGGACGGCCAGTCCTGGGAAGCCCTGGGCATGACGGGCGACGAGACGGTCACCATCAAGGGCGTCGAGGCCCTGGAGCCCCGCGCCGAGATGGACATCGAGATCACCTTCCCGAACGGCGACAAGAAAATCGCCAAGGCCCGGGCCCGGATCGATACCGAGAACGAGCTCGAATACTTCCGCAATGGCGGCATCCTGCACTACGTGCTGCGCAATCTGGCGCGAGACTAGGGGTTTTGCGGGCGGACACGCGAATGGTCTGCGTGCCCGCCCCCTCCCTCTCGACGCCGTCACGTCCAAGTGATTGGCGCGCCCGGGCCGGGGTGATTATCTAGACAACATGCGACAGCTGGTGTCCCTCTTCCTTGCCCTGGCAGCCGCCGGGCCTGCCCTGGCCGGCGAGCCGGATACGCGTGAAGCCGCGTGCTGGTCGGAACGGCCGGTGCTTGTGGAGCTCTTTACCAGCCAGGGCTGCCCGCTCTGCCCCGACGCCAACCGTTATCTGGGCGAACTCGACCGCCACGAAAACGTCTTCACCCTCGCTTTCGCCGTGTCCTACTGGGACATGTATGGCTGGACCGACACCTATGCGCGGCCGGAATATGTCCAGCGCCAGCGCATGTATCTGCCCAATCTCGATGTCAGCCGCCTCTACACACCACAATTCGTGATCGACGGCATCACCGACGCGCCGGGCTGGAACCGCGACAAGGTCTCCGGTGCCGTCAATGAACGCCTGTGCGCCATGCCGGACAGCCCGGTCATCCGTCTGGAAGACGGTCCGTTCGGTTCCTTCATGGTGCATCTGGACGGCGAGCCCCCGGAAGAAGAGCTCGACGTCTGGCTGGTCGCCTACGCGCCGGGCTGGGCCATGGTCGAGATCGGCGCCGGTGAGAATGAAGGCCTCGACATGCCGCACTACAACATGGTCAAGAGCCTGACCTATCTGGGCTCATGGTCCGGCGGCGAAGCCACTTTCATGGGCGAGAGCTTCCGCCGCTTCGGTACCGTTGCCATCGTGCAGGGCACGGGCGGCGGCCCGATCTACGGCTACGCCCACGCCGAACCGGAAGACGAGGACGGCCGGCAGCACTAGAGTACTTGCAAGCCAATTTCAGCTTGAGCACGCCCGGGCCATCGCCCTAAAGTGGTGCGAGGCTGGGGGATACGGTATGTGGTGGCGTGTTTTTGCAGGTGCTGTGCTGGCAATTCCGCTCAGCATAAGCGCGGTTTTTGTGACCGAGACCTTTCAGCGTGGCCTGTCGGCTAACAGTCCGGACGAACGCGATGTTCTGCGTCCGCTGCGATTCGCCGAAGCGCCAGATCCGGAAGTAAGCTTCGCGCCGATACCGGACTTCGTCGTTGACGTAGATGTCCCGGCCGCAACAGAGAGAAACAAGACCCCGCCCGACGGCGTTCTGCCCCTGTTGTTCGACTATCAGTTCTTCGCCGGACGTAGCCACGCCGACCATTTTCATCGCCAGATCGTCGATACGGCGAACCAGGCTGGTGCCAATGCGATCTCGCAAATCTCGATTCCGTTCGACCCGGCACGCCAGTCGGTCCAGCTGCATCACCTCGTGCGGACGCGCGACGGTGTCGTGGAAACACTGAACGACTCGGTTCGGCTTGAATTCGTTCGTCCGGACAGCGGACGGGAAACCGGCATGTTCAGCGGGCAGGTCACCGCGCTTCTTCGCGTACCGGGGATGCGCGCAGGCGACAGACTCGAGCTGGCCTACACAATCCGCGATCAGTCCCCGGTCACGGGACATCGCTATACGCTGGCGATCTCCTATGCCGATCAGATGGTTCTGTATGACCAGGTGCATGTGCGCTCCTCCTGGCCACGCGGACCGCTGAATTTCAGCGGCCATGGCGGAGCGCCCGAAGTGAGCGAGACGTACGAAGACGGGCGCACGATATTGTCATACGGTCCCGGACCCGTGGAGTTCACAGAGCCGGATTATCTGACCCCGCCCTGGCGCTACCCCTACCCCGTCTGGGTCGGCACCCAGTACGAGAACTGGCATGAGGTCGCTGAGTGGGCTGCCGAGCTCTTCCAGCCGGTGAGCGATCCCGATGTCGACGCGCTTGCGCAGACAATCATGCAGGCCCACCCGGACGAGGACGAGCGCATTATGGCCGCGTTGCGCCATCTGCAGTCGGAAATCGATTATTTTGCGATCATGCTGGGAGAAGGCGGATACCGCCCTCTTCACCCGGCGGAGACGCTGCGGTTCTCTGAAGGTGATTGCAAGGCGAAGACCCTCCTGCTGATCTCCCTGCTGCACGCAATGGGCATCGAGGCCGAAGCCGCGCTGGTCAGCACCACGACGGGCCGGGGTCTGGACGTCCTGCCCCCGACCCCGCAGGTCTTCGATCATGTCATCGTCACGCTTGCCCGGGGCAATCGCCGCTACTGGCTGGATCCGACCGGCACCCCCCAGCACGGCGACCTGAGAGACCAGCAGCCCCTCGCCTGGGGCTATGCGCTGATCGCGAACGACAACAGCTACGCCCTCACACAGGTCGAGCGTCCGCTCGATCGCGTCCCCTTCCTCGATATCGAGGAGCGGTTCTCGATCGCTTCAGCCGACCGCGACGATCACCGGGCCGTCCTGCGCACGGAATGGGTCTATCGGACCGCGATGGCCGACCTGATGCGTGCCGCCGTGGACTTCAACGGAGAGGATACCGTTCTGGCCGGAATCAACAGTTTCTACGCGGCCCGCTTTGCCGACATGAATCCCATCGGAGACGCGACCCTGGAGGAAGACCCGGAATCCGGACATCTTGTCTTGTCTGCGGAGTACCAGGTCGAACTGTTCGACTTCAGCGCCGAGGACGCCCCGGAACCGACTTATGTCTTTGTTGCACACGGCCCGTCGCGTCAGATCGTCATGGCACCGCTGGAGAACCGGGAGGCCCCGCTTGCCATGCCCTATCCCTACGATGTGCGGCACCGCATCGTCATCAACCTGCCGGAGGGGGCAGAAGGCTGGATTCCCGACAGTGAGGAAGCGCTGGAATATGCCGCGGACCTGACGGTCGAGAATGATGTATTCGAGCTGATGGATGAGCGCCACTACGACGCCGAACAGACGGTACTGACGGCACGGACCCGCGTCATGTCACCCGAAATCCTGCCGGAGCACTTCACCCGGGTCGGCAATGATCTGCAGACGGCAGATCAACTCGCTTTCATCGTCCTCGGTGAGCACATCAATGTGGCGATGGATCCGGGTCGCACACGCGGCCTGGTCACGCCCAGTGCGCCGCCCATCATACCGGGAATGGCCGCAGCCACACGATAGGGACTGGAAGCGGCCGTGTTCCCGTCCTAGCGCGGTGCGCGCTTGGCGAGGATGCGCTGAAGGGTACGGCGGTGCATGTTGAGGCGGCGGGCGGTTTCCGAGACATTGTGATCGCACAGTTCGAAAACGCGCTGGATATGCTCCCAGCGCACCCGGTCGGCCGACATCGGATTTTCCGGCGGTTCCGGCTTGTCTTCCGGATGGGCCAGCAGGGCCTTGATGATATCGTCGGCATCGGCCGGCTTGGACAGATAGTCGACCGCGCCCGCCTTCACCGCAGCCACCGCCGTCGCGATATTGCCATAGCCGGTCAGCATGACGACGCGGCAGTCGGGCCGCGAGGCGTGCAGCGACTTCACCACATCCAGGCCGTCACCATCCTGCAGGCGCAGATCCAGCACCGCGAAGGCCGGCGGATTGTTGCGCGCGACTTCCTTGGCCTCGTCCACGGATCCAACGGCGGACACAATGAAACCCCGGCCCGTCATGGCGCGGCCCAGCCGCGTCCGGAAAGGCGCATCATCATCGAGAATGAGCAGGGTTTTGTCTTCGGGAAGCTGGTATTCGATCTCGCTCACACGTCCGTCCTCGTCATTATTCCGGTGTGCAGAACCTTCACTAGCCCAGAGCGGGCGGGGCCTCCACCTCTTTGCGCGGCCAGCGGATCGAGACCACCGCGCCGCCCTGGGGCCCGGCATTGTCGAAACGCACCACACCACCGGAGTTTTCAATCATCGTCTTGGCTATGAAAACCCCCAGTCCCAGCCCGCCCTGACCGGGCGTTCCCGAGCGGGTCGTGGTGTAGGGCTCGCCGATCCGGGAGAGGATTTCCGGTGAGAAGCCGGCCCCGTCGTCGATCACGCGGATATAGACATTGCCCGGATCCCAGCGCCCCTCGACGGTGACGCGCGTATCGGCGAAATCGACGGCATTCTCGATGAAATTGCCTATACCGTAGAGGATTTCCGGCATGCGACGCAGCACCGGTGGTTCGGATCCCTGCCCCTCCGCCAGCTGCACCTCGACCATCGGCCCCAGACCGCGCAACGGCGCGCTCGCCTCCTCCAGCGCCGCCAGGAATTCGAGACGGTCGTGACGGATATCGCTGACCGAGCGCTCCTGGCTGAGCCGCTTGAGAATGTCGCGGCAGCGGCGGGCCTGGGCCACCATCAGCTCGGCATCCTCGCGGAGAAGTTCATTGTCCTTGAGATCGCGCAGCATTTCCTTGGCGGTCAGCTGGATCGTGGCCAGCGGCGTGCCCAGCTCGTGGGCGGCCGCCGCAGCCAGCGCGCCCAGAGCCGACAAGCGCTGCTCCCGCGAGAGCACGCTCTGCGTGGCGGCCAGCGCCGTGGCCATGCGCTTGCCTTCCTGGCTGACGCGCCAGGAATAGATGGCCGTGAAGGCTATCGAGATGAAAATGGCGGACCACAAACCCAGCACATAGACGCCGGGCAGATGGATCTGCTCGCCGGCGAACCAGGGTAGCGGCAGGCTCCACAACCACATGGCGCCGGTACCGATCATCGCCAGGGCGCCCACGCCGATCGACCAGCGCGGCGGCAGTGCGGCGACCGAAATCATCACCGGCGCGACCAGCATGATCACAAACGGGTTCCATAACCCGCCGGTCAGCATCAGCAGCACGCACAGCTGCACCACATCGTAGCCAAGCTGGGCAAAGGCCTCCCAGTCGCGGGCAAAGCGCTGCGGCGGCACCGACAGGGTCAGCCAGGTATTGATCCAGGCGCTGGCCAGGATCACCCCGAGGCAGAAGCCGATCGGCAGTTCGAAACCGATCACGAAGTGAACGAGGAGAACCGTGAGGGTCTGGCCGGCAACAGCCAGCCAGCGCAGCATCACCAGCGTGCGCAGGCGCAAGCGTCCGAAAACCGGAGTCAGCTGGGCGTCACCGCCGTAAGGATCCCAATCCGTATCGACCATTCAGACCTCTCCAGCAGCGGGCTGGCATGGACAGACGCGGCAAGCGCGCTTACCTTCGCATCTGCAACATTCCCTTCCGGCGAGGCTTATCATGCTTCGTCCGAGTCCGGATAGACACCGACACCGGACCCACAGATGGAGCGTCCATGCCGCGTCCCGTGATCTGGCTGCTGATTGCCGCCCCGGCCACGCTTATGATTGTGTTCTTCATTCTGGTCCTCACCCGGCCGGGCGCCGAAGCGCCGCGCCAGGCGGGTGTGCGCATCAGCGGCGAGGCGAATATCGGCGGGCCCTTCACCCTGGTCGACCAGACCGGTGCCACGGTGACCGAGGCGGATTTCCGCGGCAAGGCGATGCTGATCTATTTCGGCTACACCTACTGCCCCGATATCTGCCCGTTCTCGCTGCAGGTCATGGCCGCGGCGCTCGACCAGATGGAACCCGAAGAGCGCGAGCGGATCCAGCCGGTGCTGATCACCGTCGATCCGGAGCGCGACACGGTCGAACAGCTCGCCCAGTACGTCACGTCGCCGGCCTTTCCCGACGGGCTGATCGGCCTGACCGGAACAGAGGACCAGATCGCCGAGGTCACCTCGGCCTACCGGGTCGTCTACCGGCGCGCCGGTGAGGGCGACGATTATCTTATGGACCACTCGTCCATCGTTTACCTGATGAATTCCGATGGGGAATTCGTCGATGTGTTCACCCATGGCACCGACCCCGCCGCAATGGCGTCGCGGCTGCAAGACTTCCTTGAGGAAGAGGGCGCATAGTCCCCGGTCCTGAGGGGGCCGCAACAACGCGCCTGAGGAGACGCCATGCTGTACTCCATGTATGAATTCAACCGCATCGCCATGACGCCCTGGCGTGCCGCTGCCAATGCCACGCGCCGCACCCTGCGCGCGCCGTGGAATCCGGTCGGCGAGACGATGGCCGGGCGCACGATCGCGGCCGCTGCGGAATTGTTCGAAAGCGTCACGCGGCGCTATGCCAAGCCGGAATGGATGATCGACAGCACGCAGATCAACGAGCGCTGTGTCGGCGTATCCGAGGAGATCGTCTGGTCGAAGCCCTGGTGCGACCTTTTGCATTTCGAGCGCGACCATGATGCGCTTCTTGCCGCACGCGGGACTGACACTCCTGATCCCAAAGTGCTCTTTATCGCACCCATGTCGGGCCACTACGCGACCCTTCTGCGTGGCACTGTGGAAGCATTCCTGCCCGATCACGAGGTTTACATCACCGACTGGGCGGATGCCCGAACGGTACCGGTGATCGACGGCCGCTTCGATCTCGACGATTTCGTCGCCTATGTCCGCGAAATGATCACGCTGCTGGGTCCCGATGTGCACGTGGTTGCGGTCTGTCAGCCCGGCCCGCCGACGCTCGGTGCGATTTCGCTGATGGCCCAGGACAATGATCCGGCCCGCCCGGCTTCGATGACATTCATGGGCTCACCGATCGACACCCGTCTGTCGCCGACCGTGCCGAACAAGCTGGCCGAGGAGAAACCCTTCGACTGGTTCTCCGGCAATCTGATCCACACGGTTCCCGCGCCCAATCCCGGCGCCTTCCGGCGTGTCTATCCCGGCTTCCTGCAGCTGGCCGGCTTCATGAACATGAATCTCGACCGCCATGTCGATGCGCACTGGAACTTCTTCACCCATCTCGTCGAAGGAGATGGCGACAGCGCCGAGAAGCACCGCACCTTCTATGACGAGTATCTGGCGGTGATGGACCTGTCCGAGGAGTTCTACCTGCAGACGATCAGCGACGTGTTCCAGGAGCACAAGCTGGCGCGAGGCGAGCAGGCGCATCACGGCCGCCCGGTCGATCCGTCGAAGATTGTCGATGTCGCCCTGCTTACGGTCGAAGGCGAGAATGACGACATTTCCGGCATCGGCCAGACCCAGGCGGCGCATACGCTGTGCAGCGGTCTGGAAGAAAGCCTGCGCATGGACTGGATCCAGCCGGATGTCGGCCATTACGGCGTTTTCAACGGCCGCCGCTTCCGCGACCATATCGCGCCGAAGATGAAGGCCTTCATGCGCGAACAGGGGGCTGCCGCGCTCGCCCGCCGCTGACCCGGTCCCACGCCTGACCAGAACCCGCTGCAGACTCTGCCGGAAGCGGATCGCTCCCGGCTCTGGAGCGTTGTGACCGTCGGCCGTCATTCATCGCGTTTTTTGTCACTCACCGTTCTTTCACAACGGTTGGTCTTTCCTCAATAGCTCCCACCCTTGCGAGCCCATTACCCTTTTTCTTTTGGTAGGTTAATGGGAGGGGGCTTTGTACACACCCATTGAAAAAGGGCGCTTGCTGCGCTCGACAATCCTGGCCGGGCTGGCGGTTGCCAGCCTGTCCGGCGCACCCGTCTTCGCTCAGGATGCGGAACAGATTCCCGAGCAGGCCGAAGACGATGCCGAACCGGAGACGAGCGATCGTATCGTCGTCACCGGGTCGCGTATCCGCCGCGACGGCTTCAACAGCGAAATCCCGCTCGACGTGTTCACGGCGGACGATGCGGCGCTCGAGGGCAATGTCGACATCGCCGACTTCCTGCAGTCCGCGACCGTCGCGGCCGGTTCGGCCCAGGTGACCTCGGCGACATCGTCCCAATTCGTCCAGAATGGCGGCACCGGGGTGGAAACCCTGTCCCTGCGGGGTCTCGGAGCCAACCGGACGCTGGTCCTCCTGAACGGCCGCCGTGCCGGTCCGGCCGGCGTGCGCGGCGGCGTATCCGCCTTCGACCTAAACGTCATCCCGCTCGCTGCCATCGAGCGCGTCGAAGTTCTCAAGGACGGCGCCTCCTCGATCTATGGCTCTGATGCCGTGGCGGGCGTGGTGAACATCATCACCCGCCAGGAAGAAGGCGGGACGATCGACGGCTTCATCTCGGTGCCCGGGGATGGCGCCGCGGAACAATACCGTCTGAGCGCTTCCTATGGCTGGGAATTCGACCGGGGCGGCTTCCGCGTCACGCTGGACGCCTTCCAGCAGCGCGAACTGGCCCAGGGCGATCGCGACTATTTCAGCTGTGGCGAGCCCTATGTCTTCAACGATGACGGCTCACGCGCCGACCTGATCGACCCGCGCACGGGCAGCTATTCGTGTGAGGATCTCTATTGGGGCCATGTCTGGGTCTACGACTATGCGCCCTTCTTCGGCGACGGCACGACCAACCTGCCGCTGCAGCGCCCGCGTCTGATCCAGTATGATTATGACGGCTCGCTGGCGGCCAACGGGCTGACCCCGATCGGGACCAGCCACGCCAACCCGTTCTGGTTCACCGCACCGACCGATGACTGGTTCCTGGTCGATCCGCGCGTGCCGGAGCAACGCGCCCTGGTCAACTACGACCACCCCTTCCAGGACGACTCGTCCATGGTGCCGGAGACCGAGCGCTACACGATCTTCGCCGACGGCCATTTCGATGTCACCGACTCGATCGAGCTCTATGGCGAAGCGCTGCTCAACCGGCGTGAGACCTATGTGAACTCCTACCGCCAGTACTGGATCTACATGTATAATGGCGAGGATTTGTGGGGCGCCTATCCGGATCCGTTCGCGGCCGGCTGGGGCGGCATGAACGAACTCTCGCCGACCCCGATCACGGACCACAATGACAGCTCGGTCAGCATCGACTACCAGCGCTTCGTCGCCGGTCTGCGGGGCGACACGCTGTTCGGCCTCGACACCTGGAGCTGGGACATGGCCTTCCAGGTCTCACGCTCGGAAGGCGAGTACTGGGACCAGCGCATCTATGCCGATGCGATCTATGACCAGTATTACCGCTCCGGCTCGTGCGTCGGCACACTCACCTCGATCCGCGGTGCGCCGTGTATCGATGTCGACTGGCTCGACCCGGAATTGCTGCGCGGCAATGTGCCCGACGATGTCGCCGAATATGCCTTCGGCGAGGAAACCGGCCGCACGGTGTACGATCAGCGCTCCTTCGAGGCGGTTGCCAGCGGCGAGGTGTTCGACCTGCCGGCGGGCGCCGTGGCGATGGCGCTTGGCGTCCACTACCGCGAGGACGAGATCAACGACACGCCGGGCGAGCTGACCCTGTCCGGCAATGTGTGGAACTCGTCGGTTGCCGGCATCACCGCGGGCTCGGACACGACCGAGGCCATTTTCGGCGAGCTCAGCGTGCCGCTGCTGGCGGATTCGCGCTTTGCGGACTCGCTGGAGCTGACCGTCTCGGGCCGCTACACGGATGTGGAAAGCTATGGTTCCGGCGAGACCTACAAGGTCGGTCTGAACTGGGCGATCAATGACGTGGTGCGCCTGCGGGCCACCCACGGCACGTCCTTCCGGACACCGGCCCTGTTCGAGCTCTACCTGTCGAACCAGACTGGCTTCCTGGCCCAGCGTACGATCGATCCGTGTATCGACTATGCGGCCAATCTGGCCGCCAATGTGATCAGCCAGCGGGTGGCGGACAATTGCGCCGCCGACGGTCTGCCGGACGATATGAGCGGATCCGGCGCTGCGGCCACCATCGTTACCGGTGGCGGGTTCGGCGTTCTCGATGCGGAAACATCCGAAGCGACCAATATCGGTATCGTCCTGACCCCGCAGACCATCAATTTCCGCCTGTCGATCGACTATTACGAGATCGAGGTCAATGACGAGGTCTCGCGCCTCGGCGCGCCGGGCATTGTCGGCGGGTGCTACAACTCGGAAGACTTTGCCAACGAGCCGTTGTGCGATCTGTTCACCCGGAACTCGGCCACCGATCCCGGCCCGTTCCTCGTCAACACCGTTCGCGACAGCTTCATCAACGTCAACAGCCAGATAAACCGGGGCGTCGACATCAATGCCGACTATCTCCACCAGTTCGACTTCGGCGATCTGTCGGTGAATCTGAGCGCGGCCTACCAGCTGGAAGACAAGACCGACCTGCTGGGCGGTGTCGTGGCCGACTTCAACGGTGAGGGCGGCGATCCCAAACTGGTCGGCGATCTCAGCTTCACCTTCGTGCGCAATGACTGGACCGCCTATTGGGGCATGCGCTACGTGGGCCCGACCTCGAACCGGGAATCCTACGGCAATGCCGCGCAGACCTATGTCGGCCAGCCGGTGAACTACAAGCTGTGGACCGAGACGACGATCTATCACAACGTCTCGCTTCAGCGGACATTCGGCGACTGGTCGGCCCGGGTCGGCGTGTCGAACGTGTTCGATGAGCACCCGCCGTCCGTGACCGGCATTTCCGGCGAATACAACACGGTCGGCCGCTCCGCCTTCTACAGCCAGTATGACTGGTTCGGACGGCGCTTCTTCGCCAACATCGTGCGCACCTTCTAGGCCGCACGCCTGATCGAGACTATCGGGGCGGCGGCCATGGCGGCTGCCGCCCCTTTTGCATCCGATGCGACAGGAGGGATACATGCCGCTGATCCGAATGCACGCCGACAATCTGGACGCCCGCAATACCGAGTTTGCCCAGCAACCGCTCGAGCGCCCCGTCTTCCTGAATTCCGTGCCCAAGTCCGGAACCCATCTCCTGCGCAATGTCATGCGCATGTTCGTGCCGGTCGAGCAGCACTACCCCGCTGCCTTCATCCAGCACCCGATCCTGGCCCAGCACCGCAAGGCGTTCGATGCGGAGATGCCCAAACTGAGCTGGGGGCACCTGCTGTTCTCGGACCTGTCGGCAATCGCGCTGAAGGGCGTGCGCCACATCCTGCTGGTCCGGGACCCCTATGACTGGGTGATCGCCCGGGCGCGCTTCTTCCTGTCCGACACCTTCCAGGCCAATCTGGAGCACCTCAAGAAGGATGCGGTCAGCGTCGAGGATATGCTGAACATGATGATTTTCGGCATTCCGGGCAAAGCGCCGACCCTGTCGGAGATCTACACGCACAATGCCGTCTCCTGGCTGGGCACGGGGATCCACCTGGTGCGCTATGAGGAGTTGGCGGCGCATTGCAGCGAGCCCGATACGCTGGAGGCCCATGCCTATTTCGCCCGGCTGGCGGACGCAGCCGGCATCGGCGCCCTGCCTGAAGACTGGCGCGACCGGGTCCGTGTCGGCGCCGATCGCGGGCAGAGCGGTACGGCGCGCGAGAATCTGGCGGGCCGCTCCCTGAGTTTCCCGGCCACGCTGCCTGACACCCAGAAGCGCCTGGTCGACTACGCCGCACCGGGACTTCGGACTCTGCTGGGCTACGGCACTGGCCCCGTCTGAAATGCAAAAAGGGCGCCCGCTTCCGGGCGCCCTTCCAGCTGTTGCCGCCGGTCGCCGCTATTGCGGCGCCTCGGCGCTGAACGTGATCCCCAGCGCATTATAATCGAACGTGTCGTCCTCGACCTGCTCGGCAATCGTGCCGATGCTGACCGGTTCCGGCGGCGTCACATCAATGGTCAGGCTGCCGCCATTATTGATGAACTGGGTAAGCGCACCGGACAGTTGAGAAAGCAGCGGACGCGGGATTTCCGGCGGCGCGGACATCATGCCCATGCCGACCATGGCCGCAGCCTGCATCCGCAACTCGTCGGTCGTGATGCCCTGGGCCGCGGCGCCGGCTTCCAGCGCCCGCTCAAGCAGGGACTGATCGACGATGCGAAGGGACATGTTGTACAGGATGATCGGTGCCATCATCTCGAAAACGGCTTCGGCGTCTTCGGACGGCGCTTCCTTGGCGCCCTCGCCGAAACGTTCGGCCATTTCCGGCAGGGCGGCATAGTATTCGTCATACCCGCCGAAATCCTGCTCCATTTCCAGGCGGACGCCGTCACGCAGTTCCAGATAATTATCGCCGATGGTCTGCATCCGGCCCGTGCTCTCGTCATAGACGGCGCTGGAGGCCATGCTCAGCTCGAGGCTTTCATAGCCCAGCATGCCGATTGCGGTGGCGACCTGGGCGCCGGCTTCCTGCGCCGCATCCGGCACGATGCGGGCGGAGTCGAGCGCGAAATCCCATGTATAGCGGGATCCGGCCTTGTTGATCGTGCCGACCAGATTGTCGAGTGCAAAGCCGACGCCCTCCGCCGAGCCTTCAAGCCCGCGCATGGCGAAACGGTCGAACAGGTCCAGCTGCGGCGAGAAGGCGGTGCGATAATATGCGCTCATCACCTCGTCCTCGCCGGCACCGCTCGCGATGGCTTCCATGAGTTCGGAATAGGCGCTGGACTGGAAACCGGTCACGGACAGCTCGCCCAGGCGGAAGCTCACGGGTGCGCCTTCGGACACGGCATCGACGGAGACATTCATCAGCGCCATCCGGCCGAGCTCGACATCGCCGAAGTCCTGCAGGATGAATTGTTCAACGGAGACGTCGAACGGGCCTTCGCCGTCATCGCCCTGCGCGCCGAAGCCTTCAAAGCCCAGGGACTCGAAGCGATAGGCCGACCAGTCGGGGTCGAAATCGTCCTGGCCCGACAGCATGCGCGCCAGATCGGCTGCCATCACCGCATTGGGACCGTCGACAGCAATCCGGGCTATCTCGACCCGGCCGCCATCGGCATCGATCATCGACAGCCCTTCGACCGCGAAAGCATCGAACACCACATCGTCGTCGGCATTGATGCGCGGCGCTTCGAAGATCATCCGCGCGATGTTCATTTCCTCGGGGCCGTCAACATCGATGTCTTCATTGTCGATGTCGAGATTGCGGACCACGACGTCGGACAGGATGTAGCGGCCGCGCGACCAGGACGCGTCGGCATAGCTGAAGTCTTCACTGGCGCTGCCGATGAGGCCCATGCGCGTCAGCGCGGCCTCCGCATCGGCACGGCTCTGGGCCAGAGCGCTGCCAGCCGGCAATGCGGTCACGACCAGGCCGGACAGGGCGAGCGCGGGCAGGATATCAAGTCTCATGGGTCCCCTCTTTCGATGACAGGAGTTCGTACCGGTCCCTCGGCACGCAACCTAGCATCCCGCTGGCGCGGCGTCCTGCAGAACAGGTGTCATTGCGCGGGGGATTACTCGCTGTCAGGTCCCCCCAGACCGGCCAGGAAAGCGGCGATCGGATCGCGCGGCTCCTCGCGCTCGGCCGGGGCGGCAACCGTTTCGGTATCGCCGGGCAGCGGCGCGACGGCCGGTCCGTCTCCGGCAGGGCGCGAATGGCCGCTGGCCAGGCCGCTGTGCGGTGCCGACTGCATGTAGGCACTGAAGATCAGGGCCGGCGGTCCGCCGCCCGTGGCGTGATCGGTCGGCGCATTGTCATCATTGCCGGTCCAGATCGCCGTCACCACGTCGGCGCCATAGCCGGCGAACCAGGCATCGCGGAAATCATTGGTCGTGCCGGTCTTGCCGCCGGTCTCCAGACCGGGCACCGCCGCATTGCGGCCCGTACCCCACACCACGACAGCGCGCAGCAGATCCTGCATGCGCGAGACCGTGCGCGCGTCCAGCACCCGGCGATCGGCCGGTGGCGGCGTTTCGAACACCAGATCGCCTGCCTCGGTCTCGATGGAGATGATACCGAAAGGCGAGACCCGGTAGCCGCCATTGGCGAAGGGTGTGTAGGCGCCGGCCAGCTCCAGCGGCGTGACTTCATAGGCGCCCAGCGCCAGAGAGCGGTCGGCGCGCATCGGGCTTTCCATGCCCAGCCGGCGCGTCAGGCGGGCGACATGGCCCCGGCCGGTCTCCTCGGCGATCTGCACGGCAATGGAATTGGAGGACCGCGCGAAGGCTTCGCGCAGGGTCATCTCGCCGCGATATGTGTCGTTGTAATTCTGCGGTTCCCAGTCGCCGACACGCACGGGCCGGTCGTCGCGCACATCGTCCGGCGACAGGCCGGCTTCGAAGGCCGAGGCATAGACGAAGGCCTTGAAGGCCGAGCCGGGCTGCCGGCTCGCCAGGATCGCGCGATTGAATTGCGAGCGGACATAGGACCGCCCGCCGACCATGGCGCGCACGGACCCGTCATGCGCCAGCGAGACCAGGGCCCCCTCGCTGACCCCGGCAGCACGGGCCGGATCGGCCAGCACGCCTTCCAGGGCCGCCTCGGCGGCGCGCTGGGCGTCGACATCGAGCGTCGTGCGGACCACCAGATCGCCATGGCTGGGGCCGGCGATTTCGCGGACGGACGGGAAAATCCAGTCGATGAAATACTGCGCGCCCGGGCTCGATGCACCGCGCGATACGCGGATCGGCGTGCTGGCGGCGGCGACGCGTTCGGCCTCGGTGATGCGGCCGGTCTGCATCATCAGGTCGAGCACGACTGTGGCCCGTGCCGCAGCTCGGCTGGCGTCATTGACCGGGCTGTAGCGCGAGGGCGCCTTCAGGAGGCCGGCCAGCAGCGCCGCCTCGCCCAGCGTCACTTCGCTGGCGGGCTTGCCGAAATAGCGCAGCGATGCGGCTTCGATGCCATAGGCGCCGCCGCCGAAATAGACACGGTTGAGATAAAGCTCGAGAATCTCGTCCTTGGTGAAGCGGCTCTCCAGCCAGAAGGCGAGCATCATTTCCTGCAGCTTGCGGCGCCAGGTGCGCTCGGGCGACAGGAAGAGGTTTTTCGCCAGCTGCTGGGTCAGGGTCGACCCGCCCTGCACGATATGACCGGCCCGGATATTGGCCAGCATGGCCCGCGACAGGCCGATCACATCGACCCCGGGGTGGCTGTAGAAGCGCCGGTCCTCGACCGCCAGCACGGCATCGACCAGGTAGGGCGGCAGGTCCGCCACCGCGACTTCATGACCATGGGCGGATCCGCGGCGTGCGATCAGACGGCCGCGATGATCCAGGAAGGCGATGGTGGAGGAGCGTTCGACGGCGGCCAGGCTGGACGTGTCGGGCAGGTCCCGCGCGACGGAGACCAGAAGCGCGGCGACGGCGAGGGCCCCGATAACAAAGAGAGCCGCAAAGAGCCGCCACAAGGGCAGGCCCGGCTTGCCGCCACGCCGGCGTCTGCGGCGCGCGGGCGCCGGGCGGGCGCGGTCGGCCGCAGGGACATTTCGGGGCCGGCGGGCCATGGCATTTCCTGTGTGAATCCGGTCGTCCTATCTGCCGCCGGCAGGGTTAATTCCCCATGAATAGCCGGTGGCAGGGAACGCCTCGCGCAGCTGCGCGTTGATTGATCGAGCGGCAAGGAGGCCCGTCATGTCCAGGCTGACACACTTGGCCGGCGCCGCGCTGGGAAGCCTGCTGATCGCCGGTTTCGCCCAGCCCCCGGTGCTCGAACTGCGCAATCGCCCGCCGGAAACGGCAACCGCGATGCCGGTTTCGACCGCCACACTCGAAGCCCTGTCCGTAACGGACAGGACCGGGGTTGCCCGCGGTCACGTCATCACCGTCCTGAGACGGCCCGATGACAGCATCGCCGCTCTGGAAATCGCCTGGACGGGACCGGACGCCATTCCGGGCATGACGATCGAGCACGCCGTCGGCTTTCTCGACTACCGGCCGGACGCCAACACGATCGTCGCCCATCAAAGCTGGTCCGAACTCGTGGCCGGATACCGCGCAGCCCGCGTGGAACCGACCCCGGAGCCGCCGCGCGCCGGCACGATCTGACGCCGCCGGGTCCGTCACTGGATAAAAAGCTAGAAAAAGGAGTCCGTCATGCTCAGCTGGGCAATTCTGTTCTTCATCTTTGCGGTTGTCGCCGCTGTCCTGGGATTCGGCGGGATGGCCAGTGCTTTTGCCGGCATCGCGCAGATCCTGTTCGTGGTGTTCCTGGCCCTGTTTGTCCTGGCGCTCGTCGCCCGGGCGATCCGCGGCCAGTCGCCGCCCGTCTAAAACGGGACCGGTTCCCAAAGGACCGGCTCGACGGAAGACGCGCTCCGGGATATCCGGGGCGCGTTTTTTGATGGTCAGGCGGACTTGCGCAGGGCGGCGCGGGGCGTCACCATTGGGGCTCCACAAGGGGTGCTTCCAATGACCGTAAAGCGTGTGTTTCTGGTGTGTGCGGCGCTGCTGGGCGCGGCAAGCCTGTCCGGCTGCGTCATCTATGAAGGCAGCGACGCGGTCTGCCCCCATGGCGACCCCAATGCGGACAACTGGCCCTATTGCGGCGGCGCCCGGCCGGGCGGTTCGCAACCGGTCGACGACTTCCCCGACTACTGACGCGCCGGACCGGCGGGCTCGCCGCTCTCCGCCTGCTCATCACGCGGCGGCGCGAAGCTGACGATCACCGTTCCGGGCGCGTCCGGCGGCTCGCGCCCCGGCCCCAGCAGGACGAGTGTACCGTTCGGCTGACGCGCCAGAACGAGATCGGCATTTTCGTCGAGATCCTCGAGATAGCGCGACAGCGGGTATTCCTCGGTCAGGCGCGTGGTGCGGAACCGCCAGCCGCGCCACCAGTCCCGCGCCAGACCGTCATAGCCCCGGCCGCGCCGGATCAGGGTCCGGCCCCGGGCCGTAAAGGCGATGGAACGGGGATCGTCCTCACCCCGCTCGCCCTCGTCGAGCCCTTCATGGGCCGACAGCTGGTAGACGCGCGACCGGCCCAGCTCGGGCGCATAGTCGATACAGACCAGCGCGTTGTAGGCATCATTGGCGGAGGCCGCGACCAGGGCCGAGAAACGCGACGGCTCCAGCCGCCACTCGGCAGCCTCGGACAACACCTCGCCATAATAGACATCATGCCCGTCCAGCCGGGCAGCCCGCAGGCGGCGCCAGCTGGTATCGGCTACCGTATGGGGCACCTCGATCTTCTTCAGCACGCCCGCAAGCCCCAGGCTCCAGGGATTGGCGCCGACAATCAGCAGCCGCTCCGGCCCCGACTGCGACAGGCCGAACAGGCGCGCCAGCGGCGTCACGGCGAAGCCGCAGCCCACCACGCTGGCGAACACGGTGACGAAGACCAGCGGCGCCAGGATGGCGGCGTCCGCGCGGCCGGCCTCGACGAGCTCGGCGGCCAGGTGCCCGGCGGTCGCCGCCGCGACCACACCGCGCGGACCGATTAGGCCGACAAAGGCGGTTTCGCGCAGGTTCAGGCCGGAATTCAGGGTCGCGAGGAAAATGCCGAGCGGCCGGGCAACCAGGATCAGCACCACCACAAAAGCCGCATGCCGCCAGTTCAGCTCGGCCAGGGCCGACGGCGTCAGCCCGGCGGCGAGCACCACGAAGACACTCGCGACGAGAATGGAGGCGATGCCTTCCTTGAAGCGGCGCATCTCCTCGATCGAGGCCAGGCGCGAATTGGCAACGACCAGGCCGAAAACCGTCACGGCGACCAGGCCGGTCTCGTGCGCCAGCGCCTCGGCGGCCGAGAAGCAGACCAGCACCGAGGCCAGCACGAGCGGGGCCTTCATCTGTTCCGGCACCCAGCCGCGGCGGAAGGCGCGCGACAGGCCGAAGCCGAAGGCAATGCCCAGCCCGGCCCCGATCACCGCGCCGAAGGCCAGCGCCCCGGCTGCACCGGCCCAGTCCTGGCCCAGCGCGTTCTGGCGCACGGCCTCGAACACAAACACGGCGGCGAGCGCGCCGATCGGGTCGTTGACGATGCCTTCCCATTTCAGCACCGAAGCGATGCGCGGCGGCAGTTTTGCCTGCCGCAGCAGCGGCAGCACGACGGTCGGCCCGGTGACGGTCAGAAGCGCGCCGATCATTGCCGACAGGTCGAGCGCAAGGCCCGCCACATAGTGCAGCGCCAGCGTCGCCAGAATGCCGTTGAGCGGCACGCCCAGCAGGACAAGCCGCCAGACCGGTTTCGACACGCCGCGCAGCTCGCGGAAATTCAGGGTGATACCGCCCTCGAACAGGATCACGCCGACCGCCAGGGCGATCATCGGCCGGAGATAGCCGCCGAAACTCGCTTCCGGATCGAGCAGCGGCGCGCCCGTGATAAGGCTGAAGACCGGCCCCAGGAGGAGACCGGCGCCCATCATCAGCACGATGGACGGCCAGCGCAGCCGCCAGGCGAGCCATTGCGCGGCGACGCCTGAACCGGCGATGAGTGCGATGGTCAGGGTGAGGTCAGGCGGTGCGTGCATCATGGCGGCGTTGTTAGCGCGTTTCGAACCCGCCGTCGCCTGCATGACGGCAAACAGTCGGGGAGGCTGTCATGACCACGCTACCACTCGAGATACAACTCGCCCTCGTCTCCTTGGCCGCGGCCCTGCTGATCGGCGGGCCGGTCACCCTGATCGGCGCATCGAACTTCGCCACCGCAGTGCGCATGGCCGGCGGCATGGTCCTGCGACGGCGCATGATGTCCGGGCTCGCGGTTACACTGGCGAGCGGTGCCGGCCTGGCCTCCGCCTGGCCTTTCTAGCTCTCGCCCTTTTCGGCCGGATCGTTGTGCAGGAAGTCGAAGCCGATGGACTGCCCGCCATAATCGCCATGCTCGAAGAGGTCGGCGGCATCGCCGAACCAGCGCACCAGATGCGCGTGCAGCCGCTCGAACAAATCGAACAGCTCGGTATCCGAGACCGGCAGGCCGATATCGAAGACCGGCCCGTTGGCAATGGCGATCTCCATGTGATGCCCCTTCTTGGCGCAGGTCAGCACAAGCCGGATCCAGTCGCCCGTGCGCGACACTTTCACGGCCAGGCCGAAACTGATCGGCCCCAGCGGAAGAAAGCCTGTTCCCGAGACCGAAAAGGCGCCGGAGCGGTAGGGCTGCGGCACCCAGGCGCCCTCCGGCGGCACGAGATGCACGCACACACCCTTGTCATCGCCGAGATAACGGCAGAAGCCCGCCGACACATTCTCGGCGACGCTGCGCACGATGGCATAATTGTCCAGGCTCAGCCGGCCATAGCGCTCGGCGGCTTCGGTCAGCGTGTCGAAACGCGACTTGTCGCTCATTTGTCACTCCTCTTGCCGCAGGGCACGCGCTAGTGTGCCGCGCAACGCACGCGGAGGGGAAGATGCGCCGACACATCATTCTAGCCGGACTGGCCTTCTCGCTGGCTGCCGGGCTTGCCGCCTGCGGCGAGGAAGACACGGCAGCGCCGATGTCCTGGCAGACCCTGTCCGGCGAACCGCCGCTCGTGATTGCCCATCGCGGTGCCAGCGGCGAACGGCCGGAGCACACGCTGGCCGCCTATGAACTGGCCATCGCGCAGGGCGCCGACGTGATCGAGCCCGACCTCGTGATGACCGCCGATGGCGTGCTTGTGGTCCGTCACGACCATTATCTGTCCACCACGACCGACATTGCCGACCACGCCGAATTCGCCGACCGCCGGCGCGAACAGGACGGCCGGTCCGACTGGTGGGTCGAGGACTTCACGCTCGCCGAGCTGCGCACCCTGCGCGCCATCCAGCCCTGGCCCCAGCGCGATGCGAGATTCAATGGCGAATTTCCGATCCCGACCTTCGAGGAGGTTCTGGATCTCGCCGCCTCGCATGGCATCCCCACCGAGCCTGAGGTCAAGGCGCCGGGTCATTTCGTCTCGATCGGTCTGGACCCGCTGCCCGAGCTCGTCCGCATCCTGCGCGAGCGCGGGCTCGACAGCGCCGATGCGCCGATGACCATCCAGTGTTTCGAGCCGGACTTCCTGGCGCGGCTGAATACCGAGATCGACACGCCGCTGGCGATGCTGGTCTTCCCGATGCAGGAGCTCGACCCCTCGGCCGATCCGCTGCAGCCGAGTGTCGCCCTGGACGACCTGGCCGTCTTCGCCGATGCCGTCGGCCCTGCCAAGGGTCTGGTCATCACCGAGGCGGGCGAGGATACCGGTTTTGTCGCCCGCGCCCATGCGCTGGGCCTTGAGGTCCACCCCTGGACCTTCCGCGACGATGTCCCGCTGGCCGAGGACATCGATATCGCCACGGAGCTGGAGCGCGTCTACCGGCTGGGCGTCGACGGCGTGTTTGCCGACTTTCCGGCCACCGCGGTGGCGGTGCGCGATGCCATGACCGGCGAGCCGGCCGGCGAATAGGCACCGCCCAACAAGCAATCGGCAAAAGAAAACGGCGTGGAGATTGCTCTCCACGCCGTTCGATCTTCTGGATCCTGTTGCGCCTTAGTCGGCGTATTGCAGGTTGATCGCCTTCGGTCCCTTGCCGCGACGGTCCGGTTCGGTCTCGAAGGAGACCTTTTGGCCGTCGTTCAGCCCCGGCAGGCCAGATGCCTGGACAGCGGAGATGTGCACGAAGACGTCATTGCCGCCCTCGTCCGGGGTGATGAAGCCAAAGCCTTTGCTTTGGTTGAAGAATTTGACCGTACCTGTGGCCATGGGGAACCTTCCCTTGAATGCGTGCCCTGCGTGCGGGCATAGAAAAAATGCAATGTCAGCGCCCTGACACTGGTATTACGGACGTAGAAAGTCGGGGAAGGCTGAAGTCTAGGTGTCCGATGTGACCCCCTCACGGGCGCCACCGGGTAGGCGATCAGAATTCCGTCCGGCCTCTGGGGCCGCCCGTCGCCGCGGATATGCGCACGGATTTGCTCACAAAGCAAATGAAACTCTTGTGGCATACGCAACAAAACCTTGCCGTCCACGCCAGGCCATGCAGCCCTGGCGGCTTGACCCCGCCGGAAGATCGCCTACTCCTGCGCGGATGAGCCGACGCCGCTTTCTCGACCGCACCCATCGCCAGCGTGACCGGCAGCGACAGTCCACCGGAGGCTTCAACCCCGGCGCGATGATCCGTCTGGCCGGTTTCGGGGCAGCCCTGATGGTCGGCGTCGCGGTCTATATCGGCTTCGCCCGCCAGGGCGAGACGATCTATGACGGCCGCTGGGGCGTCCTGCAGCGGCTGATCACGCCGCTCTTTCTGGGCTTCAACGCGCTCGATCTGATCGTCCTGCTGCTCGTCGGCCTCGTCGCCTGGCGCATCTGGCTGCGCATGCAGAAGAAGCGCTAGCGGCCCCCCTCAGCCAGACACCTCGGCGCCGGCAAGAACGACCCACAAACCCGTAAAAGTGAAGTCGATCCGTCCACATCACCGCCCAGCGACCACAGGCCGGCGAAAAAATTTGCCCGCAACCCCGCTTTCCCTGAACTCCGCCCTAGCCTTGCCTCAATGAGGGGTTTAAGGCGTCACCTGTCGGCACGAGATCAACTCCGGGCATGCTGAAAGGTCAGTCAAGATGGGCGTGAAAGTCGCGGTTTTCGGTGCAACAGGCGCGGTGGGCAAGGAGATGCTCACCATTCTGGCGGAACGGCTGTTCCCCGCCGATGAGGTGTATGCACTGGCGACCCGCAAATCCATGGGCGTGGAACTCTCCTATGGCGAGAGGACGCTGAAATGCCAGGACGTCGAGACCTTCGATTACTCCAAGGTCGACCTTGTCCTGATGTCCGCCGGTGGTGAGCCGTCGAAGGAATGGGCGCCGAAGATTGCCAAGGCCGGCGCCATCGTGGTCGACAATTCCTCGGCCTGGCGGATGGATCCGGACGTGCCGCTGGTGGTGCCCGAGGTCAATCTGGATGCCCTCGACGGCGTGAAGAAGAAGGGCATTGTCGCCAATCCGAACTGCTCGACCATCCAGCTTGTCGTCGCCCTGAAGCCGATCCATGACCGGGTCGGCATCAAGCGCGTTTCCTGCGCTACCTACCAGTCCGTCTCCGGCGCGGGTCAGGAAGGCATGGACGAGCTGTGGACCCAGACCAAGGGCATCTACGTCAACGACCAGCCGACGCCGCAGAAATTCACCAAGCAGATCGCCTTCAACGTCATCCCGCACATCGACGTCTTCATGGAAGACGGCGCCACCAAGGAAGAGTGGAAGATGACGGTGGAGACGAAGAAGATCCTCGATCCGAAGATCAAGCTCTTCGCCACCTGCGCCCGCGTTCCGGTCTTTGTCGGCCACTCGATCGCGGCGCATCTGGAGCTGGAAGACGAAATGTCGGCCGACGAGGCCCGCGCCCTGCTGCGGGAAAGTCCCGGCCTGATGGTCATCGACAAGCGTGAGGACGAGGGCTACGTGACGCCGGTCGAATGCGTCGGCGAATTCGCCACCTTCGTGTCGCGTATCCGCGAGGACCCGACCGTCGAGAACGGCCTCGCCCTGTGGGTCGTCTCGGACAATCTGCGCAAGGGCGCCGCCCTGAATGCCGTGCAGATCGCCGAAGGCCTGCTCAACAAGGGCCTGTTGAAAAACAGCTGAGACCCCGGCTACTGCCCGCCCGGCTCCACTTCGGAGCCGGGTGCGGCCGCGGGCTGCGGGCCGAACAGGTCCGGGTTCTGCTCGGCATACATCCGGCCCGCCATTTCCGCGAATTCCAGCGACATGTGGTGTTCGTCATAGAAGACGGGGATGCCTTCGGGCGTCCGGGTGAGGCAGGTTTCTGCCCGGCGCTCCTCGCACAACAGGGCCACCCGATCGATATAGACGTCCGCCAATGCCATGACCTCGCCGTAGAGCGGCTCGTCCTGCGGATTGCCCTCGAACCCGGTGACATGCTCCGGCGCAGCGCAATTGCGCGGATCTCCCGTCTCATTCACGATTCTGGCGCACGGGATATCGGTGGAGAAATACCCGCCCATAACGATGACGCGAAGGTCCGGATTGCGGGCCTTGAGCCAGGCAAGCAGGTCGACAAAGCCGCGCTTGTTTGACCAGAACGGGCCCCGGACCGCGTAGACGAGATCGTCGATCGAAGCGAGAAAATCGTCGCGGTTGAGAACCTCGAGCCTGTCCCCACAGGCCGGCCGGTCGGACACCAGCCGGCCGTCCGGTGCTATTTCGATGCGGCCGCACGGATTGGCCGTCCCGAAGCGAACGAACTCCAGCCCCGGCTGATCACCGAATCCGCCCAGCAGGAAGTTGTAGGCATCCGGCTCGTGAGAGTTCCCGAGAAACAGCACACGTCTGGCATCCGGCCGGTTGCACAGCGGATCCCCGCTGTAGAACGCGTCGATCTGGCAGACCTCGTCCTGACGGGAAAAGCGGGCTCTCTGCCCGGCCTCGATCTGTTCCGCCGTCAGCGACAGGTCGGGTATCCGCCAAGCCCAGCCGCCGGCGAACCAGGCATGCCCTGCCACACATGCGAAGACCAGGCTGACGGCCACCGTCCGGAGCGCAAACGCCCCCGGTGTCAGGCGGAATTCGGCCGACGTCTCACCAGCACGGCGGTAGAAGCGCCGCTCCAGCCCGTAGTGCAGGCCGGCCGCCGCCAGAAGCATCGCTGCGGCCAGCACCAGTTGCTCGACCGGTGTCAGATCCAGCCCGGTGCGGTAGCGGTAGAGCGCGACGACCGGCCAGTGAACGAGATACAGGGCATAGGATATTTTGCCGAGCCAGATACTGACCGGGTTTTCCAGCATCAGACGGCCGAGACCCGCCTGCCGGTTCATGAAGCTGCCGGACAGAAGCAGCGCGACGGCACCAAGAGTGGGCAGGAGCACCGCCCAGCCGGGAAAAGCCGTCTCGCCGTCGAACAGAAGAACGCTCGCCAGTACTGACACCAGCCCCGCCAGGAACAGGCCGTCCCGCACCCGGCCCGGCGGGCTGTGCCGGGTCCAGGCGTCCTGCCGGGCGAAACACCCCAGGGCCGCGCCTGCCGCGAACTGGAATATCCGGAAGGGGAAGAGGTAGAAGGCGCCCGACAGGTCCCGCCAGCCATAGATCAGCGTCGCCAGGAAACCCAGAACCGCAATGCCGGCCAGGATCGCAGGAAGGCGCGCACGTCCGGCAAACGTCAGCGCGCCCACGATCACGGCCGGCCAGACGAGATAGAACTGCTCCTCGACCCCCAGAGACCAGGTGTGCAGAAGCGGTTTGAGCTCCGACGCCGTGTCCCAGTAGCCGGCCTCGAGGTAGAAGACGATATTCGATGCGGAGGCGAGCGCGGCAACGGCGCTGCGGGAAAAACGCTGAAAGTCGTCCGGGGTCAGAATGAAGGCTGACGCAATGAAGGTAACCGCGACCGTGGCCACGAGCGGGGGAATGATCCGCCGGACGCGCCCAAGATAGAAGTCCCGGAACGAGAAACGGCCGGCTTCCGCCTTGGCCGCAATGATGGAAGAGATGAGGAAGCCGGAGATCACGAAGAAGACGTCGACGCCGACAAATCCGCCGGAAAACACCTCGATATCCAGGTGGAACAGGACAACCGCCAGCACCGCGATCGCACGCAGCCCGTCGATATCCGGCCGATAGTCCGTCTTGTGCCGCATGATCCCCCCGTCCGATGCGCCCGCTCCTATAACAAAAGATCGATCCGCACACTTGTGCAATGACCCCGCGTGACCGTCGGCATGGCAGACATGCACAGGATACGGGTCGCATTCCCGGCCCGCTCATCCTATGTGCTGGGAATGCTGCGCGAGGGAGTGTCGCATGTCGTCCGAGCCGAATACCGACATCCGCCCCGCGCTGGCGGCCGGCCTGTCCAGCTATCTGATCTGGGGCGTGGCGCCGCTCTTCTTCCAGGCGCTGGATTTTGCCAACCCGTTCGAGATCGTGATGCACCGCATTATCTGGGCGGTGCCGATCCTGGCCCTGGTGCTGGCGGTTTCGGGCAAGATGCGCCAGGCCCTGGCCGTCCTGGCCGATCGCCGGACAATCCTGACACTGGTGGGCACGGCGGCCCTGATCTCGGTCAACTGGTGGATCTTCATCTTTGCGGTGAATTCCGGCCACGTGCTGCAGGCCTCGCTGGGCTATTACATCAACCCGCTGATGAGCGTGGCGGTCGGCGTGATCGTCCTGCGCGAACCGCTCGGCCCGTTCCGCATCGCTGCCATCGTGCTCGCCGCGCTCGGCGTGGCGAACCAGATCATCGCCGTCGGCCAGGTGCCGTGGATCTCGCTGGCGCTGGCCACCTCCTTCACGGCCTATGGCTATCTGCGCAAGGTCGCCGCCGTTGACGGCCGGATCGGCCTGTTCTGGGAAACCTCCTTCAACCTGCCCATCGCGATCGTCGGGCTTACCATCCTGCAGCTGAACGGGCTGGGGCATTTCCAGGAAAGCCCCGCACAGGCGCTGATGCTGATGGCCGCCGGCCTGGTGACGGTGGTGCCGCTGCTGCTCTACGCCATCGGCGTGCGCGGACTGCACCTGTCGACCATGGGCCTTTTGCAATTCATCGCGCCCTCCATGCAGTTCGCGATCGGCGTGATGGGCGGGGAGACCTTCACCGCCTCCCACCTCGTCACCTTCGCCTTCATCTGGGCGGGCGTGGGCATGTTCGCCTACTCCACCCTGCGGCGGCAGAAGAAGCGGGCCGTCGCCGCCGAGGCCCAGCCGGAAGCGGAATAGCCCGTCCGGCCGCGGTCTTGACCGCGCCGGATCCCTGTTCTCTCCTGCGCCGCAACAATAATCGCCTGATCCCCAAGAGGTTTCAGGACCGGAGAGGCTCGATGACCGATTTCCCCCCCGCCACGCGTATCGCCACAAACGGCATCACGCTCGCTGTTCACCTCGCCGGACCGGAAGACGGCCAGCCGCTCATCCTGGCCCATGGCTGGCCCGAGCTCGCCTGGTCCTGGAAGAACCAGATCGGTGTGCTGGCCGAGGCCGGCTACCGCGTGATCGCGCCCGATCTGCGGGGGTTTGGCGGGTCGGACTGTCCCGAAGGCGCCGACGCCTACAATATCGACACGCTGGTGGGCGACCTGACCGGACTGCTCGACGCGCTGGGCCATGAGACCGCCGTCTTCGCCGGCCATGACTGGGGCGGGATCATCGTCTGGCATGCGGCCATGCTGGCCCCGGAACGGGTTGCCGGGGTGATCGGCGTCAACACGCCCCACCTGCCCCGCGGCGCCGAACCGCCCACGAACACTTTTCGGCAGATCGGCGGCGAGGATCACTACATCCTGCGCTTCCAGGAGCCGGGTTATGCCGAAAGCCGCTTCGAGGGCCGCGAGGACGAGTTCTTCGCCTTCATCTTCGGAACCCCGGTTGAGGGCGATCCGGAAGACCTCTACCCACAGGTCACCCACATTCCCAAACAGTTCGAGACTTTCGAGGGCCGTCCGGAAGACAAGATCGTCGTCAGCCCGGAAGACCGCGCCGTCTATGCCGACGCCTATCGCACCACGGGCTTTACGCCGGGCATCAATCTCTACCGGAATTTCGACGCCAACTGGCAGCGCATGGGCGGTGTCGACCACCGGCTCGCCATGCCCTGCCTGATGGTCTCGGCCGAAAAGGATTTCATGCTGCCGCCGAAACTGGCCGGATGGATGCCTGCCCTGTGCAAGGACGTGGAATTCCAGATCATCGAAGGCTGCGGCCACTGGACGATGTGGGAAGCCCCGGAATTGCTCAACGCCCACATGCTGGACTGGCTGCAGCGGCGCTTTCCGGCTGCGGGCGGCTGATGCGCCTGTTCCAGATCACCCTCGTTGTCGATGATTATGACCGGGCCATCGCCTATTATTGCGGTGTGCTGGGCTTCGAGCTGATCGAGGATACGCGGCTTTCGGACATCAAGCGCTGGGTCGTCGTCTCACCCGGCACCGGCGGCGCGAACCTGCTGCTGGCGCGCGCGGCCAGCCCGGATCAGGCCACCGCGATCGGCCGACAGGCCGGCGGCCGCGTCGGCTTCTTTCTGGAGACGGCGGATTTCGATCGCGACTACGCCCGCCTGCAGGCAAACGGCGTCGAATTCATCCGCCCGCCCCGCGACGAAGCCTACGGCCGCGTCGCGGTCTTCCGCGATCTTTACGGCAATGACTGGGACCTGATCGGACCGGTGCCCGCTCAGAACTGATCAACGAGAATGGTCCGCCCGTCCGGGTCCTTCAGCACGAAATGGGCCGGACCTTCATCGCCGGACGTGCCGGTTTCCGGCTCGATGCCCTTGTCCTTCAGCGCCTTTTCCAGCGCGCGGGCATCGGACGGGTTGAAGGTGAGCAGATCCTCTTCGAACATGCCCTGGAACAGGCCGATCTTCGCCTCGCCGCTCTTCAGGATCAGCCAGTTCTGCTCGACATCGCCGTCAAGCTTCTCAAACCCCAGCGCCTCGTAGAAGGCCAGCGATTTGCGGATATCCTTCACCGCCAGCGAAACCGAGAAATGTCCCAGATACATGCGCGACTCCTGCCTTGTTCTCGACAGGCTAGAAGGCGCCGGGCCGGTTGTCGAACTTGAACCGCGACCGCCTGGTGCCGAACAAGGGCCGTATTGCCCCGACATGTTGCGCTCAGCGACACTGGTCGTTCGCGTGGCCCCAACCGGAAGGACTGCCGGAATGCCTGCCCTGATCGCGATTGCCGGAATTCTCCAGGCCAGCGCGCCACCAGCCGTTTGCGGCATCACAGACGCCGCCTCGATGAGCGCGGAGGAGACGCAATGCGTACAGTCACTGGGCTCGCAAATCCTCTCGGATATGCCGGACCCGCTCGAGGTTTCGGCGGACGATCTGACGTTCGCCGAAACGCTCCATTCGCCGCACGCCTGCTCGTTCCACGGCGCCCGTCTTCGAGCAACCTGGCCAGTAAGGGCTGACGGAACACAGATCGAGATCGAAGCGCCGGTGCGTGTCACCCTGACCTATGCCTGGCAGGATAACGGGCAAGCGACAGATATCCGGGCAAGCATTGCCGACGCGAGCGGCCTGTCAGAACCGGACGCCGCACTGTTCGAAGCCTCGGCGCGCGATGCTTTGATGCGCTACGCACTGCCGCCAGCCTGTCTTGACGGGCCGGATGCCCCGCGAACGGACCAGATGATTTTCCAGATGACCGACTAGAACCGCCGGGGCCAGCCCTACAGACAGCCGTAGACCGCCTCGATGATCCGCATGGGGCGGGGGTCGCCGGCGAGATAGTGCTGCTGGCGGTTCATCACATAGGCGCCGGTCAGGCGCCGGACCGGATCGGCAAAGGCACAGGATCCGCCCCAGCCGGAATGGCCCACAGCCTCCGGCGTCGGACCGTAGAATTGCGTACGGGTATTGCGCATCACACCGGCTGCCCAGGAAAGATCGAAGGGCAGGACCTTGTCAGGGCCGGCGACGCGTTCCTTCACCAGCGCCTCTAGCGTGGCGGCCGACAGGAAACGCTTGTCGTCCAGCTTGCCGTCCAGCGCATAGACGCCCATCAGGCGGGCCAGGGCAGACGCGGTCGCGTGGGCGTTGGCAGCGGGGAATTCGGCCTTGCGCCATTCCGTGGCGCCGCGGCGGCCGGGTGAGGACCAGGCCTTCAGGAAGGCCAGTTCACGCGGCCGCGTCCGCTCACCCAGATCGGGCACCTGGCGCGGCATGGCATGCTCGGCCGTGCGGGCATGCTCGCTTTCGGGCAGGCCGACATGGAAATCGATCCCGGTCGGACCGCAGATGTCCTCGCGCAGGATGGCGCCGATCGACCGGCCGTCGGTGCGGCGCGCCAGGGCGTCGGCGATGAAGCCAAAGGTGACGGGGTGATAGCCCGAGCCGGTGCCCAGCTCCCACAACGGCGCCTGGCGGGCGAGGCGATCCTCGATCTTTGCCGCATCGAACCAGTCGCCCGCATCCATCTCCTCGGCAATGCCCGACAGACCCGCCTGGTGCGACAGCGCCTCGGCCACCGTGACCCGCGACTTCCCGCCCGCGGCGAATTCCGGCCAGTAGTCGGCCACCGGCACGTCGTATTGCAGAAGACCGCGATCGACGAGCTTGGCCATGACCAGCGCGGCAACCGCCTTGCCCGTCGAATAGACCGGCACCAGCGTGTCGGTCTGCCAGTCCCGCGATTTCTTGCGATCGGCCCAGCCGGCGTGAATGTCGACGACCGTCTCGCCATCGATGCGCAGGGCGAAACCGGCGCCGATCTCGTCCTGATCGGACCAATTGGCGAGAAACGCGTCGCGGACGGGTTCGAAACCCGGCGCAACAGAGCCGTGGACGGCGGGGAGGGTGTCGGTGGTCATGACGGTCTGGCTAACCCGTTCCGGGGCACCCGAGCAAGGGCGATACTGACGCATCTCAGCCGTGCCTAGATCGCCTCGGCCTCATAGCTGACCAGCGGCTGACGCAATACGTCGGCAGCAGCGACAATCGGCAGTTCCGGCGCCTTCCACTCATGCGCCCGCATCACCACGGATACGGTGGCTGCCACGGCGTGCTCGAGTGCGGCTTTCGGTTCGGCTCCGTTGACGATGGCGCCGACAAACGCCGCCGTCAGCACATCGCCCGTGCCTTTCGGCGCATCGGGGATACGCTCATGCGTGACCAGCCAGGCCTCGCTATTGTCGACATACATGACGCCGATCTGCCCGTGCCGCGGCAGGGAGGTGACGATGGCGGGGCATTCGAGCGATCGGGCTGCCCGCACCATGGAGGCCAGGTCGGTCAGCTGGCGTCCGGTGATATGACCGAGCTCGAAAGCGTTCGGCGTCACCAAGTCGGCGCGGCTGACCAGCTGGTCCTTGATGCCGGCGGCGATGGCGGGCGGCACATAGAGTCCGCCCGGCGCATCGCCCATGATCGGGTCGACCACGACGATCGGCTCGCGGGCGAAGGCGCGGACACCGCGATTGACCCGCGAGCCCTTGCGTACGACATCGATCGCCGCGGCCGTATCGAAGATCTGGCCGACATCGGCGAAATAGCCGGTCAGCACGACATCGGTGATGTCGAGCAGACCCTGGTCGGAAATGCCGGAGAGCACGCCCTCGAACATGTCCTGTTCCACCGGCCCGCCGCCGGGCGGGCCCCAGCCGGGCTGGCGGCCGTAAAGCACGGTGGGCACGAGCATGGTGTCGATGCCGGCCGCGTTGAGCACGCGCTCGGACACGCCGCCCCCCACACGGGAGGCCGCCACGAGACTGGAAAGGATCAGCGCCATCGGCATGGGAAGTATGCTATATCCGATTTTCCCAAGAGCTGAAGCCCCATCCGGACCCTACATGCGCCGACTGATACGCTCCGCCCTCTTCGTTCCCGCCTCCAAGCCCCGCGCCATCGAGAAGGCTGCCCATGTCGGCGCCGATCTCCTGATCCTGGATCTGGAAGATGCCGTGGGTCCGGACGAAAAGGACGAGGCCCGCGCCCGCGTTGCCGACGCGCTCGACAGCTGGTCGGCCTCCGGCGCGATCCGTGCGGTACGCGTCAATGGTCCGGACACGGCCTGGAATGCCGCCGACATGCGCGAATCGGCCCGGGCCGACGCCATCGTGCTGCCCAAGGTCAACCAGGTCGGCGATCTGCATGCCGCACGCAGCGCATTGAGCACGCATGGCACCTCCATCCCGATCTGGGCGATGATCGAGACGCCGCTGGGCGTGATGAATCTCAACGGCATTGCCAGCGCCACGGGGACCGGGCTGGCCGGGCTGATCGCCGGTACCAATGACCTCGCCAAGGAGCTGCGCTGCACGGCCGAACAGGCCCGGCTGGCGCTGGTGCCGCACCTGGCCGCCATTGTGTGCGCCGCGCGGGCCCGCGGGCTTTACGCGCTGGACGGCGTCTACAACCAGTTCCGCGACCCGAAGGGCTTCCGCGCCGAGGCCGAACAGGGCCGCACGCTGGGCTTTGACGGAAAGACCCTGATCCATCCCGGCCAGGTGGATCTTGCACATCTTTATTTCGGCCCCACCTCTGCGGAGCTGGAACGGGCCGCCCGCATTGTCGCCGCCTTCGCCGATCCCGAGAACGCCGGAAAGGGCGTGATCTCGCTCGATGGCGACATGGTGGAACGCCTGCATCTGGACGCCGCCCGGGCCCTGCTGTCGGCCGCGGGCGACAATGACGCATGACCCTGCCGTAGATGGCAAATGCAGATGAAGACTTGATGTCGAGTGGCAAGACCGGCTTTCATCACTCGACTTGAGGGAAGAAAAATGAGCGATTCGACGACCATCTGGCACAATCCGCGCTGTTCGAAATCCCGTCAGACGCTGGCCTTGCTCGAGGCGCGCGGCGGCGATCTCACCGTTCGCAATTACATGGAGGACGCGCCCAGCGTCTCCGAGCTCAAGACCGTGCTGAAACAGCTCGGCTACACCTCGGCGCACGAATGGCTGCGCAAGAACGAAACGATCTATCGCGAGCTCGGCCTGAAAGCCGTCGAGGACGAGGAAGCTGTCCTGAAGGCGATGTCCCAGAACCCCAAGCTGATCGAACGCCCCGTCGTGATCCATAACGGCAAGGCCATGATCGGCCGCCCGCCGGAACAGGTGCTGGAACTGTTCTAGGACCGCTGGCGCGGCTTACCCGCCCACGAATTTCGCGATCCGGGCGCCCAGCTTCATCAGCTTGATCAGCGTGCCCTGGGGCAGGGATTTTACCTGGCCGTACCAGCCGGTGAGATTGCTGACGAACTCCTCCATCCGGCGCAGGCGTTCGGCGGCCAGCTCCGGCGTATTGCCATCGGCTTCTGCAGCATCGGCGCATTCCTGCAGGATCTGGATGGTGGGGTCGATCTCGCGCTGCTTGCGGGCCTCGGCGATGGCCATCAGCATGTCCCAGGGCTCGTGCGTGGCGGTGAAGCGGTCGCGCCGGTCGCCCAGCATCTGTTCGCGATTGACCAGGCCGAGCGCCTGCAACTCTTTGAGCGAGTTGGAGACATTCGACCGCGCGATCTTCAGCGTATCGACGATTTCCTCGGCATCCAGCGGCTCGTCGGCCAGGTAGAGCAGGGCGTGGATCTGGGCGATCGAGCGGTTGACGCCCCAGCGCGAACCCATCTCGCCCCAGTGAAGGACAAAACGCTGCATGGGTGCGGAAAGATACATGGGCGGGCGCCTTCACTTTTTTCTGTCTGAAAAGAAACACGAAGCCGTGCGGAAGACCATGTGGTTGGCTGACGCAGGCTGCGACCTGTTCGTCGGCCGCATTTTCGAACCGCGAAACCGGTTCCCACTTTCGCTGAAAATGCAGATTCCTTGGCGGCCGCATTTTCGAACCGCGAAACCGGTTCCCACTTTCGCTGAAAATGCTCTAGCCAGCAGTGCCCGTAGCTGTCGCCGGTCCGTCCTGCATCTTTTCCCCCGGTGCCAGGCTCGCCCGAATGGCTTCGCCCAGCTGGATCGCTTCCTCGGCGCGGGCCGAGCCCTTTCGCCAGGCCACGCCGATCTCGCGGCCGGCCACGGGCGGATCGAAGGGCAGGACGGCGAGGCCCATCTGGTCGACCAGGCCCGCATCCACCGCCATGCGCGGCAGCAGGGTGGCGCCCAGGCCCGATTTCACCATCTGAACCAGCGTGTGCAGGCTGGTCGCGGCAAAGTCCGACCGTGCCGAGCCCGTCGAGCAGACCGACAGCGCATGGTCGCGCAGGCAATGCCCGTCTTCCAGCAGCAGCAGGGGTTCATCGGCCAGGTCTGACGGGGACAGCTTGCCGGCCCCCGCGAGACGGTGATCGGGCGGACAGGCAAACAGGAATTCGTCCGACCAGATCGCCTTGGTCTCGATCATCGGCGCTTCATAGGGCAGCGCGACGAGCGCGGCGTCGAGACGCCGGTCGCGCAGCGCATCGAACAGCCGGTCGGTCAGGTCCTCGCGCAGGAAGACTTCCAGCTTGGGGTGCAACGCACGCAGCGCAGGCAGGACGCGCGGTAGCAGGAAGGGCGCAATGGTGGGGATCACGCCCAGCTTGAACGGCCCGGTCAGCGGCTCGCCGGCCGCCTGGGCCGCGATCACCAGGTCCTCGGCCTCGGCCATCACCCGCCGGGCCCGTTCCAGCACCACCTCGCCGGCCGGGGTGAGCGCGGCGCCGCGCGCGCCGCGCTCGACCAGCACGGTGCCCAGGATCATCTCCAGCTCCTTGATTGCAGCTGACAAGGTCGGCTGGGTAACGAACACCGCCTCGGCCGCACGGGAGAAACTTCCGTGCTCTGCAAGGGCGATCAGGAATTGCAACTGCCGGAGTGTGGGGAGCTGGGACATGGTATTGATAATAGTTATGGCTCGCCCAGAAACAATCCATTGGATTTGTCTGTTGCACTGCGTCACAAGGCCCTCATCACAAACGCCGGCACAAGCCGGCCGCACTCAATGGAGAGACCTATGCTGGGTATTGGCGACAAGCTTCCCGATTTCGAAGTCACCGGTGTGAAGCCGGGCTTCAACAATCACGAAGAGAACGGCGAATCCGCGTTCGAGACCGTCACGCAGGACAGCTTTGAAGGCAAGTGGAAGGTCCTCGTTTTCTATCCGAAGGACTTCACCTTCGTGTGCCCGACCGAGATCGTGGCCTTCAACAATCTGGCCGAAGAATTCTCCGACCGTGACGCCGTCGTGCTGACCGGTTCGACCGACAATGAATTCTGCAAGCTGGCCTGGCGCCGCGAGCACCCGGATCTCGACAAGCTGGGTCACTGGCAGTTCGCCGACACGACCGGTTCGCTGGTCGACAGCCTGGGCATCCGCTCCCCGGAAGGCGTGGCCTACCGCTACACCTACATCGTCGATCCGGACGGCGTCATCCAGCACGTCTATGCGACCAATCTGAATGTCGGCCGCAACCCGGAAGACACGCTGCGCGTCCTCGACGCCCTGCAGACGGACGAGCTGTGCCCCTGCAACCGCGCCGTCGGCGGCGACACGCTGGCCGCATAAGCGGTCCGAAGACCCCCGGCTGACGGCGCCACCCTCGCGCGCCGTCGGTTTGCCCCGGTGCCGGCCCCTTCGTGTGACCTGCCGGCCCGGGGCACCCTTGTTCCCGACCCCGTAAATTCCAAGCGATTGCGGCCCGTCCGGCCGCGCGTGGTTTCCCCTGAAGGAGAGCCCGATGAGCCTCGATGCGCTGAAAAACGACCTGCCCGACTACGCCAAGGACCTGAAGCTGAACCTGTCCTCGCTGGCGCGTGAAACCGATCTGGACGACCAGAAGAAGTGGGGCACTTTCCTCGCCTCCGCCCATGCCGTCGGCGAGCCGAAGACGCTGGCCGCCCTGTCGGCTGCAGCCGAAGAGGTGCTGAGCCCGGAAGCCGTGACCGCGGCCAAGGCGGCCTCGGCGATCATGGGCATGAACAATGTCTATTACCGCTTCCTGCACCTGTCCAAGAACAAGGAATACGGCTCCATGCCGGCCAAGCTGCGCATGAATGTCATCGCCAATCCCGGCGTCGACAAGGGCGATTTCGAGCTGTGGTCGCTGGCCGTGTCGGCGATCAATGGCTGCGGCCTGTGCATCGACAGCCACGAGGCCGAGCTGCGCAAGCACGGCCTGACCGCCGCCCAGATCCAGACCGCCGTCCGGATCGCCGCGACGGTGAATGCGGTGGCGCATGTAATGGCCGCCGAAAGCTGATTTTTGACGATATCGTGAAATTCCGATGCGTCTGAAGACCCCGGCGCACCGGGTTGTTTTCCGGTAAAAATACGGGCGCGCAAGGATCAGATTGCGCGCCCGTAGAAATTCCGTATAATGAGCGTATGTCAATGATCGACCATACGCTCGATCCGCTACCCAAGCGGGCCCATCGCACCGATACCGGTGAACACGATGGCCGGATGTGGTTTTCCAAGGAGACCATGTCCCGCGCGTCGCATTATGCCGACGTGTCCTGGCTGCGGATTGCCCTGCCTGCCCTGGCCTCGCTGGGCCTGGTCGCAGCCGGCGCGCTGACTGCCGCCGGCCTTCCGAGCGCACTGTGCCTGCTGGCCGGTCTGGCCGGTTCGGCCATCACCCTGCCGGCTGCGCTTCTCAAAGCCACCTACGCTCCCCGCTCCCGCTAGAACGCTCTGCAGTCGCATTGCGGCAGCAAGATTGACGCTTTTCGCTCACCCACTAGTGTGCGGGGTCTGTTTGCGCGGCGTGGAGACCGCGTTCAGGGGGAGATAGACCATGCGCTGGTGGTTCAAGATCAAACTGTGGCAACGCGTGCTCGCGGCGCTGGTTCTGGGGGTCATCACCGGCCTCGTCATGTCCGGCACGATGGGCCAGGAGGCCGCCACCGCCTGGATCGAAACCTGGCTGCGCCCGGTCGGCGATCTCTTCATCAACCTGATCCGCATGCTGATCGTGCCGCTGATCTTCACCACCCTCGTGGCCGGTGTGATCGCCATGGGCAAGCCGTCCAAGCTGGGCTCGCTCGGCCTGAAGACAATCGCGGCCTATTTCGTCACCACGATCTTCGCCAATATCATCGGCCTGACCTTCGGCACCATTTTCCGTCCCGGCATCGGCGTCGACTTTGAAGGCGTCGAGCCTGCGCCTGTTTCCACGGAAGCCCCGTCGATCACCGACCGCCTACTCGAGATCGTACCGACCAATCCGGTCGCCGCGCTGGCCGATGGCGACGTGCTGGCCATCATCTTCTTCTCGCTGCTGCTCGGCGTCGGCATCATCGCCGTCGGCAAGGCCGGCAAGCCGGTGGCAGACCTGTTCAACTCGGCCTCGGATGTGGTGCTGAAAATCACCCACTATGTGATGGAGGTCGCGCCCTTCGGCGTCTTCGCCCTCGTCACCTATACCGCCGCCAGCCAGGGCATCGAGGCGCTGCAGGCCATCCTGACCCTGATCGTGGCCGTCTATCTGGGCCTGATCGTTCACGCCATCATCACCTATGGCTTCCTTATCCGCGTGATCCTCAACCTGCCGCTGGTGCGCTTTTTCCGCGGCATGACCGACCCGATCGCGGTGGCCTATTCCACCGCCTCGTCCTCGGCGACCCTGCCGGTCACCATCGCGGCCGCCTCGGACAATCTGGGCGTCAAGAAGTCGGTCGCCGGCTCCGTCCTGCCGCTGGGCGCGACGATCAACATGGACGGCACCGCGCTCTATCTGGGCATCCTCGCGCTCTTCACGGCCCAGGCCTTCGGCTACGACCTGACCTTCATGAACTACGTCATGATCGCCTTCACGGCGGCCATCGTGTCGATCGGCGCTGCGGGCATCCCCTCGGCCTCGCTCTTCCTGCTGGCGATCGTGCTGGAAACCTTCGGCGTCACGCCCGAGCACACGGCGATCATTGTCGGCTTCATCCTGCCGGTGGACCGGATCATGGACATGGCCCGCACCGCCGTGAACGTCACCGGTGACGCCGCCGTCGCCACGGCCGTGGCCAAATGGGAAGGCGAGCTGGACGAGGAACGCTTCCGCGACCCGGCCGTCATCTGACGACTGAACCGTCTGCGTCTTTCCGGCCACCTTGTGTGACAGGAAGAACGGAGACGGTCAGTTGCGGATTGCCATTCACACATTCGGAACGCGCGGTGACGTGCAGCCCTATATCGCGCTCGGGCTGGAGCTGCAGGGGCGGGGCCATGACGTCACCCTCTCCGTGCCCCGGGATTTCACGGCCTGGGTGGAGGGTTTCGGCCTGGCCGCCCGCGCCTTCGATCTCGATATGGGGGCCTATCTGCGCGAGGCCGACGCGCTGGGCCTGACGCGCAATCCGCTGAATGCCTTCCGCTATCGCCGCCGCATGGTGGAGCCGATGATCGAGGCGACCCTGAGGGAAGGCATGGAAGGCGCGCGCGGCGCCGACATGGTCGTTGCCCATCCCAAATGCCTGTTTTCCGCAACAGGCGCCGAAGCGGCCGGCGCCGGCTTCGTGATGACGGCGCCTCTGCCGGCCATCGCCCCGACACACGCCTTCCCCATGCCCGGCACATTCGCAAAGGATCACGGACGCTTCTGGAACCGTCTGTCCTGGCGGCCGCTGGACTTTGCCATGGCGCCTTTCCGCAAGCGGGTAAATGCGGCGCGCACCGAACTCGGGCTTCGACCGGTTGGCAACGCGATCCGGCACGGCAGTTTCGCCGGCCGGCCCTGCCTGCGCCTGATCGCCAACTCGCCCCTCATCGTGCCCCGGCCTGCCGACTGGGACGCCCACACACACCTCACCGGCTACTGGATGCTGGAGGACCCGGCGCCGCTGGACCCGGCACTCGAAGACTTCCTCAGCGCAGGCCCTGCGCCGGTCTATGTCGGTTTCGGATCCATGGTGTCGGGCCGAGCGACAGAGCTGGCCAGGGCCGCCATCAAGGGCCTGCGCCGCGCCGGCCTGCGCGGCGTCATCGCGCGCGGCTGGGCAAACCTGCCGGCCTCACCCGGCCGGGACATCCACGTCATCGACAGCGCGCCGCACGGCAAACTCTTCCCGCGTTGCCGGACCATCGTCCATCATGGCGGTGCCGGCACGACAGCCGCCGCACTGACCGCCGGGCGCCCCAGCCTGATCGTCCCCTTCATGGTCGATCAGCCCTGGTGGGGGGAGCGCCTGCGCGAACAGGGCCTCGGCCCCGCCCCTCTACGGCCGGCGCGCTTCACGGCCAACCGCTTTGCCCGCGCACTGAAACAGATCGAGGCCAGCGAAGTCTGGCGGGTACGGTGCAACCAGATCGCGAAGGGCCTGGCCATGGAAAACGGCACCGGGCGCGCGGCCGACCTGATCGAATCCGCCGCCGCTCTATAAGCACACGCCCGAATTGAACCACATGACCGAAGGTAGAGTATTGTCGTAAATTTACCTTAGCTACTGAATAATAAATTCATTCCGGCTCTTTATAAGTAAATTCGATTTAACGTTTGGCGATCTATTGAGGTGGCACGCAGGTAGCGGAGCTCTCCATGCTTTCCAAACTCAGCATTGCCGTGAAATTCGGGCTTATCGGTTTTGTGGGTTGTGTCGCACTGGGTGTCGTTCTGGGAACGACAGCCGTCTGGCGCAGCCAGGAGGCCTCGAAACAGGCCGCCGAAACCCGGCTCTACGCCGTCGCGGACGCGCGATCCGACCAGATCTCCGACTATCTGGAGTCGATCGACCAGGACATCGAGACAGTCGCGACCAATCCGAACACGCTGGCCGCACTCAACGCGTTCGACACGTCCTGGCGCGAGCTGGGCCAGGGAGCCACGACCCGCCTGCAACGCGCCTATATCACCGACAACCCCCACCCGGTCGGCGAGCGCGACAATCTCGATGCGGCGCAAGACGGCTCGGCTTACAGCGAGACTCACGCGACCTACCACCCTTGGTTCCGCAGCTTCCTGCGCGCGCGCGGCTATTACGATGTCTTCCTGCTCAACACCGACGGGGATCTCGTCTACTCGGTGTTCAAGGAAGCCGACTTTGCCACCAACCTGATGCGTGGCCCGCACCGCGATACCGATCTCGGACACGTCTTCCGCGAAGCGGCTGCCTTGCAATCTTCGGAGATCGCCTTTGCCGACTTCGCGCCCTATGCGCCGAGCAATGACGCACCGGCCAGCTTCATCGCGACCCCTGTTTTTGATGCCAACGGCAATCGCGCCGGCGTTCTGGTTTTCCAGATGCCGATCAGCCGGCTCAATGCCGTGGCCGGTTCGCTGACCGGGCTTGGCGACACTGGTGAGGCCTACATTATCGGCGGCGACGGTCTGATGCGGACCGATACCCGCTTCGCCGACGGTTCCACCATCCTGGAACAACGCGCCGGTGACGCGATCGAGGCCACGATGGCCACCAACCGGCACAGCGTGATCGATGCCGTAGATCACCTCGGCAACCGGGTGTTCGCGGCCGTCGCACCAACTGAATTTCACGGCGTCCGCTGGGCGACTGTCGTGACCATGACGCGGGCCGAAGCCCTGGCTGCATCGCGCTCGCTGACCATCACCCTGCTCGTGGCCGCCATCGTTCTCACCCTGCTGATCGGCGCCGTCGGTGTCTGGATTGCGATGAAGGCCGCAAAGCCGATCCAGACGCTCACCGATGTCACCCGCACCGTGGCCGCCGGCGATCTGCAGATCGACGTGCCGCACCGCAACCGCCAGGACGAGATCGGCGCGCTCGCGGAGACGATCGAGCAGTTCAAGCAGAGCCTTGTCGACAAGGTCCGGCTGGAGCGCGAAAGCGCCGAGGCCGAAGCCGCCGCTGCCGAACGCATGAAGGCCGAGCGCCTGCGCATGGCTGACGAGTTCGAAAACTCGGTCGGCGCTGTCGTTTCCGCGCTGGCCAGCGCCGCCACCCAGCTGTCCCAGTCGGCGGAAAGCCTGTCGGCCTCCTCCGAACAGACCAGCAATCAGGCCGTCTCCGTCGCCGCATCCGCCGAGCAGGCAACCGCCAATGTGGAAACCGTTGCCACGGCAGCCGAGGAAATGTCGGCCTCCATCGGCGAGATCGGCCGTCAGGCGGTCGAGAGCTCGGAGCGAGCCATCACGGCGGAAGAAGAGGCCAGCGTCACCGTGCGCCGGGTCGAAGCGCTGACCGAAGCAGCCAACCGCATCGGCACGGTCGTTTCGCTCATCCAGGACATTGCCGAACAGACCAATCTCCTCGCGCTCAACGCGACCATCGAGGCGGCGCGCGCCGGGGAAGCCGGCAAGGGTTTTGCCATCGTTGCCCAGGAGGTGAAGCAGCTGGCTGCCCAGACCGCCAACGCCACGACGGAGATCTCCCAGCAGATCGAGGAAATCCAGAACGCGACCGGCGTTTCGGCGAAGGCGATCGGTTCGGTGGCCGAGGCGATTGCCGACCTCAACCGGATCGCCGGGTCGATTTCCGGCGCCATGGAGGAGCAGGCCGCTGCCACGCGCGAGATCGCCAGCAATGTCCAGGAGGCCGCCACCGGCACCCGGGATGTGACGGTCAATATCGCCGGCGTGAACGAGGCTGCCAGCGAGTCCCGCACGGCATCCGTGCAGGTGCTCGACGCGGCCAAGGACCTGTCGCGCCAGTCCGAAATGCTGCGCGACCAAGTCGACGGCTTCCTTGCCAACATCCGGGCGGCCTAGGAGACGCAGCATGTCGGACAAAGCTTCTGTGGTTGCCGCGGCAGCGCTGCTGGCGCTGCCCGGCTCGATGGCCTGTGCCCAGTCCGTCTCGGGCAATGTCACACTGACCAGCGATTATGTATTCCGCGGCGTGACCCAGACGGATGGCGATCCGGCTATCCAGGCCACTATCGATCTGGGCCAGGGCGCCTTCTATGCCGGTGCCTGGGCCTCGAATGTCGATTTCGGCGACGATACCGATTTCGAACTCGACCTCTATGCCGGCTGGGCGCCCGAATGGCGGGACACGGCGTTCGACCTGGGCGTCATTGTCTACACCTATCCCGGTGCGACCGATGCCGCCGGCGATCAGGACTTCGTCGAACTGCATGCAGGCGCCGCCCGCAGCTACGGGCCGCTGACGCTGGATGCCGGCCTTTACTGGTCGCCGGACTTCTATCTGGAAGCCGGAGCCGCACACTATATCGACGCGGGTGCGAGCTGGGCGCTGACGGACGCGATCGGTATCGATATCCGCGCCGGACATTCGGCTTTCGATGACGACAGCAGCGCCAATTACGCGGACTATCAGCTGGGCGTGACGGCGAGCCGGTTCGGGCTGGACTGGGATCTGCGCTGGCACGACAGCGAGATCGACGAAGATCGTCTGGTCCTCTCCGTCGGCCGCAGTTTCGGCGGCTGACAAGGACCAGCCGGCCGCAAAATGTTTGGCGACAGCACCTGTCCTGATTAGGCTGGTCCCCGGATGCGGGCTTGGCACCGGGGACGGCCATGAAAATGCACTATCGCACCATCGAACTCGTCGTCGCGGCGAGTGTCGTCGTGATATCGCTGGCCTCGCTGTTTGTCGCGGTCTTCCAGGGCATTGTCATGGATCGCACCATGAAGGCCTCGGTCATGCCGGTGATCCAGGTGGGCCACGGCAATGTCGGTGAGGACCGGCAGAGCTGGGTGATGACCATCACCGTCCACAATACCGGGTTGGGGCCGGCCGAGATCCGCTATTTCGGCATGCGCTGGCAGGGCGAGCCTATCCGCGACACGTCGCAATTCCTGGCCCGCTGCTGCGCGCCGGACAGCGTTCCGGAGGAGGAGCGCCTCGGCTATATGCACTAGGCCTTCCGGGACGGGCAGATGGCGCTGGTTTTCGACGACGTCCAGTCACGCTTCCTTGCCCCGCAGGAGCGCGTCAACTTCATCGCCTTCGACCGCCCCGACGCCGAAACCCGGCCGCGCGGCCACGCTGTCTGGCAGGCCCTCGACTCGGTGCGGCACGATCTGCGTTTCGATGTCTGCTATTGCTCGGTCTTCGAGGATTGCTGGCTGGCCCGTTTTCCCGCCCAGTCCCGCGAACCGGTGGCGCGCTGCGACATCGCCGACTGGTCGGCCGAGCCGGGCCCGGACGAAGCCGGGTGATCCACGCCGCGCTTGCGGACGTATCCTTCTTGTCCCTCGCGAACGGGAGAAGGAGTCCCCCACATGACCCGCCTTTTCCTGCTCGCATTGTCCCTGGTTCTGACGGCCCTGATTGCCCTCGCCGTCGGGACCGGGGATTTTTCTGCCGCCGGAGACTGGCTGCTCTCGCGCCCCTGGGGCCGCGTGACCCTGGCCGACCTCTATATCGGCTTTGTCCTGTCGGCGATCGTGATCGGCTGTTTCGAGCGGCGCTGGATCCTGCGGATTGTCTGGATCGCGCCGGTTTTCGTGCTGGGCAATGTCTGGACGGCCATCTGGTTCGCCTGGCGCGCGCCGGAACTGTTCCGCCGTCTGGCGGCCTCTTGAAACCGGGCGGACCTTTCCCCATCTGACCGTCACCGGCCGGTTCCGCCGCAATTCGATGCGAATTGTCGAAGTCTTAACGACGCTTTCAATGGAACCGATGCCGGAAAGGTTTCGTTAAACGATTCAACGCTGGAATCGCCCGTGTAGCGACACGGGAGGCGGCTTGGCCGCCGCAAGTGGAGTGAGGACGATGAGCAAGGCTGACTACGGACTGGGAACGATCGCGAAATCCGGACTGATCTGGCTGACCGCCGGACTGGTCTTCGCATCCGTTTTCGGTGCCCTTCTGTCGGCCAGTGCAGACCGTCCGGCCGTCAGCTTCCGCGAAGCCGCGCCCCAGCCCGTCATGGCGATCCACGAAGCCAAGGCCGCCGGCTGACCGGCACCGGTCACGTATTACAGCACCCCCAAACAGTGATAAATTCGACCGGTCTCACACCCGGGCCTTTACAGGCGCAACCGGGCTCCCGATATGTGATGTTATCACATTTTGAGGGGGAAGCATGTCCAACCGTCAGATCCATCCTGCCTTCGAAGGCGACATGGCCGCCAGCTATGACGCCCGCAACGAACCTCTGGCGCCACTACGCGACGCGCTTCACCTGCTCTCGGGCCGCCTCCTTCTGCAGGACCTGCCGGAGACGGCGGAAATCCTCTGCGTCGGCGCCGGCACCGGCAAGGAAGTGCTCTATCTCGCCAGCCTCGCCCCGGACTGGCGCTTTACGGCGCTCGACCCCTCCGCCGACATGCTGGCGGTCTGCAGGCGCGAGGTCGAGGCGGCCGGCATCGCCGACCGTGTGCGCCTCTTCGAAGGCTATGTCGACGAACTCGATGACGGCATCGCCTACGACGCGGCCACCTCCATCCTCGCCTCCCACTTCATCACCGACCGCACCGAACGCCTGGCCTATTTCACCGGCATCGCCGAACGCCTGCGCTCCGGCGGCATCCTGATCAATGCCGACCTCTCCGGCGACCGGCAGGCGACCACGTTCGACGCGCTGGAACATGTCTGGCTGTCCGCAATCCGCGCGGCCGGCCTGGACGATGACAGCGTCGCATCCTACCGCGCCAATCTGGACAAGTCGGTCGGCCTCCTGCCACCGAACGAGCTCGCCGCGCTGATCGCTTCGGCGGGATTTTCGGAGCCCGCGCAATTCTACCAGGGCGGGCTGATCCACGGCCATACGGCTCGGCGCATCTGAGGCTGGCTTGACTCCGCTGGCCCTGCCGCGTATTGCCCCGCCTTCATCACGCAAGCTCACACGCTTGTCTTACCGGCACATCCGTCCCAACTGACGGGGGAGGCCGGCGAGAACCCCGCTCGGCGAAGTCTTCGCTCAGCGGGGCTGCGACGCTTTGCCTGGACTTTCACATTTTCTGTGAAAGTCGCTTCTTGTGTGATGAAACGGAATTGAGGACGAACGCATGTTCGACGCACTGACAGAACGACTTGGCGGCGTATTCGACAAGCTCACCGGCCGCGGTGTGCTGTCGGAGAAGGACGTCGATGCGGCGCTGCGCGAGATCCGCGTCGCCCTGCTCGAGGCCGACGTCGCCCTGCCGGTCGTCAAGGACGTCGTTGCGAAAATCCGCGAGCGCGCCGTCGGCGAAGACGTGATCCGCGCCGTCGCCCCGGGCCAGCAGGTCGTCAAGATCGTCCATGATGCCCTGGTCGATCTTCTGGGCGGCGAAGGCGAACAGCCCGGCCTGATGGTCGAGGGCGAACCGCCGGTCGCGATCCTGATGGCGGGTCTGCAAGGCTCGGGCAAGACCACCACCTCCGCCAAGCTGGCCAAGCGCCTGCAGGACGTCCACAAGAAGAAAGTCCTGCTCGCCTCGCTCGACACGCGCCGCCCGGCGGCCATGGAACAGCTGCAGCAGCTGGCCGGACAGGTCGGCGTCGGCTTCCTGCCGATCATGGCGAACCAGCGCGCCGTCGACATCGCCAAGCGGGCGATGAATGCCGGCAAGCTGCAGGGCTATGACGTCGTCATTCTCGATACCGCCGGCCGCACCTCGATCGACGAGGACATGATGGCCGAGGCGAAATCGATCGCCGATGTCACCCGCCCGCGCGAAACCCTGCTGGTCGCCGATGCGCTGACCGGCCAGGACGCGGTGGAGACCGCCAAACGTTTCCATGAACGCCTGCCGCTGACCGGCCTGGTGCTGACCCGGATGGATGGCGACGGCCGCGGCGGTGCGGCGCTTTCCATGCGCCATGTCACCGGCCTGCCGATCAAATTCCTCGGCGTCTCGGAAAAGCCGGACGGTCTGGACGCGTTCGACGCGAAACGCCTGGCCGGCCGCATTCTGGGCCGCGGCGATATCGTCTCGCTCGTCGAGAAAGCCGCCCAGGATGTCGACCAGGACAAGGCCGAACGCCTCGCCAAAAAGATGGCCAAGGGCAAGTTCGACCTCGACGATCTGCGCGAACAGTTCGGCCAGCTGAAGAAGATGGGCGGTCTGGGCGGCATCATGGGCATGCTGCCGGGCATGAACAAGGCCGCGAAATCGCAGATGGCCGCTGCCGGCATGGACGACAGGATGCTCTCCCGCCAGGAGGCGATCATCCTGTCGATGACGCCGCAGGAGCGGGCCAAGCCGGAAATCCTCAAGGCCTCGCGCAAGAAGCGCATCGCCGCCGGTTCCGGCGTGACGGTCGCCGACGTCAACAAACTCATCAAGATGCACCGCCAGATGGCCGACATGATGAAGAAGGTCGGCAAGAAGGGGCGCGGTGGCCTCGCCGGCATGATGGGCGGAATGCCCGGTGGCATGGGTGGAATGCCGGGCGGCATGAACCCGGCCGATATGGGCCAGGCGACCCAGGATCTGCTGGGCGGCAAGGCGCCCGCAGGCGCGCAATTGCCGGGCCTTGGCGGCTCCGGCTCGAGAAATTCAGGTTCGTCACTGCCCGGACTGGGCGGTGGCGGCCCCTTGGGACCCGACGGCCTGCCGCTCGGCCTCCCGAAGAAGTAATCCCCGTTTCAAAGCTTTAGACCCGAAGGAAATCGAACAATGGCTCTGAAAATCCGTCTCGCCCGTGGTGGCGCCAAGAAGCGTCCCTACTACCGCATCGTCGTTGCCGACAGCCGCGCCCCGCGCGATGGCCGTTTCATCGAGAAGATCGGCTCCTACAATCCGATGCTGCCCAAGGATGGCGAGCGCGTGAAGATCGACATGGAAAAGGCCAAGGCCTGGCTCGCCAAGGGCGCCAAGCCGACCGACCGCGTCGGCCGCTTCCTGAACCAGCTCGAGGCCGACGCCTGGGCCTGGGAACACGGCAATAACCCGAAGAAGGGCGAGCCGGGCGAGAAGGCCAAGGAGCGCGAAGCCGAGCGCCTCGAAAAGGAAGAAGCCAAGAAGGCTGCCGAAGCGGAAGCCAAGGCTGCTGCCGAAGCTCCGGCTGAAGAGCCGGCTGCTGAAGCCGAGGAAGCCCCGGCCGAAGAGGCTGCTGCCGAAGAAGAAAAGTCCGAATAGGACTGACCGGTCCGAGGGGGAAAGCCAGCGATCCGTTTGCGGACGCCGGGATTTCCCCCTCTCCCCGGCCCTCTCCCGCGGGAGAGGGAGCGCCTGCCTCTACCGGCTGCACGCACCTCCCTCCCCCCGGGGGGAGGGATTGAGGGAGAGGGGGGGTAACGCCGCTTCTCCAACAGAGACATCATGACCCAGACCGCCGACGACCTTGTCTTCATCGCCGCCATTGCCGGTGCGCATGGTGTGAAGGGCGAATGCAAGGTGAAGAGTTTTGCCGGCGAGCCGGAAGCCGCCTTTTCCTATGGCGCGTTCCGCGATGCCGATGGTGCGGTCCTGCTGACGCCCAAGAGCTGGCGTCCGGTGAAGGACGGTTTCATCGTCCGCTTCGCCGAAAACCTGACCCGCGACCAGGCCCAGGCCCTCAAGGGCACCCGGCTTCACATCCCCCGCGCGGCCCTGCCGGCGCTGGAGGACAACGAATTCTATCATGCCGACCTGATCGGCCTGAAGGTGCAGGCGCTGGACGGCAGCGACATGGGCACGCTGCGGGCGATCCATGATTTCGGCTCCGGCGACCTGCTGGAAATCACCGGCACGCCGGACCGCAATGGCTCCTGGATGCTGCCCTTCACCCGCGACTTCGTACCCCACATCTCGATCGGCGACGGCGTGATCACCATCGACCCGCCCGAAGAGGTCGGCTCGAAGGCCGAGGAGGAAGCGGGGGAATAGCGGGCACCCGCTTCCCGTCTTCTTCGCTTATCTCTTTTCACTTTCCCCGGCCTTGTGCCGGGGCCTGGTTGAGTCCGCTTCTGAAGCGCCGCCAGACCCCGGAACGGGTCCGGGGAAATAAAGCCAAACCTTCTACGGCCCGCAGCGCCACTCTCCCTCGACCACCATGCGGGCGCCATTGTCACCGACATAGACCAGACGCGCCGGCATGGGCGGAGATTCCTCGCCCGCCGTCTCCGGCTCGCCCGTCACGATCACATCCACCGTCATCCCGCCCCCGGCCAGCGTCTCGCCGTCAAGCAGCGCGTTGAAGCCGCCCGGCGTCTGGCTGCGCACCGGTTCGACGCGACCGTCGACCTTGATCACGCCCTCGGAAAATTCCTCGTCCATCACATTTGCCCGCACCAGCATCACCGGCTGGCGGCTGTCGTCGATGTCGAAGGCGCAGGCCAGCTCGCCCGGCAGATCCGTGCCGCGGATATCGTCGGCGGTGAGCGTGCCGATCTCGACGGCGGGTTCCGCGTCCCCGGCCGTGCCGGGCCCGGTCGCCCCTTCAGAACAGGCCGCCAGCGCAAGGGCGCTGACGAAGCCAAGCCCCGGAAGACGGCAAGCCGTGGCGCGTGTACGGAACAGGGGGATCATGTCGGCATCTCCGGATCAGGTTTCACCCCGATCAACGGCCCCGCCGCCGCTTTGTTCCCGGATGGGTGCGATACACCGACCCTTGTCATCCGGGCCTTGCGCCCCGTTTTCGCGGGACATCCGGCCCGATGACGGGTTGGCGGAAACTGGCCGCGCTTCTCCATCACCCACTCCACCACGCCGCTGGCGTGGTCCCCTCGCCCATCAAGGGCGAGGACCTGGGACCCAGGACCAGCAAAAGGTCCTTCCCCTTGATGGGGAAGGTGTCAGGCGCAGCCTGACGGAAGGGGTGAGGCGCGCAGCGCCCGAAACACTGACTTCCGCTGCCATACCCGACGAATGCCCGGCCCTGAGCCGGGATGACAAGATGAGGGAAATTGCAGACTCATGCCCCCCATCCCTGCTAAACCCGCGCGCCATGACTGACGCGCCTGCCCCTTCCCTGCCGTGGACTGCAACGGCCTTGACCCTCTTCCCGGAGGCGTTTCCCGGACCGCTTGGCGTGTCGCTGATCGGCGCAGCTGCGAATCGTGGGTTGTGGGCGCTGGAAACTGTGGACATCCGGGATTTTTCCCGTCATAAGCACCGCTCCGTGGACGACACCCCGGCCGGCGGAGGCGCTGGTATGGTGCTCAGGCCGGATGTAGCCGCGGAGGCGATTGATACGGTGCAGTCTCGCTGGCAAGGCGGGAAACGGCCGTTGATCTATTTGACGCCGCGAGGACGACCGCTCTCTCAATCCCGGGTCCGGGAATGGGCGGCCGGTTCTGGCGTTGTCGTATTCTGCGGCCGGTTCGAAGGGCTCGATCAACGGGTCATCGACAGTCGCGGGATGGAAGAGGTCAGTGTCGGCGATGCCGTGCTGGCCGGTGGCGAAGGCCCTGCCCAGGTTCTCATCGAGGCCTGTGTGAGACTTCTCCCCGGCGTGCTGGGCGACCCGGCCTCGGCCGAAGATGAGAGTTTCGAGGGCGATCTCCTCGAATATCCTCACTATACGCGTCCGCGCGTGTTCGAGGATGAAGAGATCCCCGAAGTCCTGCTCTCGGGGCACCATGGCCGGATAGAGGCCTGGCGCCGGGAACAGGCGGAAGAGATTACGAAGGCGCGGCGCCCCGACCTCTGGGCGAGGTACGTGGCGCGCAAGGAGAATGCACGATGAACATGATCGAGCAGCTTGAAAAAGAAGAAGCCGCCCGCGTTCTGGGCGAGAAGACCATCCCGGATTTCAGCGCCGGCGACACGCTGCGCGTCCATGTTCGCATCAAGGAAGGCGACCGTGAGCGGATCCAGGTGTTCGAAGGCGTCTGCATCGCCCGCAATGGCGGCGGCCTGAACGAGAGCTACACCGTTCGCAAGATTTCCTTCGGTGAAGGTGTCGAGCGCGTTTTCCCGGTCTACTCGCCGAATGTCGAGCTGATCGAGATCAAGCGGAAGGGCAAGGTCCGCCGCGCGAAGCTGTATTACCTGCGCGACCGTCGCGGCAAGTCGGCCCGTATCGCCGAACGCGTCACCGGCCGCGGCATCGAGAAGCGCGAAGCCAAGAAATAGGCGTCCGCCCTCGCGCGATTTCAAAAACCCCGCCGGGAAACCGGCGGGGTTTTTTGGTTTGCGTACCCGCTTCCTGTCTCCATTCACCCGTCATCCCCCGGCTTGTCCGGGGGACCCCGTCCATCCTGCTGCCGGGTTGTCTGAGGTCCCCCGGATACCTGCTTTGCAGGTCCCGTGGGATGACGGCCGGAGCGACGAGGGTCACCCGCCCCCTTCACCTCACCCGTCAATCCCGCTTAACTCGGCCCCATGACAGGCTCGCTCGTCATTCTCACCGGCGCCGGCGTTTCGGCTGAATCCGGGCTGGGCACGTTCCGCGATACGGACGGGCTGTGGGCGAAGTTCGACTGGCGGGCGCTGGCCACGCCGGAAGCCTTCGCGGCCCAGCCCTTCAAGGTGCATGAATTCTACAATGCCCGCCGCGCCAATCTGGCGACCGCCCGGCCGCATGCGGCGCACGACGCGCTGGCGCGTCTGGAACGCGACTGGCTGGCGCGCGGCGGGGACTTCCTGCTGGTCACCCAGAATGTCGACGATCTGCACGAGCAGGCCGGCTCGCAGCGCCTCATTCACATGCATGGCGAGCTGAAGAAGATGCGCTGCGAGGCCTGCCACACGGTCACCACGGCCTTCGACGAGCTCGGCACGGACACGCCCTGTCCGCGCTGCCAGCAGCCCGGCTTCCTGCGGCCGCACGTGGTGTGGTTCGGCGAGATCCCGCTGGAGATGGATCTGATCTTCCAGGCGCTGGAAACCTGCACCCATTTCGTCGCGATCGGCACGTCCGGCACGGTCTATCCCGCCGCCGGCTTCTCAGAGATTGCCCGCCGCGCCGGCGCGCATCTCACCGAGATCAACCTGGCCGAGACCGACACCTCACCCGTCTTCGACAGCCACATCACCGGCCCGGCCAGCGCCGCCGTGCCTGCCTGGGTCGAAGCGTTTCTGGCGCAGGGGTGAAAGACCGGGCGGTTGAGGGGTCGTCCTTCCCCTTGACGGGGAAGGTGGGCCGCGGCGAAGCCCCGGGTCGGAAGGGGTGTTGCGATAGTGGCGGACCTGGCAAAACCTCGCCCCCACCCACTCCACCGCTGCTGCGCAGCGGTCCCCCTCGCCCATCAAGGGCGAGGACAGATACGCCCCTCAGCCCTCATCCTCGATGCGGTGCATGTCTTCGTCGGAGAGGCCGAAATGATGGCCGATCTCGTGCACCAGGACATGGGCGACCAGCTCGCCCAGCGGGATGTCGCCGCGCTCGGCCCATTCGTCCAGGATCGGACGGCGGAACAGGAAGACCCGGTCCGGTTCCGGCGAGGGGTCGATCACAGACTTGCGGGCCAGATCGACGCCGATATAGACGCCGGTCAGTTCGAACGCGTCCGCCATGCCGAGCGCGTCGAGGGTTTCACCATCGGCGAAGTCGGCGACGAAGATCTCCACCCGCCCGCACATCTTGCGGAAACCGTCGGGCAGGCCGTCCCAGGCCTGGCCGGCGAGGGCTTCGAAATCTTCCAGGGAGGGCGGCAAAAGGCCGTGGGGCAGGGATTGGGTCATGGCCCCCGTATACCGGTCGTGGACCGGCCTGTCAGTCCGCTTCGGCGGCGGTCTTGAAATGCGAACAAATATGGAACAATCTTGCATCATGGACCTGTCCGACGTTGCCTCCGCCGCCAATCCGGATATCGACGACGCCCAGGCGCTGATGCGCGGGGCGGCGCGCCTGCTCTGGCAGATGGGCTATAGCGCGATCCCGGAATTCATCCTGCCCGATGGCCGCCGCGCCGATCTCGCCGCGCTCGGCCGCAAGGGCGAGATCACCATTGTCGAGGTGAAGTCCGGCATTGCCGACTTCCGCGCCGACAACAAGTGGGAGAATTACACCGGCTATTGCGAGCGGCTGTATTTCGCCGTCTCCCAGCGCTTCCCGCACGACCTCATCCCGGACCATGCCGGCCTGATCATTGCCGACGGGTTCGGCGGGGCAGTGGTGCGCGAAAGTCCGGTCCTCGCCCTCGCCCCGGCCCGCCGCAAGGCCCTCACCCTGCGCTTCGCCCGCGCCGCCGCCGACCGGCTGATGCGCGTGGAGGAATAGGCCAGGGGACATGTACCTCCGGTACGTGTCCCGGAATATAAGTGTCCCGGAATTCGGTGGGCGGCAGACGCCGGCGGTAGTGAGCCCGTCAGAGGAACCCGGCCTGGCGACGGCAGCTTGCGTCACATATCCGGCGTCCGCACAGACATTCCGTTCGGCCTTGCAGGGACACGTACCGGAGGTACATGTCCCTAAAAGTCACCGGCCTTCGCCGGGCATCCATCCGGGGTGACAACGCGCCCCCGTCCTACACCGCCTCAGTCGCCCGCATCTCGCGCAGCAGCCCTTCGAACGCCTCCATCCGCGGTGCGAAACGTTGTTCCACCGCGCCGCGCACGTGCACACAGGCCTTGTCCGGGCTGCCGCAATCGACGGGCGGATGCGGATCGTATTCCAGACCCAGCTGGATCGCCTGGGCGACGGTCTCGCCGGCCAGTTCCACGACGACGGTGAAGGCGAAGTCGATCCCCGCCGTCACGCCGCCGCCGGTGAAGAGATTGCCGTCGCGCACCACGCGCGCCTTCACCGGTTCCGCGCCGAAGGCCGTCAGCAGCTCGTGATAGCGCCAGTGCGTTGTCGCCTGGCGGCCCGCCAGAAGACCCGCTGCACCCAGGATGAAAGCCCCCGTGCACACCGAGGTGACATAGCGCGCCTGCGCACCCTGGCGTTTGACAAAATCGACGATCTCCGCGTCCTGCATCGCCGCATCGACGCCGAAGCCGCCGGGAATGCAGATCAGGTCGAGATCGGGACAAGCGGCAATCGTCGTATCCGGCAGGATGAAGGGCCCGCAATCGGTGCGCACGGGATCGAGCGTCTTGCCGACGAGATGGACTTTCGCGCCGGGCACGCGGGAGAGCACCTGCAACGGACCGGTGAAGTCCAGCTGGGTGATGTCGTCGAACAGCAGGAAACCGATAGTCAGCGTGGCGGTCATGATCAGGCCTCTTCTTTCAGGGGGGAGGTGAAACGGGCGCGATAATCGCTCGGCGTCACGCCCAGCTGACGCATGAAGGCGCGGTCCATGCGCTGGTGCGTGCCGAAGCCGCAGGCCTGCGCCACCGTGTCGATGCGCTGGCGGGTCTCGACCAGAAGGCAGCGCGCCAGATCGATCCGCACGCGTTCGATGAAGGCGGCCGGCGAAGTGGTCATCTCGCGGCGGCACAGCCGGCTCAGCGTGCGCGGCGAAACGGCGAGCGTGTCGCACATCGCGGCGACCGACCAGTCGCGCTCCGGCGCCGCCCGCACCGCCTCGGCCAGCCGCGCCAGCCGGCGGTCGTCCGCGCCCTGGGCCGCCAGATCGGCGGAAAACTGCGCCTGGCCGCCCGAGCGCATGCGGTAGACGACATTCTCGCGCGCCACGGCCAGGGCCAGATCGCGGTCGTGATCGGTCTCGATCAGGGCCAGGGCGAGATCGATCCCCGCCGTCACTCCCGCCGAAGTCCACACCTTGCCGTCGCGGATGAAGATCGCGTCGGGCTCGACCTCAAGCGCGGGATAATAGCGCTGCAGCCGGGCCGCCGAACGCCAGTGCGTGGTGACACGGCAGCCGTCCAGATGGCCCCAGCGGGCCAGCAGGAAAGTACCCGAACACACCGAGGCGACGCGGCCCGCGCGGTCGAAGGCCGTCTCGATAAAGGTCTGGATGCCCGGTGCAGCAAGCGCGGTGCGTACACCAGGGGCTTCGCCGCCCGCGACAATCGCCGTGCAGCCCGGCCCAAGGCGCCCTGCCGCATCGGACGCGCTGTCCCCGGCGATCACGGGCAGGCCCGACGAGCTGGCGACGGGGCCGGCCTGCGGTGCGGCGACGCGGATATCGTAGAGCGGGCGGCCGGCGGCCCGGTTGGCGGCCGAGAACATGGCCAGCGGCCCGGTGAGGTCGAGCAGCTGGAAACCCGGATAGATCAGGAAGACGAGGGTGTGCGGAGCATCCATGCCCGCCACCCTAGCCCCACCCCGCCATGGCCCAAAGGCCATTCATGGGGCAAATCGGGTCATTCAACGCAAATCCGGAGCTCTCTTGTCCTTCCCCTTGATGGGGAAGGACCGCCGCATCTCGCTGGCAGCACCTGCCCCAACTAAGCCTCCGGCTTCACGCGCCAGGGCGGGTCGATACGGTTTTCGCCGGCATGGTAGATCTTGATCTTGTGCCCGTCGGGATCGGCGAGGATCGCCTCGCGCCACAGCCAGGACTGGTCTTCCGGCTGCGTCTCAAAGACCAGGCCCTCGGCCTCCAGCTCCCGCACGCGCGCATCCATGTCGGCATCTTCCAGATAGATCACCGCGCCGGGATGGACCGGCCCGGTCTCGACATGGATGGAAAACGTCGTATCGCCCTCGGGCGCCAGGAAGCGGCAATAGTGCGGGCTGTCGACCAGGAGCCGGAAACCGAGCTGAAGGTAGAAGGCTTTCGAGCGGGGAATATCACGGACGGGGAGGGTTATCTGGTTCAGCTGCATCGGTCTCGCTCTCCCGCCTGGGATCGGCAATCTGGTCCAGCGGCCGGATCAGACGGTCCAGCGTCAGGTCCGACAGCAGGAAGGCCCACCCGTCGGCTGCCGCATTGATCGCATCGGCCTCGCCGCGGGCATCGTCGGTCAGGGCCTCGGCCTGCAACACCGCCCAGCGGGTATCCCCCAGCGCCAGCACGTCCAGGCTTACGCGCACACCGCCAAAGGTCTCGGCGATATGGCGGGCGACGACCTCGCCTTCAAGCCGCGAGGCGGCCCGCACATCGCGAAAGCGCACCCGCGCCAGTGCGCTGGCCGGGCCGTTGCCTGCCGCCGCCGTGATCAGCGTCCAGCCGCCCGGCTGGCGCAGGGCAAAGCTGCGCACGCTCGGCGAAGGGCGTTCCAGCCGGTAGGCCGGGCCCGCTTCCGGCACGATCGTGCTGACGGCGATCGCATTGGCGCCCAGTTCCAGGAAATCCAGATCCAGCCAGTGCGCCGCCTCGGCGATCGGCGGCAGGCTGGCCGCCGTCTCGCCCGGGCGCGCCGCATAGGTGCGGTTGCGGCCGGGAAAGCGCACATAGATGCCGGTCTCGGTTTCGCGCCCGATGAGGATATCGACCCGCACGGCGCCAGAGGCATCGCGTACGGTCACCCGGGTCGCCTCGCCCTCTTCGCCCCGGCCGCCCAGGCCCAGACGGGCATGCTTGGCCGGATCCGCGGTGCGCGCGCCGGCATAATCCAGCCCCGCCAGGAAGGCGTCGAGCTCGGCCAGCCGGCTCGCGACCACGGGATGCCCGTCACGGCTGGGCATGATCCAGCCGCTCTCGCTGCGTGTCAGGGTGAAATGATCCTCGGCGCTGTCGATCTCGATCTCGGCAGCGTCGGTCACCGCCTGCGGCCAGTCCGGCAGGACCGGGCCGGAGACCTCCGGCTGCCAGGCCTGGCGCGCCTGGTTCCAGGTCAGCCCGGCGGCAAGACCGAGAAGCGCGAGCGCCAGCACACCTGCAAGGGCAAGCCGGTTGCGGCGCTGGCGGTCCATCGGACGGCTCATGACGGTCTCCCCCGGCGGCGGCGCACCAGCGCACCGGCAATCCCGGCGAGGATGATCAGCACGGGCGGCACGCCGATGGTCCAGAATTGCAGCGTGGCGTTCAGCGCGTCGATATCGCGGCGGAAATCGCGTTCGACGGCGCGCAGCTCGGCCCGCGTCTCGGCGATCTGGTGGCGCAGGCGTTCGGCCTCCTCGCGCTGGGCCGCGCCCGAGGCCGACAGGAAGGCCGAGGCCTGGCCCGAGCCGGTCAGACTGTCCAGCTGTGCCTCGGCATCGGCGATTTCCTGTTCCAGCGCATCCTGGATTTCCAGATAGCGGGTCTCGGCGGCCTCGCGCAGCCGGTCGACCCGGCTCATCGGCCGCAGCGAGGGCGTGCGCGAGCGCACCTCGATCAGCGCGCGGTCACCGGCCGCCATGTCGATCAGGTTCAGCGCCAGGGTGAGATTGTCGGCCACCATCATGTCGCCGACCGCCGGATCGGAGCGGACATAGTATGTGTCGTCCAGCCAGTCGGCATCGGCGACCACGGTGATATCGACCGGTGCATCGGCCTGGCCGACATGATCGGCCGGGCTGAACAGCGTGTCGCCGGCGGGCGGACCGTCCGGAAAGGCCGTCTCCGGCAGGCCGGACAGGCGCGCCGCCAGCACCAGCGGCGCCGGTGCGGGCTGATAGCCGCGCAGAAGATCGTCCGGACCCGGCGCACCGGCAGCGATATCGGCATCGACCGCAGCGCCTTCCGGAGAAGTGACGACCAGCGGCGTCACCGCCATGCCGGGCTGGCCGACGGGTTCGAGATAGCCGGGCGAGCCGAAATTGATGCCCAGATCGAGCGTTGCCGTCGCCAGATCCTCGCCGGACAGCTGGGCCTGGCCGACCGAGAACCACAAGGGATAGGCGCGGCGGCGCGCCCGCCCGTCGGCATCGACAATCTCGACCGGCAGGCCGAGTGCCCGGTCCATAGCCACGCTCTGGGCGTCATAGGCGACGCCCCAGCGCGCCAGCAGCGGCCCCAGATCCGAGGAGCGGCGCGCGCGGATCGGCGGCAGACCGTCCGGTCCCGGCCGCAGGGCGACATGCGCCAGCGGGTCGATGAAGGCGAGCAGCCGCCCGCGGGTCAGCACGTGCTGGTCGATGCGGTAGAGCTGCGCCTCGCTCAGCTCGCCCGGATGCAGCAGTAAGAGCGCATCGGCCTCGGGCAGGTCCTGGAAGTCGCGATCCACCCAGACAATCTCATAGGCGCCGCTCAGCTCGGTGACGAAACGGTTGGGCGCGCCGGTGTCCGGCGTGATGGGCAGGCTGGTGATAACGGCAATGCGCGGACGGCGCGGCCGTTCCAGATCGGAGATCACGCGTGTGAGATCGTATTCCAGGCGCGCCTCGGAATCCTCGCGGAAGACCGGGATCACCGCCTGTTCGTCGATGGAATTGCGCGCCACCAGGCCGAAATAGAGCGAGGTACCGGCCTCGGTCGGCACAGCCTGCAGCCCGGCTTCCAGCGCGGCATCCTCGTCCGGCGAAAAGGGCTGGGGATCGATCTCGGTCAGCCGGATCATGCCGCCGGACCGGTCGGCATAGGCTTCCAGCATTTCGCGCACCCGGCTGGCATAGGCGCGGATCGCCGGATACTGGGCGGCCTCGGCGCGGGAATAGTAGAAACGCCACTCGACCGGTTCGGTGAGGCGGCCGATCACCTCTTCGGTGCCCGGCGAGAGGCGGTAAAGCCCCTGTTCGGTCAGGTCGAGCCGCCAGCTGCGCAGGGTCAGCCCGGCGATCTGGTTGCCCGCCAGGAAGATCACGGCGAGCGCCAGCAGCATCAGCGGCATGAAGAGGGCGCGTTTCATCGTCCGCCTCCGCGCCGTTCGGACACCAGCACACCGCCCATGGTCAGGCAGATACCGATCAGGCCGAGGAAGTAGACCAGGTCCGCCAGGCCGATCACGCCATTGCGGAAAGCGTTGTAGTGATCCAGCGCCGACAGGCCGGCGACGAATTCGGTCACCGCCGCCGGCGCGCTGGCGCCCAGCACGGACAGCACGAAGGGCAGGCCCGCCATGGTCAGCAGGAAGGCGGCCCCGGCCCCGAGCACGAAGGCGACGACCTGGTTGGCCGTGGTCGCCGACAGGGCCTGGCCGACCGCCAGATAGGCCCCGGCCAGAAGGAGTGTGCCCAGATAGGCCGTGGCGATGGCGGCATTGTCCGGCTCGCCGAGATAATTGACCGCGATCCACATCGGGAAGGTCAGCGCGATGGCCAGGGCTGCCATGGTCCAGGCGGCGAGGAATTTGCCGCCCGCCGTCGCCCAGAGCGGGATCGGCAGCGCCATCAGGAATTCCAGCGTGCCGCGATCGCGCTCTTCCGCCCAGGCGCGCATCGCCAGCGCCGGCATCAGGATGACCAGCAGCCAGGGCAGATAGTCGAACATCGGCGCGAGATCGGCGCGGTTGGTGTCGAAGAAGCGGCCGACATGAAAGGCAAAGGCCGGCGCGGCAAAGCCGAACACGGCCAGGAAGACCCAGGCCAGCGGGGTCAGGAAATAGGCGCCCAGCTCGCGCCGGTAGATGGCCCAGAGTGTGTGGATCACGCCGCCGCCTCCGGCGTGTTGCCATCATCGTCGGGGGCCAGGGTAAGCTGGCGGAAAGCCGCCTCGATCTGGCGCTCCGGTGCCAGCTCGGCCAGTTCGCGCGGCGAACCGTCGAACAACAGGCGGCCGCGGGCGATCACGATGGCGCGCGAGCACACGGCGGGCACTTCTTCCAGGATGTGGGTGGAGATGATGATCGCCTTGTCCGGCGCCATGTCGCGGATCAGCTGGCGCACCCCGTCCTTCTGGTTGGGGTCCAGCCCGTCGGTCGGTTCGTCGAGAATCAGCACCGGCGGATCATGGGCGATGGCGGCGGCCAGCGCAGCGCGGCGCTTGTATCCCTTGGACAGCGTGCCGATGGGCTGGTGCTCGTAACCGCCCAGATTCGCGCGCTCCAGCGCCAGCGCGGCAGCGCGTTTCAGACTGTCCCCGGAAAAGCCGCGCGCACGCAGGCTGAAGGCGACGAAGTCGCGCGGCGACATGGCCGGATAGGCGGGCGCACCCTCGGGCAGATAGCCCAGCCGGGCCTGCGCCTCCAGGCGCGCGGCGACACAATCATGGCCGGCAATCGAGGCGCGGCCCTCATCGGCTTCCAGCGCCCCGGCCAGCATGCGCATCGTGGTGGTCTTGCCCGCGCCATTGGGACCGAGAAAGCCCAGCACCTCGCCGCGCTCCAGCGTGAAGGAGACGTCGTCGACGGCGCGGCGCGGTCCGAAATCCTTGGTCAGATGGTCGGCAACCAGCATGAAACGCTCGGAGACTCAAAGCTGAGAGGGCCCTAGCGTTAGCGTGCCGGCGCGCGATTGGCCAGAGGCGAAACAGGCAGGCAGAAGAGGGGGTGAGGGTGTCGACCGGACCGCCGCTCCTTGACCCGGGGGGCTGGGGGGGCTGTCTAAATCCAGGATCCGGAACGTTGACGCGACCGGCCGACGCGTTGGACGGTGGCTTCGCGGTATGGCGGGAACTGGTCGGGAATGTGGCGACTTTGCGGCACCGCGTGAAATGTTTGTAAGCTGTAAACGGCCATTCAACCCATGGGAGAATGCAGGTGACAGCAAGCCCTCACAGCGTGCGTCCGGCGCCACAATCTGTGATGTGGGAACGCCGGGAACTGGACACCATCCTGCGCGTCTACGGCCATTTCGTCGGCCGCGGCGAGTGGAAGGATTATGCGATCGACGGGCTGAAGGACCAGGCCGTGTTCTCGATCTTCCGCCGGCACAGCGAGATGCCGATGTATGCCGTGATCAAGACGCCCGCCGAGGCCCAGCGCCAGGGCGCCTACAAGGTGGTCGGCATGGACGGCCAGATCCTCAAGCGCGGCCACGACCTCGCCCAGGTCCTGCGCGTCTTCGACAAGAAACGCTTCCACGTGGTGGACTGAAACTTCAGCGACACTTGTCATCCCGGATGAATGCCCCGCACAGGCGGGGCGCAAGTCCGGGACCCACAATCCCGGTGCTTGTCCAGCTGTCGCCTACGTCGAACCTGCTTTCGGCAGAGAGCGAGCGTATGGGTCCCGGCCCAAACACCCACAAAAAAGCCCCCGGAGTTTTCCCCGGGGGCCGTTTTCTGTGCGATGTCCGCCGATCCTATTCGCGGCTGCCGAGCAGCGAAAGGATGATCTGGAACATGTTGATGAAGGCGATGTAGAGGTTCAGCGCGCCCATATTGGTGAGCACGGCCATCGAGCGCTGGTCGCCCGCCACCTGGTAATACATCACTTTCAGGCTCTGGGTCTGCCAGGCCGTCACGCCCGCCATCAGCAGCAGCACGCCGAACTGCAGCAGCAGTTCCAGGCCGGCCGAGTGGAAGAAGAAGGCGTTCAGCACACCCAGGAGGATCGCGCCGATCATGCCCATGAACAGGAAGGAGTGGATCGGCTGCAGGTTCATTTTCGTCGTGTAGCCGAACACCGACAGGCCGAGGAAGGCGCCGGCGGTGATGGTGAAGGCTTGCACGATGGTCGCCCAGCTGATCGCCAGCGTGCGGCCGCCCGAGGTGGTGATCCCGTCCGGCGCAGCGCCGCCCGCGGCAACGACCCAGACACTCAGACCGGTACCGATCAGGGCGACGATCGCCCAGTAGAGCAGGGCCGAACCGGTCGGCGAGGGATTGCGCATGAAGAACATCGAGCCGAACAGCAGGGCCAGCGGACCCCATTTCACGACAAACAGCAGCGGCGTGCCCCAGACCAGCATGGTCAGCGGCGTCACGGTGCCGACCGCATAGGCCAGAGCGGCCGAGATCAGCAGGCCCAGGCCCATCTTGTTGTAGACGCCGAGCATGAATTTGCGCAGGCCGGCATCCCGCGACATGTCCATCGACTGGGCGCCGGAATAGGTGCGGGAAAAGTCGTTCATCGTTACGTCTCTCTCGTAGTCAGGGCGTGTGAAACCACACGCCGCGCGCCGACAGGGCGCTTTGTCCTGCAATATCGGTCTGACCGGCCCAAATGGCAAGGCGGGACGCGGCGGGGGTCGCGTCCCCCTGTCAGATCCTGACAGGCTTCGCGCGCCGTTGCAGACACGGCGCAAACTGTCCTAGGGATCGGGCAGTCCGGAGTGTCCGCCCATGTCCCTGCGCCTGTTTGCCGCCCTGCCCGTACCCGAGGAGATCGGGGCGGGACTGGTGCGCCTGCAGAAGGGCGTACCGGGTGCGCGCTGGCGGCCGGTGGAGAATTTCCACATCACGCTGCGCTTTTTCGGCGAGATCGACGAGCGCATGGCCGAGGATCTCGATGCCGAGCTGGCGAATATCCAGATGGCGCCCTTCACCGTGCGGCTCAAGGGGGCGGGCTGGTTCGGCAAGGCCGATCCGCGCGCGCTCTGGCTGGGCGTCGAGGCCGGTGAGGCCGTTGCCACGCTGGCGGGCAAATGCGAACGGGCGGCGCGGCGCGCCGGCCTGACGCCCGAGACGCGCAATTTCCACCCGCACATGACGATCGCCTATCTCCGGGGCACGCCGGTGGACAAGGCCAACCGCTTCACCCAGCGCGCCAGCGATCTGGAGACCGAAGCCTGGATGGCCACGCATTTCAGCCTTTATTCCAGCTGGATCACCCGCGGCGACGCCAATATCTACGAAGCCGAGGCCGACTACCCGCTCGCCTGACCGGGCTGCGCACGCAGCGCGGCGATCAACCCGTCCACCCCGGCCTCGACCAGGTCGAGCACATCCTCGAACCCGGCATCGGTGCCGTAATAGGGGTCCGGAACGTCGTCCATCGCCACGCCTGGCGCCCAGTCCATCAGACGCGAGATACGGCCGGCCGCGCCGGACGGCGCAAGACGGCGCAGATGGCTGCGATGGCCGCTGTCCATGGCCAGGATATGGTCGAAGCGGGTGAAGTCGTCGGCGGTCAGGGCCCGCGCCGCGAGCCCGTCGAAACTGTAGCCGCGGGCGGCCGCCGCCGCCTGGCTGCGCGGATCCGGCGGCTCGCCCTCATGCCAGCCGCTGGTGCCGGCGGAATCGACCCGCCAGTCCAGCCCCAGCGCCCCGATCCGCGCCCGGGCGACCGCTTCCGCCGTCGGCGAGCGGCAGATATTCCCGGTGCACACGAACAGAAGCTGCATCACTCGGCTTCGACGCTGAACGCCCCGGGCAGCACGGTGAGCTGCCAGTCACCGCCGGACTGGTAGAGCCAGTAGATGTCGCCATAGGCGGTTTCCGGCAGGCGGCCCTCTTCGCAGCCCGCCGTTTCGGCGGCGGCAACACCGGCAAACTCGGCCAGCCACAGGCAGGAGGTGTTGGAGTGCTCGCCGGCGAGCGTCCAGCGGGCGTCGCCGTCGCGGGCCTCGGCAAAGGCCGCCGAGCGCTGGCGTTCGATCGTGGCCCCCGGGGTGCAGTCGGCGGCATAGCCGTCAACGGCCTGGTGCGCGACCACCTCGGCGTGACCGGCCGCCGCGGTCAGCCGGGTGCGGCAGGCGGCGCTGGCATAGGCCCGGTCGACCGGCGCTTCCCCCAGCAGGCCGGACAGCCGCGTCACCATTGCCTCGCCCGCCTCGCTGAGCGGACATTCCATGCCATTGCAATCCGGCGAAATCTTGTAGGCGTGCCGCACCACCAGGATATGGCGGCCGGACGCGGCGATATCGGCCTGCACATCCGCCGGTGCCAGTTGCAGCAGGGCCGGGCGGTCGAAATCGGCCGCCGCGGCACCGTCCAGGCCAGCGGCCGTGAGCATGAGTGCGGAAAGATAAGTCGTGATCATGATGAGCCTCCCCTTGAGTCAGGCGAGACTAGCCGCGGCAATCCGGCAAGCAAATTACCCTTCCATGAGGAAGCGGACAGGTTGCGATCCCCGCCCCGGACGGCCACGGCTCAGACTTCCGCCGTGTCCGGCTCGATCTGCACGACAATGCAGGCGCGCGCCTGCGTGCCCTCGCCCGGCGTGCTGTCGAAGACGAGCTCGCCCTGCATCAGGTCCACCAGGCGGCGGCAGATCGACAGGCCGATACCGCTGCCCGATCCGGTGCGCAGCGTGCGCGTCTCGGTGGCGAGGTCGAGCTCTTCCGCTGTCATGCCGATCCCGGTATCGGTGACGGTGAAGGTCAGGCGCGCATGATCGGGATCGACCGGCTCGGCCTTCACATCGACCGTGATCCGCCCTCCCGGGGTAAACTTGATCGCGTTGGAAACGAGATGGGTGAGGATCTGCTTGATCCGGCCCGGATCGCCGATCATCGGCTGTTTCGCATCGGCGCCGCAGGCCGGGCCCAGTTCCAGGCCGCGCTCGGCCGCCAGCGGCGCAAACAGGGCGGTCACCGAGCGGATCAGCTCGCACGGCTCGAACACCGTGCTGCGGAGCTCCACCTTGCCGTTTTCCAGCTGCGACAGGTCCAGCACATCGCTGACCCGGTTCAGCGTCGCCTGGGCCGATTGTTCCAGCGTGGTCAGCAGGCGGCGCTGTTCGGCATCGAGCTCGGTATTGGCCAACAGGCTTGCCAGGCCGAGAATACCGTTCAGCGGGGTCTGCAGCTCATGGCTCAGCCCCAAGAGGAATTCCGATTTCGACTGGCGCAGGGCGCGCTGCATCTCGGCCTCGGTCTTGAGTTCCGCCTCCAGCGTATCGCGCGAGGACAGTTCGACCTGCATTCGGCTCGCCGAGCGCCGCATGCGCGACAGGAGCCGGCCCAGCCGGCGGATCAGCATCACGAAACCGATCAGCATCAGGGCGACGGCCACGGCATCGGACAGCGGGCGGATGCGATGGCCCGCAAGATCGACCCAGGCCGCAAGCACGTCCGGCGGCAGTACCAGCGGCCCGGCAAGATGCAGCAGGGCATCGGCGAAATAATAGGCCGCCCACAGGACGATACCGACGGACAGCACCTGCACGGCCCGCACGGCGCCGGCGAACTGGATCGACCGGGCATGCGTCCACAGATAGGCGGCCGCGACCGCTCCGGCGGCGACGAACAGCAGATCCAGCAATATCGTCAGCAGGGCCAAGTGCATGTCTTCACCCGCCCCCGACCGGGGTACACATGGTCAAACGCCCGCTCTGCTCCATATCCGCCACCGGCCTCACCGCCGGCAGCCGGTAACCCTCGACCCGGGGTGGGGCGGTGTAAAGCGCCGCCCGGCGCAATGAATATTTCATTCATCGCAACGGAATGCGGCGATCGGGCGGCAGGGACAGGGAAATTGCGCTCCGCCGGGATCAGTCGTTGCGGCCCAGACGGCGCTTGCGGCGGGCCATCAGCTGCAGGCGCAGCGCGTTGAGGCGGATGAAGCCCTCGGCATCCTTCTGGTCGTAGACATCGTCTTCCTCGAAGGTCACATGCGCCTCGGAATACAGCGTGTGGTCCGAGGAGCGGCCGACGACATTGGCCGAGCCCTTGTAGAGTTTCAGACGGACATCGCCCGTGACATACTCCTGACTCTTGTCGATTGCCGCCTGCAGCATTTCGCGCTCCGGCGAGAACCAGAAGCCTTCATAGAGCAGCTTGGCGTATTTCGGCATCAGCTCGTCCTTGAGGTGCGCGGCACCGCGGTCGAGCGTGAGCTGTTCGATGCCGCGATGGGCCGCCATCAGGATGGTGCCGCCCGGCGTCTCGTAGATGCCGCGCGACTTCATGCCGACGAAACGGTTCTCCACCAGGTCCAGCCGGCCGATCCCGTGCTTGCGGCCCAGCTCGTTCAGTTCTGTCAGGAGCATGGCAGGGGACAGCGCCTTGCCGTTCACCGCCGTCGCATCGCCGCGCTCGAAGCTGATCGTGACATATTCCGGCGTGTCCGGTGCATCGACCGGGTCGACCGTGCGCTGGAAAACGATGTCCGAGGCTTCCTCGGCCGGATTCTCCAGCACCTTGCCCTCCGAGGAGGTGTGCCAGAGATTGGCATCGACCGAGAAAGGCGCCTCGCCGCGCTTGTCCTTGGCCACTTGGATACCGTGCTGTTCGGCATAGGCAATCAGCTTGGTGCGCGAATTGAGATCCCATTCCCGCCAGGGCGCGATCACGCGCAGGTCCGGGTCCAGCGCATAGACGCCCAGCTCGAACCGCACCTGGTCATTGCCCTTGCCGGTCGCGCCGTGCGCCACGGCGTCGGCGCCGGTTTCGTGGGCAATTTCCACCAGGCGTTTGGAGATCAGCGGCCGGGCGATCGAGGTGCCCAGCAGGTAAAGACCTTCATAGACCGCATTGGCGCGCACCATCGGGAAGACGAAGTCGCGCACGAATTCCTCGCGCAGATCCTCGATGAAGATGTCCTTCACGCCGGCCGCTTCGGCCTTCCTGCGCGCCGGTTCCAGCTCCTCGCCCTGGCCCAGATCGGCCGTGAAGGTCACGACTTCCGCGCCGTACTGATCCTGGAGCCATTTCAGGATCACCGACGTGTCGAGACCGCCGGAATAGGCAAGAACGACCTTTTTCACAGGCTTTTTGGCAGGCATGGCGCATTTCCTTTTCGTCTGCCGTTCGCCTACCGCCAAGCCCGTGCGCACGCAAGGGGAATGATCGGGTGCACGCCCGCCCCGCTGCAACAAACTCCTTCTCTTCTCCGCCTTCTCCCGGCCACCCGCCTTCGCGGGCGCAGGCTTCCGCCCGGCGAAGGCCGGGCAAAGCGCCGGGACCCACGGGAAACGCATCGCTTGAGGTGATCTTCGGTAGATCCCGGACCTGCAGCCCGCCTTCGCGGGCTTCCGTCCGGGAAAAATGTGGAGGCTGGAAGAAAGGCCCGGAGGCCCACATTCCACCATCACCCTGCCAACGAGTTTCGACCCAAACTCGCCCTTTGGTCGCGCCGAGATATTCTACTCGCTTTAGCGAAGCAACTACCTATGATGGCGGTCGAAAAATCTAGTGCCTTAAAACTGCACCAACGCGCGAGGCGGCGAGCATCATGAATCAAGAAGCGTTAGATGACTCTCGCGAAATGCTTGACGAGCTTGAAGGTCTGTTCGTCAACAATCCGGATCTTGACCGGCTACGGGCCTATCTGGGTCGCTTCAATCCCATCAAGACGATGGGCATGGAGAATATGGAGATCCGCCACTCGGCGATTTTGGCTTGGCTACTCAACCCACAAGATACACATGGTCTGGGCGACAGCTTTCTGAAGGCCTTTCTTTCCGAGGCGCTGCGCGGAGTAGAGGCGTTAGCCAAGCCGTCAGCTCTTGAGGTTTCGCAAGCCGATATGATGGATGCCGAAATTCGGCGAGAATGGCGGAACATCGACATGCTGGTGCTGAGCCCGCGGAATGGCTGGGTCTTTGTCATCGAGAACAAGTTCCACAGCAACCAGCACACGAACCAACTCGAGCGCTATCTCGAGCTCGCCAAGGAGGCCTTTGTCGATAGCGAACAATACAAGATCGTGCGGGGCGTCTTTCTGACCCTGTGGGATGAGACGCCGGAAGACATTCGTTACGCACCGATCGACTACGCCTCGGTGTGCGAGTTGCTTGATCAGCAGGCCCTGTCAGGACGCACCCCCCTAACGCCCGAAGTTGAGACTTTTATCAAACACTATCTGGATGTGATCCGGGAGGCTGCCAGCATGAGCGAAGAGCAAACCGACATGGAGAAACTCGCGCGCCAACTCTATCAGGACCACCGGCGGGCGCTGGACTTCGTTTTCGAGTATGGAAAGGCGACGGAGTTTCTCGTCGCTGTCGAAGGCTTGTTTGGACACGGACTTGCTTATCTCGATGATTTTGCAGTCGACAAAGTCGACTTTGTGTTCGGGCACGCCAATGCCCAAACAGCGAGCTTCCTGCCCTTTTCCTGGTACGAGGCCTTGGGCGAAGATGAATTTTTGTGGCATGGCTGCGAAAATTGGTGGGCAGGTTACCCCCTTAATATGTGGATCCAACTGACCGAGGATTCAGACGGTCGCCGCGGTCAAATCCGGCTGTACTCGGAAGTGGGCCCCCTGACAGATCATGCGTTCCGCAGAGCTTTGATAGAGACCATTGCCGAGGCAGCGGGAGACGCAGGTTCGGAACGGATCAAATTCCAGCGCGGCGCTGCCGAAGAAGGAAAAAAGTATTCCAAGTTTCTCAAGAAAAACATCTTCCCCGTCGATGACATCCATGACCCTGACAAGATCAGCGGAGCTATCCGGAAAGCACTGAAAAGCTTCAAACCCGAGATCGACATTATCGCGAACGTGCTGCCGCAATTCATCGGTCACGGAAAGACGGAATCGTCATAGCAAGACCTACCCCGCTTTCACCTCGGAGGCAGAGCCCCGTCGAGACACTCGCCGACGGTCTCCGCTGGAAGAGGAGAAAGTCCACCGCCCGGTGGCCAGGCTTTAGTTCAGTAAGACCAGAGTGTCTGTTCGGCACCACCAAACCTCGTCACCCTGACGAAGGTCAGGGCCCAGTTCGCAAGGCTGGGTGGCCGCCATCTCGCACCTATCCATACCCTCCACATTTTTCCCGGCCACCCGCTTCCGCGGGCGCAGGCTTCCGCCCGGCGAAGGCCGGGCAAAGCGCCGGGACCGACGGGAAGCGCATCGCTTGAGGTGATCTTCGGTAGATCCCGGACCTGCAGCCCGCCTTCGCGGGCTTCCGTCCGGGAAAAATGTGGCGGTTGAAAGAGAGGGTGCAAACGTCTCAACTTCCACCGTCACCCTGACGAAAGTCAGGGCCCAGTTCGTAAGGCCGGGTGGCCGCCATCTCGCACTTGTCCATACCCCTCCCGTTTTTCCCGGCTGAAAGCCCGGCGCAGGCCGGGCGGAAGCGCCGGGATCTACGGGAAACTCATCGCTTGAAATGATGTTCGGTCGGTCCCGGAACTGCAGCCTGCCTGCGCAGGCTTCCGCCCGGGAAAAGTAGAGAGAGGTGAAAAGAAAAGACAAACCGCCACCCCCGCTTGGAAGCGCACCAAATCCGCGTCATGCTCGCCGTATGAACCGGTCCGGACTGTCCCGATTTTCCCGTTTTCGCGGGCGCCGTGCGCGCTTCGAGCATGATCGCAGCGACCGGGCGGCGCAGGATGAGCGGCTGCGTGTGCTGTGCCGGACGGCGAAACAGGCCGGTATCGACACGACACGGGCGCTGGCGGAGCGGCTGGCGCGTGACGGCGTCGACCTCGACATTCCGCGCCTTGCCGGTCTGAAAGCGGCGCTGGAGGGGGAGGCCCGTCCGCTGAAGCCCGACGTGTTCGAGGCCGGCGCGGAAATTCCGGCGGACGCGCTGCGCCTGGTGGAGCGGACGCTGGACGGCCAGCTGGCCATTGCCGGTTTCGCCGGATTTTCCGGCCGCATCGCCAATCTGTTCGACTATGCCCGCGAGAACCGCGCCGGCACGGTGGCGAGCTATATCCCCGAACTGGCGCGCCAGGACCCCGACCGGTTCGGCCTGGCCGTGTGCAGCCTGGACGGCCAGCGTCTCGCCCTGGGCGATGCGGAGCAGGCCTTCTGCCTGCAATCGGTGGTGAAGCCGCTGAACTATGCCCTCGCCCTGGCGCTGAACGGCGAGAACCAGGTGCACCGCCATGTCGGCCGCGAACCCTCGGGCCGCCGTTTCAACGAGCTGGCGCTGGATCCGGACAACCGGCCGCACAATCCGATGATCAATTCCGGCGCCATCATGTGCGCCGCCATGATCCGTCCCTCGCGCTCTGTCACCGACCGGCAGGAGCTGGTGCAGCGCTTCGTCGCCTCGGCAGCGGGCGGCGCGGCGTGCGGTTTTGACGAAGCCGTCTACCGGTCCGAACGCCAGACGGCGGCGCGCAATCTCTCCCTGGTCAAGCTGATGGACGAGCATGATGCCTTTCCCGAAGGCACCGATACCGATGCCGCGCTCGATCTTTACTTCCGCACCTGCTCGCTGACGCTGGATTGTCAGGGCCTGTCAGTGGCCGCGGCCATGCTGGCCAATGGCGGGGTGTGTCCGCTCACCGGCCACCGGGTGATCGACTCGCGCATCGTGCGCAACACGCTGTCATTGATGCTGACATGCGGCATGTACGACTATTCCGGCGAATACGCCTTCTCGGTCGGCCTGCCCGCCAAGTCCGGCGTATCCGGCGGTCTGATGATCGTCATACCCGGTATCGCCGGTATCGCGCTGTTCTCGCCACGGCTCGACCGCCAGGGCAATTGCGTGCGCGGTATCGAGTTTTCGCGGCGCCTGATCGAGGACTACCCATTCCACATCTTCGCCGGCGTCGCGACCGACTGAACCGGCTCGCCAGGGCGGCGGGATGGCGTCATAGTGCCGGAAACCGGACCGGAGTCTGCCATGATCGACCTCTCGCTTTTCCCGCTTTTCCTGGCCGCCGGCATCGCCCTGGCCCTGACACCCGGTCCCGACATGGCCTTCACCCTCGCCACCGCCGCCTCGCGCGGGCCGCGCGCCGGTCTGGGCGCTGTCGCGGGCATCTGCACCGGCGGTCTGGTGTGGACGATTGCCGCCGCCGGCGGGCTGGCCGCGCTGATCGCCGCCTCCGAACACGCCCTGACAGCCGTGCGCTATGCCGGGGCCGCCTATCTGATCTGGCTGGGCTGGAAAACCTTTCGCAGCCTGGATGCACCCATCGAGGCCGAGGGCGCCGGCAGCGCCGCGCGGGCCTTCCGCCGCGGCCTGGTGACCAATCTGCTCAATCCCAAGATCGGCCTTTTCTTCCTGGCGCTGCTGCCGCAATTCACCAATGCCGAACTGGGTCCGGTCTGGCTGCAGATGCTGATCCTGGGCCTGGTCTTCTTCGCCATCGGCGGCTGCGTGCTGACCGTGATCGTGTTTGCGGCCGGCGCCGCCCAGCAGCAGCTGAAATCCTCGCGCATTTCCCGCCGCGTGCTCAACGGCGTTGCCGCCACGGCGTTCGGCGGGCTCGGTCTGCGCTTGATCTTTTCGGGCAATGCGACCTAGAAGACGCCCATGTCACACACCGCAGATCCTCGCCTCATTGTCGCGCTCGACGTGCCAACGACCGACCAGGCCTGGTCGATCGTCGAGGCCGTCGGCGATGCCGTCAGCTTCTACAAGATCGGCCTCCAGCTGCTGCCCGTGGGCGGGATGGACCTATGCCGCCGCCTGAAGGGTGCCGGCAAGGACGTCTTCCTGGACTTCAAGCTGCACGACATCCCCGCCACGGTGGAGAAGGCGACCCGGTCGATCACCGCCGGCGGCGCCGACCTGCTGACCGTGCACGCCGAACCGCCGGTGATGCGCGCCGCCGTCGCCGGGCGCGAAGGCTCAAGCCTGCGCATTCTCGGTGTCACCGTGCTGACCAGCTATGACGACGCCATGCTGGCCGAGATGGGCTATGCCTATGGCGCCCGCGATCTCGTCCTGCGCCGCGTGGAACAGGCGCTTGAGGCCGGTGTCGACGGTGTCGTGGCCAGCGCCCACGAAGCCACCGAGATCCGCGAACGCTTCGACGATGATTTCCTGATCGTCACGCCGGGCATCCGGCCGGCCGGCGCCGACATCGGCGACCAGAAACGCGTCGCCACCCCGGCTTCGGCCCTCGCCCAGGGCGCCACCCACCTCGTCGTCGGCCGCCCCGTCAACGCCGCCGAGAATCCGGCCGCCGCCGCACGGGCGATTGTCGAAGAGATGGCCGGCGTCCCGGCCTGAGCATTTCCCGCTTTTCTGCCGCGTCCATCCGTCGTCACCCTGACGAAAGTCAGGGCCCAGTTCATAGGGCGGGGCGGATGCGAGTTCGCGCTTATTCCATCTGTTGGCTGAATGTGGTCTGAGCCTCTATTGCCCGGATATTCCCTTGTGATCTGGGTCCTGACCTTCGTCAGGATGACGGCAGATGAGGCCTGAATTGAGTTTCGTTCATCTCCACCCAAATACCCGGACCGAAAGGCAACCCCAGAAGCACAGGTAAGCTCACACGACCGTCGCTCCCAATCACCGTCATCCTGACGAAAGTCAGGACCCAGATCGTAAGGCTGGTTGATCGCGAACGCTCACTTGCCCATACCACGTTTTTCCCGGCCGGAAGCCCGGCCCTGAGCCGGGCAAAGCGCCGGGACCGACCGGAAACTCATCGCTTGAAGTGATCTCCGGTAGATCCCGGATCTACAGCCTGCCTGCGCAGGCTTCCATCCGGGAAAAACGGAGAGTTCGCTGTTCAATCAAGCCTAATCGTAAGGATAGGCCCGCACAGCCGCACGCGCCTGCGTATCCATGGCGCGCACTTGCCGTGTCGTGTGCGTGAGGCCGGCAAAGCGCGTGCGCACCTCGCCCGAGGCGGAAATCAGGACGATCCCGCGATAGCTGTAGAGCGGCGTGAAGGGACGCTCGACCCCGCCGGCCAGCGCACCGGTGAAGAAGCTCGGATCCAGGGTGACGGTCTCGCGGGATGCCGGTGCGTAATCCGCGGTCTGCGTCACCCTATGGCGCACTGTGTCACTGGAACGGGTCTCGTATGTGGTCACAATGTCATACGAATGGTGCAACTGTGCGACGTCTGTGTGACGGGTCTGCCGCGGCGCGCCTTCCAGCCGAGTCACATCGGCGGAAAACCCTGACGGTTGAGGGCGTTGCGCCTCATCCGGCATCTGCGTGAAACGGCAGGCAGGGCCAGTATACGCCCCGGCCAGGGCCTGGCGGATATCCTCGGGCGAACACTCCCGCGCCGGCGCGCTGCCGGTCTGCGCAAACGCCGCCGGTGCCGCCAGGAGCGCGGTCGCCAAAACCATGAAAACAGTGCGTAAAGCGTGTGCCATTCCGGCACAGTATCGCGGACGGTCAGCCTTGCGAAGCCCGTGCACCCGGCACGCGAAACCGGGGATAAGTGCACACCTGTCCGCACCCCCTCAGAAGTCGCTTAGAATGCCCTTCTTCTCCCAGTCGCCATAGCGGGTGGGTTCCGGCCCGTTGCGGCGTCCGCCGGTTTCCGGCGGCAGCTCGGCCTCCGCCTGCGCCTTGCGGCGTGCCTCGGCCTCTTCCAGCGCCCGCCGGGCGGCCGGGCTCAATGTCTTGCCGGGCGCCGCATCAGCAGGGATTCCCGCCATGTCCGTCCCGTCTTGCCGTTCTTTCTGGGTCATCCCATTTATCTAGTCCGACAGGGGCCTGTCGCCAAGAATGGATGCTGCCAGAACCATGACTGCCAACGGACTACGAACCTTCCTCCTGCTCGCCGGCATGACCGCCCTCTTCATGGCGATCGGCTATGTGCTGGGCGGCGCTGCCGGCGCGATGATCGCCCTGGTCGTCGCCGGGGGCATGAACCTGTTTGCCTGGTGGAACAGTGCCGACATGGTGCTGCGCATGCACGGCGCCCGCGAGATCGGTCCGGACGAACGCCATCCGCAATTGCGCCAGTATGCCGCCGATGTCGAACACCTCGCCCGCCGCGCCGGCCTGCCGGTGCCGCGCGTCTTCGTGATCGAGAGCGACCAGCCCAACGCCTTCGCCACCGGCCGCGACCCCAATCACGCCGCCGTCGCTGCCACGACAGGCCTCCTCGCCCGGCTCGACCGGGAAGAGGTGCAGGGCGTGATGGCGCACGAGCTTGCCCATGTGAAAAACCGCGACACGCTGACCATGACCGTCACCGCCACCCTGGCCGGTGCGATCGGCATGCTGGCGAATTTCGCGCTCTTTTTCGGCGGCGGAAACCGGGCCGGGCTGATCGGCTCGATCGCCCTGATGATCTTCGCCCCCATGGCCGCCATGCTGGTGCAGAGCGCGATCAGCCGCGCCCGCGAATACGAGGCCGACCGGATCGGGGCCGAGATCATGGGCAAGCCGATGGCGCTGGCCAGCGCGCTGGAAAAGATCGAGCGCACGGCCCGCCGCACCATCAATGACAGCGCCGAACGCAATCCGGCGACGGCCCACATGTTCATCATCAACCCGCTGAACGGCCAGCGGATGGACAATCTCTTCTCCACCCACCCGGACACCGCCAACCGGATCGCCAGGCTGCGCGAAATGGCCGGCGCCACCGCCCCGGTCCGCTCCGGCCCCTGGGCCCCGCGCGGTCCGTGGGGTTAGGGGCGGCACGGCGCATTAGACGGGCGCGCCTGCGCGTGCTAGCTCCCGCGCCATGAAAGACGGATTGCCCCCGCGGCGCTGCGCCGCCCTGGCCTATGCCACCATCCTGCGCGACCGGCGCGCCCTGGAACCCGCGCTGGAGCACACGCCCGGCTATCGCAAGATGAGCGACCGGGACCGGGCCTTTGCGCGCGCCATCCTGGCGACCACATTCCGCCGCCTCGGCCAGACCCGCAAAGTGCTTGATCACTTCCTCGCCAAGCCGCTCGAGGAAACCACGGAATACGCCGCCGCCCTGCTGGTCACCGGCGCGACCCAGCTTCTGTGGATGGACGGGCCGCCGCATGCGGTCGTCTCCACCACGGTCGCCCTGTGCCAGGACACGACCGAGACCTACGGGCTGAAGGGTGTGGTCAATGCCGTCCTGCGCAAGGTCAGCACGGAAGGAGCGGACCTCGCTGCCCGTACCGCCCCGCGCGACAATCTTCCCGACTGGGTATCCCGCTCCTGGCGCAAGGCCTATGGCCCGGGCGCGCTGTCGCGCATCACCAATGTGCAGATGCAGCCGCCGCCACTGGATCTGACCGTGAAAGACCCGGTCGAGCGCGAACGCTGGGCCGAGGCGCTGGGTGCGGAAATCCTGCCGAACGGCACGCTGCGCCGCAGGGAGATCGGCGATATCACGCAATTGCCCGGCTTCCGCGAAGGCGCCTGGTGGGCCCAGGATGCCGCCGCCGCAATCCCGGCCACCCTGCTGGGCGTGAAAGCCGGCGACCACGTCGCCGATTTGTGTGCCGCCCCCGGCGGCAAGACGCTGCAGCTTGCCGCCCTGGGCGCCCGCGTCACCGCTGTCGATGACAATGAGGGCCGGCTGAAACGCCTGCGGGACAATCTCTCGCGCACCGGGCTGCGCGCTGCGGTCACCGTCGAGGATGTCCGCCGCTTCCGGCCCAAGGGTCCGGCCGATGCCGTCCTCTTGGACGCGCCCTGCACGGCTACCGGCACGATGCGCCGCCATCCCGAGGCCGGCTGGATCAAGAAGCCGGGCGATGTGCAGCGCATGTCCAAGCTGCAGCTGGAAATGGCCGGCGCTGCCGCCCGCATGCTGCGTCCGGGCGGCTGGATGGTGATCTGTACCTGTTCGCTGCAGCCGGAAGAGGGCGAACAGCTTGCCGCCCGCCTGCTGGAGACCCGCAAGGATCTGAAGCCCGTCGCGATCCAGGACGGTGAAGTGCCCGGCCTGGCCGAAGCCATCACGCCGGAAGGCTGGCTGCGCCTGACCCCGGCCCTGTGGGCAGACCGTGGCGGAATGGACGGGTTTTTCGCGGCCCGGTTCGAAAAGAGCAGTTAACCGGCCGCCTGCCGCAAAGGCCGGACCACCGGCCGTCTTGCGCCGGTCCGGCCCCCCTGTTATCGGACTTGCATGGGCGCTTCCGTAATCATCTCGCCGTCAATCCTTTCGGCCGATTTCGCCAAGCTGGGCGAAGAGGTTCGTGCGATTGACGAAGCCGGGGCAGACTGGATCCATGTCGATGTCATGGACGGTCATTTCGTACCCAATCTGACGATCGGGCCGGGCGTCATCAAATCCCTGCGTCCGCATTCGCAAAAACCGTTCGACGTGCATCTGATGATCACGCCGGTCGACCCGTATATCGACGCCTTTGCCGAGGCCGGGGCCGACATGATCACGGCGCATCCGGAAGCCGGCCCGCACTTCCACCGCACGGTCCAGAAGATCCGCAGCACCGGCAGGAAAGCCGGCGCCGCGCTCAACCCGTCCACCCCGGGCGAGACGCTGGACTATGTCCTCGACGAGCTCGACCTGGTGCTGGTGATGAGCGTCAATCCCGGTTTTGGCGGCCAGAGCTTCATCGACAGCCAGCTGCGCAAGATCGAGAGCCTGCGCCAGACGATCGACCGCCGCGGCCTGCCGACCCTGATCGAGGTGGATGGCGGGGTGAACCCGGACACGGCGAAAGCCTGCATCTCGGCCGGCGCCCACGCGCTGGTCGCCGGATCGGCGGTATTCCGCGGCGGGCCGGACGCCTATCGCGACAATATCGCAGCGCTTCGCGGCTGATCGCCATGGCTCGTGCGGTGCGTCTGTCCGATTATACCGCCGCCACCGTCATGGCACTGCGGCGCGAGGCGTCCTCGACGCTGCACGCCATCGGCCTGCCATCCGGGCTGAGCGATCTGGGCAGGCTGCCCGACGCGCTGAGCGTCCTGCCCGAAGATGTCTATGCCCCCAATCGCGAGCGCGGCGAGGCCATCCTGAACGGCCGTTTCACCCTGGCCGGGGAAAACCTGTCGACCGACGGTCCCGACGCCACCTGGCTGCAGCCGGCACCGACCCGTGCCTTTGCCCGCCGCCTGCACGCGTTCGGCTGGATGCGCGACTGCCTGGCCGCCGACCCGGAAGCCGGCCCCGACGCGATACGGCGCTATGTCGACAGCTGGATCGACAATTTCGGCCGCTGGAACAGTTTCGCCTGGTCGCACGATATCCTGTCGATGCGCCTGTTGAACTGGCTGCGCTGCGGCGATGCCCTGTTCAATGGCAGCGAGGACGATCGCAAGGCCCGGCAGATCCGTTTCCGCTCCCTGCTGCGCCAGGCCCGCTACCTTCAACGCTCGATCGCGATCGCACCGGACGGCACAACCCGTCTGCAAAGTGCCGCCGCGCTCACCCTGACCGGTCTGTGCCTGCCCGGCCGCGACGCCCTGCAGCGCGCCGGCTTCCAGGCGCTCGCCCGTGAGGTCCAGCGCCAGATCCTGCCCGATGGCGGTCATGTCACCCGCTCGCCGCGCGCCTGCGCGGAAGCGCTGATCGATCTTGTCACGGTACGTGAAGCGGCCCAGACCGCCAGTGCAGACCTGCCGCAGGAGGTGCGCCGCGCCATCGACCGGCTGGCGCCCATGGTCCGCTTCTTCCGCATGTCGGATGAAGGCCTGGCCAGTTTCCATGGTGGCGGCGAAGGCGACCGCCACGCGCTGAAAGCCGCGCTCGACCACGACGACACCCGCGCACGCCCCTTCGGCTTTGCGCCCCATTCCGGCTATCACCGCGCCGAGGCCGGCGAAGCCACCGTGCTGCTCGATGTCGGCAATGCGCCCAAGGGTCCGCTGAGCACCGGCGCCCATGCCAGTGCGCTGGCTTTCGAACTGTGCACGTCCGGCGGCCGCCTGGTGGTGAATTGCGGCTGGCATGACGACCAGCCCGCCAGCTGGCGCGAGGCCGTGCGCGCGACGGCGGCCCACTCCACCCTCATCCTCGACGAAACCTCCTCGGCCCGCCTCTTCCCGCCCGGCTGGAAGCGCGACCTTCTGGGGCCGCGCCTCGCCACCGCGCCCGCCTCGGTCTCGGCCCGGCGCAATGAGGAGGAGATGGGCATCTGGCTGGAGGGCATCCACGAAGGCTATCGCGAGGATTACGGCCTGTCGCACCGGCGGCGGATCTTCCTGGCGGCCGATGGCGGCGATGTCCGCGGCGAAGATGCGCTGTTCCGGCCTGTCAATGATGGCGCGCCGGACGATGTCGATGTGCGCTGGCGTTTCGCGATCCGCTTCCATCTTCACCCCGATGTCCGCGCGTCCCTGTCGCGCGATTCCATGAGCGCGCTTCTGGTCCAGCCCAATGGGGATGGCTGGCGGTTCCGCACCGATGGCGGTCCGATCCGGCTGGAGCGTTCTGTGTATCTGGCTGCGGGCGCACCTCCACAACGCGCGACACAGATTGTAGTACAGGGAGAAGCAGAACCCTTTGGTGCCGGGGACCGGCCGCCCAATCGCGTTCGCTGGGCTTTTCAGCGTCTCGGCCAGGTCGGCGGCGCAGAAGGGGAAACCGGATGAGCACACCGCGTCCTCAGGACGGACGCCGCCGGCGAGGGCGTCAAACCGTTTCAGGCAATCTGACCGCCACGCGCAACCAGTTGTCGATGGTGGCGGTAGCGCTGTTCGATCTCGCCGCTGGCGCCGTCTCGATGTGGGCCGCGGTCCTGCTGCGCTACCGGTTCGAACCGGACGGTCCACCCGAACAGGTCATGCTGCAATCGGTCACGGTGTTCGCACTGGCCTGCGCCATCGTCTTCCCGCTGGAAGGCCTGCACCGCGGCCTGTGGCGTTATACCGCGCTGAACGATGCCGCCCGCATCGTCCGTGCGGTCCTGGTAGCCAATCTGGTTTTCCTGCCGATGCTGTTCCTGATCAACCGGCTGGACGGCTTCCCACGGACCTCGATCCTGATCGACATCCCGATCCTGATCGGCCTGCTGCTGGCGCCGCGCTTCCTGCTGGCCGCCTTTCGCACACAAGGCCTGCGCGGTGTGCTGCAGGTGGAGGACCGCTCCAAGCCCGCCGCGATCCTGGTCGGCTCGGAAGCCGATCTGGATGAAGCCCTGCGCGACATCGTCCGCCGCAACGGATCTGCGCCCTTCCGGCCAAAGGGCCTGATCGAGCCGGGCTCGCAGCTCACCGGTCACGCCATTCGCGGCGTGCCCGTGCTGGGCGGTCTGCATGCGCTGACCCCGGCGCTGAACCGGCTGGCCCAGGCCGAAACCCTCGCGCCGCGCCTGGTTCTGGCCGGCACGAATACCGATGTGGAAGTGGTCAACGAGCTGATCCGCGTCGCCGCCCGCACCGGGGCCAAACTGTCCCGTGCCCGCCCGTCCGAAGGCCCCGGCGCCTTCTCGCCGGTGGAAGCCGCCGACCTTCTGAACCGTCCGCCGCGCCCGCCAAACCTGGAGCCGGCCCGGCCGCTGATCGAGGGCCGCCGCGTGATGATCACCGGCGCCGGTGGCACGATCGGCTCGCAACTGGCGCGGCTTGCCGCGACGCTCAATCCGGAAAAGCTGATCTTCTTCGACGCGTCCGAGGCCAATCTCTACGAGATCGATCTCGAATTCGCCCGCCACCGGCCGCACATGCAATGGCGCGCCATGCTGGGCGATATCCGCGATACCCAGCGTCTGGAAACCGCCTTCGCCGAAGAACGCCCGGATGTGGTCCTGCACGCAGCCGCGCTCAAACACGTCCCGATGAGCGAGCTCAATCCCGGCGAGGCGGTGCGCACGAATGTCATCGGCACGGTCAACACGATCGAGATGGCAAAACGCTACGGCGCCCGCATCGTCGCCCTGATCTCGACCGACAAGGCCGTCGATCCGGGCAATGTCATGGGCGCGACCAAGCGCGCCGCCGAACTCTATGCCCGATCGGCGGCTGCCGAAGGCTCCGACACGCGCATCTGCGTCGTGCGGTTCGGCAATGTGCTCGGCTCGACCGGCTCGGTCGTGCCGCTGTTCGAGCGCCAGATCGAGGCCGGCGACCCGGTCACCGTGACCGATCCGGATGCGACCCGCTATTTCATGACGGTCGAGGAAGCTTCTGGCCTCGTGCTCGATGCCGCGGCCCAGACCGCTTTCGATGCCGACCTCAATGGCGCACTTTACGTGCTGGACATGGGCGAGCCGGTCTCCATCCTGCGCCTCGCGCGGCAACTGCTACGTCTGCGCGGCCGTGATCCGGATGCCCCCGGCGCAATCTCGATCGTCGGCCTACGGCCCGGCGAGAAGCGCCACGAAAACCTCGTCTACGCCTTTGAACGGCGCGAGCCCACAGCGATTGACGGCGTGTGGTCGATCACCGGCCCGGTCCTCGATACCGGGGCGGTGGCTGCCGAACTGGAATGCCTGCTCGATGCGGCGCGCAGCGGTGACGCCGCAGCCGTTTCGGAAGCCTTGGGCGCACTGTGCGCCCTGCGGCCCGCCACGGCCGCGGATTGACTTGCTGCGCCGTGATGGATACCTCGCCGCGCACATCCGGATGGTTACAACGGAGCCCCAGCCATGTCCGACCTTGATCTTGCGCCTCTGCGCCGCGCCCTGATTTCCGTGTCCGACAAGACGGGACTGGTCGAACGGGCCCGCCAGCTCGTCGACGCCAGCGTCGAAATCCTCTCGACCGGCGGCACGCTGCGCGCCCTCAACGAAGCCGGTATCGCGGCCCGCGATGTGTCCGAGGTGACCGAGTTTCCCGAAATGATGGACGGCCGCCTCAAGACACTGCACCCGCGCGTGCATGGCGGCCTGCTCGGCCGGCGTGACAATGGCGAGGACCGGTCTGCGATGGCCGATCACGGCATCCCGAATATCGACCTGCTCTACGTCAATCTCTACCCGTTCGAGGAAACCGTCGCCAAGGGCGCCGAGGAAGCCGACTGCGTCGAGAACATCGATATCGGCGGCCCGGCCATGCTGCGCGCCGCCGCGAAGAACCATGCCTGGGTGAGCGTGTGCACGGATGGCGAGGATGTCGACGCCGTACTTGCCGCCATGGAGGCCCATGACGGACATACGACGCTCGAACTGCGCAAGCGCCTGGCTGCCAAGACCTATGCGCGTACGGCCGCCTATGATGCCGCGATCTCGAACTGGTTTGCCGATACGCTGGAAGACGCCAGCCCGGCCTGGCGCGCCTTCGGCGGCAAGCTCGCCCAGCCGCTGCGCTATGGCGAGAACCCGCACCAGAATGCCGCCTTCTACGCCACGCCGGAAAACCGCCCCGGCATCGCCACGGCCCGCCAGGTGCAGGGCAAGGCGCTCAGCTTCAACAATCTGGCCGACGCCGATGCCGCCTTCGAGCTGGCAGGCGAGTTCGACCCGGCCGACAAGGCAGCCGTTGTCATCGTCAAGCACGCCAATCCCTGCGGCGTGGCCACGCACGACGATCTCGCCGTCGCCTATGAGAGGGCCTTCGCTGCCGACCCGATTTCCGCCTTCGGCGGGATTGTCGCCATGAACCGCAAGCTCGACGCCGATACGGCCGGCGAGCTGGTGAAGATCTTCACCGAAGTGGTAATCGCACCGGACGCCGACGAAGACGCGCTGTCGGTGCTGTCCGGCAAGTCGAACCTGCGGGTCCTGCTGACCGGTGGATTGCCGGACGCCAAACAGTCCGGCTGGCTGACCAAGACGGTGGCCGGCGGCCTGCTGGTCCAGGAACGCGATACGGCGATGATCTCCGTGAAGGATCTCCGGACCGTGACCCAGCGCGAACCCACCGAAGCCGAGCTGGCCGATCTGATGTTCGCCTGGAAAGTGGTCAAGCACGTCAAGTCGAACGCGATCGTCTATGCCCGCAACCTGTCCACCGCCGGCATCGGCATGGGCCAGACCAGCCGTCTGGAAGCGGCACGTCTGGCGGTTCGAAAGGCTGAAGCAACCGCCGAGGAAAACGGCTGGGACGAGCCGCGCACCCAGGGTTCGGTCTGTGCGTCCGACGCCTTCTTCCCCTTCGCCGACGGCCTGCACGCCGCGGCCGAAGCCGGCGCCACTGCCGTGATCCAGCCGGGTGGCTCGATCCGCGACGAGGAAGTCATTGCGGCCGCCGACGAGGCCGGCATCGCGATGGTCTTCACGGGCATGCGCCACTTCCGCCACTAGCGCCCGTCACGCAACTGCATGTGAATCCCTTTTCCATTGACCCTGGCCGGCCCTGCCCGCCAGGGTCTTTTCATGTCGGGAAACACAATCCTGCGCGGCGGACTGGCCACGCTCATCCTTCTGCTCGCCGGGCTGGGCGGCTGCGCCATCGGACACGCGACCGGGATTACCACGCCCCGGCGCGATATCGCCGAGCAGGTCGCCCTGATCCGGCAGCACACGACGATCGAGCTGCCTGCGGATGCCAGTGCGCCGGTTCCCGCGGCGATTCTGCTGCATGGTTGCGGGGGATTGCGCCAGGTCCAGCCGGACTATGCCACCGCCCTTCTCGAGGCCGGCTATGGCGTGATCACGGTGGATTCCAACAGCGCCCGCGGCATCGGCCGGTTTGCTGCGATGAGCCAGGTCTGCACCGCGCTGCGTCTGTGGGGCCGCGAGCGGGCTGCGGATATCGAAGCGGCACTGGTGCTGGCCCGCGAGAACGCGCGCATCGACGATAGCCGCCTCGCCCTGATCGGCTGGAGCCATGGCGGCTGGACCGTGCTGGACGCGCTGGACTATGCCGGCGAGGGCCGGGTTCCGCCCGGCCTTGCCGGCGTGGAGACGCCGCCCCTGGCCGGCGTGCGTTCGGCCGTCCTGCTCTATCCCTATTGCGGATTTCCGGTGCGGGCCGACGGCCGGACATTCCCGTCAGACATTGCCATTCACGCCATCCTGGCCGGCCGCGACATGGTGGCCCCGACAGGCGATTGTACACGCCTGTTCGAACGGGCAGACGCGGCCGGACACCCGGTCGACCATGTCACCTGGCCTGGCATCACCCATGCCTTCGACGAGCCGGCTGCCCCGCCGGATCCACGGATGGAATACGATGCGGACGCGGCAGCCCGTGCGCGCGCCCGCATCATCGATATTCTTGACCGCGACCTGCGCGATCAGGGCTGAGCGACCGCGGCCATCTCACCGATCTGGGTCGAGGCAATCGCCAGCTTGGACAGGGTCCAGGTGCCGGACTCGTCCAGCTGCCGCTGCACCGAATCGACCCGGCCGGCCTCTTCCTCATTGACCGTATTCCAGGCCTCGACAACCGCATCGGCCCAGTCACGGGACGGATTCTCGATACCCGCTTCCAGCGACCCGCCGGCCTGGCGCGCAAAGCGCATCATCGACGCCGTCACCGCCTGCTGGTTGGCGTAGAAGTCTTCCATCAGACGGCGGACTGCCAGACGATCCCAGTGCAGGTCGGACGAGACGTCCTGGCCGAGACCGCGCAGGCGGTCGAAGCGGAAGCGCGCGCCGGCGGCGTGATAAATGTAGGCGGTCGAGGCGAGCGGCCAGTCGAAGTCATTGGCCATGTCGATCACATCTGTCGACGAGGTCAGCGGCCGCAATTCGGCAACCGACTGGGCCAGATCGGCCGGTGCACCGGCCTTCACGAAGGACGACTTGCGCTTTTTCACGCCGGCGCGCTCGTGGTCGGAAATGATCTCATGCACCATGGAGCGCAATTCCTGCACGCCCGGCCGGTAGGAGGCGATCACGTCGGAGATCGAGCTGGCATTGGCCGTGGCCTCGTTACGGCCGCGGCGGACGAGCCAGTAGGTCTGGCGGCGCAGGAGGCGGATGATTTCCTCGTGCAGCTTGATCTGGACGCCGGCCGGAGCCTCATTGTCCAGCGCATTGATCGCTGCGGTCAGTTCGGCGAAGCCGAAAATGCCCCGCCCCGCCTCGAAACCGCGGGCAATCGCCGGCACGGTCGCCGTGGTCGAATCGATCGCCCGGTGAATGAAGGTCGGCCCGCCCAGATTGATCATCTCGTTGGCGAGAACCGTCGACACGATTTCGCGCTTCAGGCGATGCCCGTCCATAGCGGCCGAGAATTTGTGGACACCCTCCGGGAAGTAGTTCGTCAGCATGTCCCGGAAGTGCGGATCGTCCGGCACGTCCGAGGCAACCAGCTGATCGAACAGCGTGATCTTGGCGTAGGAGTTGAGCACCGCCAGCTCGGACCGGGTCAGGCCCTGGTCGCGACCCTTGAGCGCGCGCATGCCTTCGGAAGAGGGCAGGCCCTCGACTTCACGGTCCAGCCGCCCCTGCTTCTCCAGAGCCAGCATGAAGCGCTCATGCGCATCCAGGTCAGCCTCGGCCGTATGCTCGGCCATGGAAAGGGCGAGCGTCTGGTCGTAATTGTGGCGCAACACGTGTTCGGCGACATCGTCGGTCATCGATTCCAGCAGCGTGTCGCGGTCCTCCCGGCTCATCTCGCCATTGCGGACCATCGGACGCAGCAGGATCTTGATATTGACCTCGTGGTCGGAACTGTCGACGCCGGCCGAGTTGTCGACAAAGTCGGCATTGGCCCGGCCGCCATGACGGCCGTATTCGATCCGCGCCGCCTGGGTGAAGCCCAGATTGGCGCCTTCGCCAATGACCTTTGCCTGCACCTGGTCGGCATTGACCCGCAGACCGTCATTGGTCTTGTCGCCGACTTCCCAGTGCTGCTCATGCGTTGCCTTGGCGTAAGTGCCGATACCGCCGAACCACAGGAGTTCGACTTCGGCCTTCAACAGCGCATGGATCAGCTCGGTCGGGCTGACCGCATCCTTGGTCAGACCGGTCAGCGCCTTGATTTCGTCGGTCAGCCTGATCGACTTCTCGCCGCGCGAGAAGACGCCGCCGCCCTTTGAAATCAGCGAGGTGTCATAGTCCTGCCAGGACGAGCGCGGCAGGTCGAACAGACGCTTGCGCTCATTCCACATCGTTTCCGGATCGCCCGGATCGGGATCGATGAAGATGTCGCGGTGGTCGAAGGCCGCGACGAGCCGGATCTGTTTCGACAGCAGCATGCCATTGCCGAACACATCGCCGGACATGTCGCCCACGCCGATCACGGTGAAGGGTTCGGACTGGATATCCTTGCCCATCTCGCGGAAGTGGCGCTTGACGGATTCCCAGGCGCCGCGCGCCGTAATGCCCATCTTCTTGTGGTCGTAGCCGGCCGAGCCGCCCGAGGCGAAGGCGTCGCCGAGCCAGAAATCGAACTCGTCGGTCGCCAGCCCGTTGGCCGTGTCCGAGAAGGTCGCGGTACCCTTGTCGGCGGCAACGACGAGATAGGGATCCTCATCATCCCAGCACAGCGTGGCGTCGGGATGTTTCACCACGTCGTCGACAATATTGTCGGTGATGTCGAGCAGGCCGCGGATGAAGGTCTTGTAGGCCTCGCGTCCGGCTTCGAAAATCTCGTCGCGGCTGCCATTGCGCGGCAGGGCCTTGGGATAGAAACCGCCCTTCGAGCCGACCGGCACGATGACGGCGTTCTTTACCTGCTGGGCCTTCACCAGGCCCAGGACTTCGGTGCGGAAATCGTCGCGCCGGTCCGACCAGCGCAGGCCGCCACGGGCGACCGGTCCGAAGCGGATGTGAACGCCCTCGACATCAGGCGCCCAGACGAAGATTTCGCGATAGGGCTTGGGCAGCGGCAGCTCTTCGAGCAGTTCGCTGGCAATCTTGATCGAGATCCGCGCCTTGGGCTGACCGTCAGCGCCGAGCTGGTAGAAATTGGTCCGCAGCGTGGCGCGGATCAGATGGAAAATCCGGCGCAGGGCACGGTCGTGATCCAGGCTCTTGACGCCGTCCAGCGCCTTGCCGATCCGCTCCTCGACTTCCCAGACAGCATCGGAACGCGTCTTGCGGTCATCGGTGAAGGCAGGATCGAACTTGACGCGGGCCAGTTCCAGCAGGCCGCGGGCAATGTCCGGATAGGCGGCCAGCGCCTCTTCCTGGATCGCCTGGGACGGGTCGAGCCCGGTCTGCTGGCGGTAACGTGCGCAGGTGCGCAGGAAAGCGGCTTCCCGCCACGTCACCCCGATCTCGACGATCAGGCGGTTGAAACCGTCATCCTCGGCGCGGCGGTCGGCCATCGCCAGAAGCGCATCCTCGAGCACGGGCGCCAGCGCCTTGACGTCCTGGCCCTTGAGCGCATCGGACTTCATCTCGAAGTCGTGCACATAGGCCCGGTCGACGCCCTGGCCATCGCTGGCGCGGCGATCCACCGGGAAACCGGTCTCCTGCACCACGTAGAGGCCGAGATTCTCCAGAACCGGCATCACCCGGGACAGGGAAACCGGCTTGCCGACGCGGTAGATTTTCAGCCGCAGCTCATTGTCCGGATCATTGGCTTCGCGATAGACGCGCACCGCGACCTGGTTGGGCGAATCCAGACTTTCCAGCTTGATCACGTCGGCAAGAGCGTCTTCGGGATCGTAGAGTTCGCGATAGCCGGCCTTGAACGCATCCTGATAGGACGGCATGCGCAGGCGGATATCCTCGGGCGCATTGCGGCGCACATGGGTTTCCAGATCGTCTTCCCAGGTACGGGCCAGACGGGCAACGCGGCGTTCCAGTTCGCCGACTTCCGGTTCCGGGTGATCGAACGGGTTGAGCCCGATGATGTAGTGCACCCGGGCCAGCGAACCGTCGCCGAATTGCGGATAGAAAGCCGAAAGACGGCCGCCGAACGCGTCGCGGATCAGCTCGCCCGCCTGCTCGCGCACTTTCGAGGAATAGCGCTCTCGCGGCACGAAGAGCAGCGCCGACACGAAGCGGTCGAACTGGTCGCGGCGGATGAACAGCTTGGTGCGCGGCCGGTCATGCAGGTGAAGAATGCCGAGGCAGATTTCCAGCAGATCATTCTCGTCTGTCTGGAACAGCTCGTCGCGCGGGAAATTCTCGACCGTGTTGCGCAGCTTCTTGGCACTGTGCGTACCGGGCGTCTTGCCGGCCCGCTCGAGCACGCGGCGCACCTTCCGGCGGATCAGCGGCACCTGAGCGGCGGACTGGTCGTAGGCCTCGGCGGTGAACAGGCCGACAAAGCGCATCTCGCCGATCACGGCGCCGTCTTCGCGGTAACGCTTCACGCCGATATAATCCATGTAGACGCGGCGGTGGACGCGCGACTTCATGTTCGCCTTGGCGACGATGATCGGGCTGGGCTCGCGCAGGAAGGTCTCGATCGCCGGCGTCAGAACCGCAGGCTCGGAGCCCTTGCGCAACACATGACGATCAGGGTCGCGCAGCACGCCGCGGCCGGTCTCCGGACGCACGCGCGGATGGCGCTGGGCCATGCCGCCGTTTTCGTCGACCTCGAAGTCATAGATGCGGCAGCCCAGGAAGGCGAAGTGGTCGTCGCGCAGCCAGCGCAGGAATTCGCAGGCCTCCGTAAGCTCTTCCGGCGAGGCATTCGTGGTCGCCTGGGCGAGATGGGCGATGGCCTCGTCCATCTGGGCGCGCATGTCGGCCCAGTCCTCGACCGTGACGCGGACATCGTCGAGGGTCGCCGTGACCCCTTCGATCAGCGTACGGCGGGACAGGTCGTCCAGCGGCGGCAGATGCACCTGGATCATCGATTCGGCGAGACAGCGCCCGCCCTGATCGACCCGCGCGCCGTCATTGTCGCGGCGCACCTGCACGATCGGGTGGAACATGGCCAGGATGTCGTAGCCTTGGGCCCCGATTTCGCCCATCACGCTGTCGACGATAAACGGCCGGTCGCGGCCGATGATCTCCAGCACGTCGCGCGGCAGCTCGCTGCCGTCGTCGCGGGTGGCCGTTCGCATCCGGACGAGGATCTCCTCGCCATTGCGCCGTTCGCCATAATGCCAGAAATCGACGCACATGGACGCCAGATCGGCGGCGGCGACCTGTTCGAGGTCCTCCGCCAAGGCATCGTCGTAAATCTGCGAAAAGAAGGACGTGCCCGTCTCTCCGCACTCGCTGCTATAGCGATCCTGCCAGCGCGAACGCGCGGCCTCCATGAATTCGTCACGGGTGTACGCGTGCGCGACTCCGACGACCGCCCCCATGTGGCGCTCCCTGTGGTCTGTTGTGGTTCTTGAGGCGAGCCTAGACCTGTTTTCTCATGGTGCAAGCCGTGTACGCCGTTGAAAACGCAAACAAGCCATTCTTTTTGGCAGGAGGGGAGATTTTTGGGGAAGCGGGCCCATGCCGGCCCGGATTTCACGCCGCAAGCAGCGACGCTACCGCTTGTGACGATAGCGGCACCGCCGGGTAGGGACAGGGAACCCGGCGGTGCCTGGCAGACCTCATCGGCAGGCTGGGGGGACGCTCGTTTGAGGCCTGATCGTCTGGAGCGGCCGTCTTCCTGCCCGCTCGAGGGGAGGAGAACAGGGCAGGGCGGCCACTCGCTTATTCATGTAGGAACGCCCGGACTGAATCCAAGACCGTCAGTGTCGAAAATCGCCGGCCCGGACACAGCCGTTTCCGCCGCGTTCGAAAACCGATATGGCGCGCCCCATTCTCCGCGCCAAGGGCACGGCCCGTCACACTCTCGTGAAGCCCGGCGGCCCGCCCCGGAAAGCGGGCTCAGCCTGCCGTTTCGGCCAGGCGCGGCCACTGCCGGTCGATGGCGTCCAGGCTGAGTGACGGCGCCAGACGGCCCGCCAGGTCAAACGCCAGGGCCCGGGTTTCCGCGACATCGCGCGGCGCAACGGCCAGCGCCCCCACGGCTTCGGGCACCAGGGTCAGCGGAATGTCGCGGGTCTGGGCATCGAACAGCGTCGCCAGGATCGAAAAGGGCGCGGAAAACCCGACAAGAAGACAGTCCCGGCCGGTATTGCGCGCCATGAACTGATGAAAATAGCTGTCTGAAAACGCCGACAGGCCCCGCCGCACGAAGACGGGTTCCCGCGTCAACGGACGCAAGGCGGGCACCGGCGTGCGGTCCGCACGCGCGCCGTCTGTGATGGCGTGCTGGCAATGACAGATCGACCAGCCATCGGCCCGGGCCCGGCGCAGCAGCGCCTCGATCCGGGTCATGGCTGCATGATTGTCCGCATCGATCCGGCCATCCGGCCCCTCGACCCGGTCACGCTGGCAGTCGAGCAGGATCAGCGCCGGGTTATGGGCGTTCGTCATGCCGCTTCCTCCTCCGATTTCTTCTTGTCTTTCCTGGCCTGTTCCTTTTCGGCCTCAAGCCGTTCGAGCGACAGGTCGAACGGACCGGGCCGGTCCCACTCGCCATCCGGCCGGATCAGGACCATCGGATCCGTATCCGCCGTGATCGCATTGGCCGGCGGGATCAGCTCGCGCTCGATCTCGACATAGGCATAGTCCGAGAAATAGAATTCCGGCCGGTCAGGTCGAACGCGGAAACCGTGCGTCCGCCAGTATTTCACCCGGTTGAGCTGGGCATGCCCGATGACGCGGCGATAGCCGCGGCGGGCGCTGTAGCGCAGAGCTTCCTGCATCAGCACCCGCATCACGCCGTCGCGCCGGTATTGCTGCAGCACGGCCGCGCGCTCCACCTTGGCGAAGTCAGCAAACCAGCGCAGGCGCAGTACGCCGACCGGCTCACGCCCTTTCCATGCAATCAGGTGCGAGGCCGCCACCAGGTCGTTGCCGTCATACTCTTCAGCGTAGGGAGCTTCCTGCTCGCCCAGATAGATGACGCCGCGCAGCGTCATCGCCATGACGACCTGGTCGAGCGTGCGGGCCACCGTGACTTCGATTACCGTCCCGTCCGTCGCATCCGTCATCGCGGCGCCTCCCAGTTCCCAAGAATACTGTGCCGCAGCAGCATGGCGCCGAGCTTGTCGGGAAAGCCGGTGCTGCCATAGAGCGGATTGATCCCGTCCGGCCTTGCACATTCCTCGAAGCCGAGCCGCCGCATCAGCGCCTGCCCCTCCGTGGTGCGCGCCCGGGCATAGACCCGCACATCCGAATAGAAGCCGCGCCAGCCCACCAGCAGCGCCCGCAGGGCCGCCGCCTGGGCATGCGGTGTGCGTCCGGCCAGCCCCCAGGACAGGAGCGCGGCTGCCTTTTCATCCAGACCGCAGACCCAGTCTCGTTGCGCGTTCGCGAAACCGAACTCCCCAGCAAGCAGCGCAGACACGCCTTTTTCGCTCAGCGGGATAGACGCAACGAAACCGTCAGGGGTGCCATTCCAAACGCGCATATGAAGCGATCTCCGCGTCCAGGCTTGCACGCGCGCAATGTCTTCTGCGCTCGCGATCTCACCGTCTATGAGGGCGTCCGCGAGCGCGTGGAACTCATCGATCCTGTCGAGCGTGACAGGCTCGAAATCCATTGATGCAAAAGCCTGATCCAACCGTTCCAAGGGAAATTGAAACCCGCTTCGGGTTTGACTAGTGTGGGTCGCCTGAGTCACCGTCGCGCTCCTCATGCCAACACGGTTACCCAATGGTTAACACCTCGCCTCGATGGCGACTTCCGCAAAGTTGGAATAGTGGATAGTCAGGAAACAGATACCCTTCTCCGGCGGAACCTGTTCGACTGGGACGATCTGCAGATTTTCCACGCCGTGGCGACGACGGGATCGATGAGCGCGGCCGCCACGGCACTCGGTTGCCAGCAATCCACCATTTCCAAGCGCATGCGCCAGCTGGAAAGCCGGCTTGGGAGCCAGCTGATCGAACGGCATGCCGGCGGGATCATGCTCACGCCTGCGGGTGAAAATGCCTTCGACTATGTGCTGACCATGCAGCGCTCAGCGCATCAGCTGGAGACCCAGATCGCCGGTCGCGACCGCGCGATGGAAGGCGAGGTCACCCTGCGCGCGCCGGACGGGCTGTCCAGTTTCTGGCTCGCAAGACACGTGCCGGAATTCCAGCGAACCCATCCGGCAATCGACCTGAAACTGCTTGGCGACCACTCGGCTGCGATCGGAGAAAATGCGTCGTCGCTGGCCGTCACCTTCGTGCCCGAAAAGACGATGGACACGCAGGCCGAGCTTTTGGCCACCCTGCACTATATGCCTGTAGCATCACGGGAATTTATTGAAACCTATGGTGCTCCCCGGTCCCTTGTCGATGTCATGAACCTGAGGTTCGCGACGCTGGAACAGTATGACCGCTCGCTATCATTGTGGGGCGAAAAAGCCGAGGCAGCAGATACTCTTATTAAATATTCCTTCCGCACCGACCTCAGTTCGGTGTTATTTGAGGTGGTACGCCATGGTGGCGGTATCGCCATGGCACCGACCTATCTTGCCGCCCTTTATGCCGATGAATTGGTAGTACTCGACTACGACTTTCATCAGGACATCAGGGTGTGGCTCAAATATATGCCCGGAAGTCGGGGGATCGGCAGAATAAAGTGTGTTGGCGACTGGATCACCGACATATTCAATCGTAGAAACAATCCTTGGTTTCGCGAAGAATTCTGTCATCCGCGTGAGTTCTGCGGCATAGACGTCATTAGACCACAACCGTGAGGATGCCATGAGTGCCAGGGGCCCAACGAGTATTGACCAGCATGTCGGAGCGCGTCTGCGTCTGCGCAGAAGCCTGATGGAAATGAGCCAGTCCGAGCTGGGCGAAAAGCTGGGTGTCACCTTCCAGCAGGTCCAGAAGTACGAGCGCGGCACGAACCGTATCGGTGCCAGCCGGCTTTTCCATGTCGCCAAGGTCATGGAAGTCCCGGTGTCCTACTTCTTCGAAGGCCTCGAGGAAGACGGCTCCTCCGAGCTGAAGGGTCCCGAATCCGACACGCTGTACGATTTCATCGCCAGCCCCGACGGCCTCGCCCTGGCCCAGGCCTTTGCCGGCATCAAGGACCAGACGGTCCGCCGTCGCGTCATCGACCTGCTGCGCTCGCTGGCAGACTAAACGTCAGCAAAAACACCCAGCATTCGGAAAGGCCGCGCCTTCGGGCAGCGGCCTTTTTCGTATGTGAGGATGCCCGCGCGGCAAGCGGCAGAATGCTCGCGCAGCGGACGCCGGAGATGGAAGCTCAATTCTGCGAGGAGAGAATGGAGCGGGCGATGAGATTCGAACTCACGACATTCACCTTGGCAAGGTGACGCTCTACCCCTGAGCTACGCCCGCTCACGATGTGCGGGGCTTGGCCCCGCCGGGGAGCGGGGTATATCGCGCAAACGCCGGATAATTGCAAGCACCTGATTCCGTCGACTTGCACATGGCCGCATCTCGCGCTTCAACAGGCGCATGCCAGCGACACGCCAACAGCTTTTCGACCGTCTCGACGCCCTGGGTATTGCCCATGAAACCGTCGATCATCCGCCTGTATTCACGGTCGAGGAAGGCCGTGACATCAAGGCGAAGATGCCGGGCGGGCACACCAAGAATCTCTTCCTTGCCGACAAGAAGGGCCGGATCATCCTGATCTCTGCGCTCGGCGAGACGCAGATCCCGGTCAACCGGCTCCACCGCCTGCTCGACTGCGGCCGCCTGTCCTTCGGCAAGCCGGACCTGATGGAAGCCGTGCTGGGCGTGACCCCGGGATCGGTGACCGCCTTCGCACTGATCAATGATGTCGAAAAGCGGGTCCATTTCGTGCTCGACGCGGCCCTGACGCGTCACGATCCGGTGAATTTCCACCCGCTCTCCAATGACGCCACGACCGCGGTCAGCTGTGCCGACCTGATCCGCTTCGCCGAGGATACCGGCCACCCGGTAGAGATTGTCGATTTCGACGCACTGTCTGCCGAGGCGGGCGCGGCGCAGTGACGCCTTGCATCGCGGAGCCGGCAAGGCCAACTAGGACACAATACAGCGATGCGACTGCCGGTGTGCCGGCCACATCGTGTCTTTGAACATTCCGGACCGGGCCGGTTTCCAAGCGGAAGCCTCCCGGTCTAGGGTGACGCGAACACAAGGAATTTGGTCATGAGCGCAGATCTGACCCTGGGAACAGGCGCGCCGGCAGGCGATATCGTCAAGGACTCCACCGATCAGGCCTTCATGCAGGACGTGGTCGAACCGTCGCGCGAAGTCCCGGTCATCGTCGACTTCTGGGCGCCCTGGTGCGGCCCCTGCCGCCAGCTGGGTCCGGTGATCGAAAAGGCCGTGCGCGATGCGGGCGGCGAGGTGCGTCTGGTCAAGATCAATATCGACGAGAACCCGGGCATCGCACAGCAATTGCGCGTCCAGTCCATCCCAGCCGTCTTCGCCTTCAAGAACGGTCAGCCGGTCGACGGTTTCATGGGCGCGCTGCCGGAAAGCCAGATCAAGGACTTCATCCAGCGCATTTCCGGCAAGGGCCCCAGCGAGGCCGAGCTGAAAACGATGGTCGACACCGCCCTGGCAGCCCTTGAGGCCGGCGATCTGGGCGGTGCGTCCCAGGACTTCGCCGCCGTGCTGCAGGCCGATCCGGGACATCCCGGCGCGCTGGCCGGCCTGGCGCGTGTCTGGCTGAAGAATGGCGATACCGACAAGGCCCGCGAAATCCTCGACCATGTTCCCGAAGACCGCGCCGGCGACCCCGCTGTTGAAAGCGTGCGCGCGGCACTCGAGCTCGCCTCGGGCGCTCCGGCGGACGACAGCGAAACGGCTGCGCTGCGCAGCCGCGTCGAGCAGGATCCGTCGAACCTTGAGGCCCGTTACGAGCTCGCCGAAGCCCTGGTCGCCGCCGGCGATCACAAGGGCGCGATCGACCAGCTGATCGCGATCACCGCGCTCGACCGTGAGTGGAACGACCAGGCCGCCCGCACCCTGCTGCTGAAAGTCTTCGACGCGGCAGGCCCGGCCAGCGAGGTGACCCGCGAGGGCCGCCGCCGCCTGTCGGCCATCCTGTTTTCGTAAGGAAGAAGACGATGAGCGAGAACCAGACCGCACCGCGCGAGATTGATCCCAAACTGCTGGAAATCCTGGTCTGCCCGGTCACACGCGGCCCCTTGAAGTATGACCGCAAGGCCCAGGAACTGGTGTCGGACAGTGCCGGTCTGGCCTATCCGATCCGCGACGGAATTCCGATCATGCTGCCTGACGAGGCACGCAAGCTGGAGCGTGACTGATGGCGCGCCCCTGGCCCGAGCAATTGCGCTTCTCCCGCGCCGACAAGGCGCTGCATGTCGTCTTCGATGACGGCAAGCGCTTTGCGATCCCGTTCGAAACCCTGCGGGTCGAGAGTCCCAGCGCCGAGGTGCAGGGGCACGGCCCCGGCGAGAAGCGACTGGTGACCGGCAAGGAGAATGTGCTGGTCACGGCCGCCGAGCCCGTCGGCCGCTATGCCGTGCGTCTCGTCTTCGATGACGGCCATGACTCCGGCCTCTTCACATGGGATTATCTCTATGCGCTGGGTGAAACCGCGCACTGATCACCGGTCCGAGGAGACTGCGATGTTCAAACCCGTTTTCGCCGGCCTCGCGGCCGCCATTGCCTTGCCCGCCCTCGCCTTGGCCGGTCCCGGCGATTTCGCGCCCGGCCCCGTCATCGAGGAATTCGGCCCCGTCGCACCCGTCGAAGGCGCCCTGCCCATCCCCGAAGGGACAGAGTTCAGGATCAGTTTCGACACCCGGGACCGGGCGGCCGAAGGCGAGCTCAATTCCAAGCTGACCGCCGCAGCGCGCTTTCTGAACATGCAGGCCGCCGCGGGCGTGCCCGTCGAGAACATCCACCTGGCCATCGTCGTTCACGGTACCGCCGTCCACGATGTGACGCGCGACAGTGCCGGCGCCAACGCCGATCTTGTTGCCGCCCTGGTGGAGCACGGTGTCGAGATCTTCGTCTGCGGCCAGAGCGCGGTCTGGTACGACATCGCGGCCGGCGATCTCCTGCCGGGCGTGTCCATGTCGCTTTCGGCCATGACGGCTCACGCCCGGCTGCAGTCCGACGGCTATACGCTCAACCCCTTCTAGGCGGCGTCCAGGCGCTGGCCTTTCAGGAGCCGCGGCGGATCGCCGGTCTCGCCGCCGGCCTGGCGCATGAAGAAGCGGCGCGCCGGCGGGATGCTGTCAACGATCGACAGGCCAATCCCGCGAAGCTGACGGATCGGCTCGATATCGTTCGAAAACAGGCGGTTGAAGACGTCGGTGCCCGCTGCCAGCGTGGCACTGTCGAATTTGCGCCAGTCCTCATAGCGGCGCAGCGTCGTGACAGCCCCGATATCGAGTCCGACCCGCCTGGACTCGCCGCAGACTTCTGCCAGCGCGGCCGCATCGCGAATGCCCAGATTGAAGCCCTGCCCGGCCAGCGGGTGAATCCCTCGCGCAGCATCGCCGACAAAGGCAATGCGGTCGTCGCAGAATTGTTCGGCATAGCGCAGCCCCAGCGGATAGGCGAAACGCGGACCTTCCGGCCGGACATCGCCCAGGAAATCGCCGAACCGTGCTTCCAGCTCCTCCTGGAAGACCTCGTCCGGAGCCTCCTTGAGCGCATCGGCAATCGCATCCGGCTCGGTCCAGACCAGAGAGGAACGGTTGTCGGTCAGGGGCAGGATGGCAAAGGGGCCTGACGGCAGGAAATACTCGTAGGCCGTGCCATTGTGCGGCTCGGCATGACGGACGGTCGCCACCAGGCCTTTCTGGCCATAACCCCAGCCGGCCGTGCGTACACGGGCCTGGTCGCGCAGGCGGGAGAACTTGCCATCGCACGCGACCAGCAGCTTGCCGGACAGGCGTTGCCCGTCGGCCAGGACAAGATCGATCCCGCCCTTGCGGTGTTCATAGCGATCGGCCCGCGCCGGTGCGATCAGCGTGATTTGCGGCCGCGCCTGCAGCGCCTTGACGAGCGCCTGGCGCGAACGCCGGTTCTCGGCCATCCAGCCCAGCGGCTCGCCGTCCGGGCCTTCGGAAATCTCGTTGCGGTCGAAATGCAGCGTGTGCGGTCCCGGACCGCCGGGCTTGTCGCCACCATAGGGCCGGCCGTCACAGACGAGGATATGCTCGATCCGCTGGGCATGCTCGCGCAGGTGATCCGCCACCCCCAGCGCCTCGAACATGCGCCAGGAGGTGTAGGCCAGCGCCGAGGCGCGCCCGTCGAAAGTGGGCGCCAGCTGATCGGAGAATTCCAGCACATCCACGACCGCCACCGACAGACCGGCCTGGTCCATGGCCAGCGCCAGCGTCATTCCGGCCAGGCCGCCGCCGGCGATCACGACATCGCCATCAAAAAGGGGTTTGCTTGTCATGGAACGGAGAATACGGGGTTTGTGTTCTGAGAAAAGCGGTCAGAGCGCCGCAGCGCATTCAGTTTCTGTTTACCCTGCGGGAAGACTTCCCCGCTAGGACGGTGTTCATGAGCCGCAAAGCCGCCGCCAACGCCAACACCGGGGACACGAACCGCGCCGCCAAACCGCTTTGGCGGCTGCGCCTGCACGATCTTGTCGCGGGCGGGCTGATGCTGGCGGCCGGCCTGTTCCTGCTGCTGTCCCTGCTGTCGCACAATGTGCTCGATCCCAGCTGGAATGTTGCGGCGGAAGGCGAGGTGCGAAACTGGATGGGCCGCTGGGGCGCATCCCTGTCGGACATGCTGCTGCAATCGGTCGGCTGGGCCGCCGGCGGGCCGGCGATTGCCCTGACCATCTGGGGCGCGATCCTCGTCTGGCGTACGCCGCAGCCCCGCCCGCGCTCGGTTGCCGGCTTCCGCTGGTTCTTCGCGGCCCTGGGCACAGCCGGATTCGCGGCCGCCGTGAGCGCCCTTCCCGTCCCCAATGCCTGGCCGTTCGCCTCGGGCATGGGCGGCGCCATGGGCGACATTTTCCTCAACACGCTGGCAGCCCTGCCGGCCCGCTTCGATCTGCCGGGCGCGACAGGCATGGCGGCGGGCTTTGCCCTCCTTCTGTCGATCGCCGGCATCTTCCTGACCTTTGGCCTGCGCTCGCGCGACATTGCAGCGGCCGTCGATGCCGCGGGACTGGCCTGGGCGACGGTGCGCGTCTGGATGGATGCCGTGCGCGGCCGGATTGCAGGCTTCTCGGGCGATGACGGTCCGGACGACGAGGATCACCGTCCCGCGCGCGAGGAGCCGGTCCTGCGCCGCGCCATGCGGGCCGCGGATGACACGCCGGCACCGGCCACCGCCCGGGCACAGTCCGACGAGCCCGAGCTCTCGAGCGCGGTGAAGGTGGCGCCGGGCCGCAAGGCGAAACAGTCAGACCGCGACGTCCGAGAGGCACAGGGCGCGCTGCCCTTCGTAAAGACCGACGGGTTCAAGCTTCCCCGGCTCGACCTTCTGGCGAAACCCTCGGTGCGCAATGATGCCGTCGACGAGATGGCGCTGCGCCAGAATGCCGAGCTGCTGCAGGGCGTGTTGTCGGACTTCGGGGTGAAGGGCGAGATCGTCCAGGTGCGCCCCGGCCCCGTCGTCACGCTCTATGAATTCGAACCGGCACCCGGGGTGAAATCCTCGCGCGTGATCAATCTGGCCGACGATATCGCGCGCTCGATGTCGACCATGGCCGCCCGCGTCGCCGTTGTGCCCGGCCGTAATGCGATCGGTATCGAACTGCCCAATCCCAAGCGCGAGACCGTCTATCTGCGCGCCCTGTTCAATTCCAAGGCCTTCGAGGACGCCAAGGCGGAACTGCCCTTCGCCCTGGGCGAGACGATCGGCGGCGAACCCTTCGTGGCCGACCTTGCGCGCATGCCGCACCTGCTGATCGCCGGTACCACCGGCTCGGGCAAGTCGGTCGGTATCAACGCCATGATCCTCTCCCTGCTCTACCGGCTGCCGCCGGAAGACTGCCGGATGATCATGATCGACCCGAAAATGCTGGAACTCTCCGTCTATGACGGCATCCCGCACCTGCTGACACCGGTCGTGACCGATCCGAAAAAAGCCGTGGTCGCCCTGAAATGGGCCGTGCGCGAAATGGAAAGCCGCTATCTGCGCATGTCCAAGATCGGCGTGCGCAATGTCTCCGGCTTCAATGAACGCGTCGCGGAGGCGCTGAAGACCGGCGAGGAGCTCTCGCGCACGGTCCAGACCGGCTATGACAGGGAAAGCGGCGAACCGGTCTACGAGACCGAGACGATTCCTGCTGAGAAAATGCCCTATATCGTCGTGGTGATCGACGAGATGGCCGACCTGATGATGGTCGCCGGCAAGGAGATCGAGGCCGCCGTGCAGCGCCTGGCCCAGATGGCGCGCGCTGCGGGTATTCACCTCGTCACGGCCACCCAGCGTCCCTCGGTGGACGTCATTACCGGCACGATCAAGGCCAATTTCCCGACCCGGATCTCCTATTCGGTCACCTCGAAGATCGACAGCCGCACCATTCTCGGCGAGCAGGGCGCGGAACAGCTGCTGGGCATGGGCGACCTGTTGTACATGGCCTCGGGCGGACGCGTGCGCCGCCTGCACGGCCCCTTTGTTTCCGATCGCGAGGTCGAGGAAATCGCGGCCTTCCTGAAGAAGCAAGCCCCGCCGGAATACATCGAGGCCGTCACGGCCGGCGGCGATGACGACGAGGACGGCATCCCCGGTCTCGACATGGGCGATGAAGGGTCTGGTGACCAGCTTTTCGACCAGGCCGTGGCTCTTGTCGCCCGCGACCGCAAGGCCTCGACCTCCTATATCCAGCGCCGCCTGCAGATCGGCTATAACCGCGCCGCCACCCTGATCGAGCGCATGGAAGAAGAAGGCATGATCGGCCCCTCCGACCACGCCGGCCGCCGCGAGATTTTCCTGCCGGAGAATGACGGGGTTTAGGGCATTGCCTTCCGGTGCGAGGCCGGTCACTTTCCCGCGCCCGCAGCAATCCGGAGCGCGACTGTCATGATTACCACACTGGCCTTCGATGCAGACGATACGCTCTGGCACAATGAGCGCTTCTACCGGCTGACGGAGGAGAGCTTTACGGCGATGCTGGCCGACTATGCCGATCCGGATCACCTGTCCGAGCGGCTGCTGGAGGCGGAGCGGCGCAATCTCAAGCGCTATGGCTACGGCATCAAGGGTTTCGTCCTGTCGATGATCGAGACGGCGGTCGAAGTAACGGAGAACCGGGTGCCGGCGGCCACGATCCGGCAGATCCTGGATGCCGGTCACGACATGCTGGACCATCCTGTGGAACTACTGCCCCATGTGCGTGACACAGTGGAAGCATTGACCCCCCATTACCGCACCATAATCGTCACAAAGGGTGACCTTATGGACCAGGAGCGCAAGATCGCGGCCTCCGGTCTGGCGGATCTGTTCGACGGGATCGAGATCGTCTCGGAAAAGACCCCGGACATCTATCGGAGTATTTTCGACCGGCATGGCGACGGCGCCGAACGGGCGATGATGATCGGCAATTCGATGCGCTCGGATGTGGTGCCGGCGATCGAGGCGGGCAGCTGGGGCGTTCACGTGCCGCACGGGCTGACCTGGGCGCTCGAACACGCCGAAGCGCCGGCCGAACATCCCCGCTTCCGGGAGATCGGCGATCTGGCCGGACTGCCCGGCCTGCTCGACACGCTGCGCTAGCGAGCTGCTGGCGATTGCGGCCGCTACACGCTAGATTGAGGGTTCGTCTGCGAGGGAGGGCGGCATGCGTTCAGCCTTGGCTATCCGCCATGTCGGTTTTGAAGATGCCGGCGCCTTTGTGCCGGCGCTGGACGGTGCGGGCTATGCGCTGCGCTACTGGGATGCCGGTGACGATACGGCGCTTCTGGAAAATGTCGATCCGGACCTGCTGATCGTGCTGGGCGGCCCGATCGGGGCCGACCGCGACGACCTCTACCCCTTTCTGAAAACCGAGCTCGGCCTGATCGAACGGCGGCTGGCAGCGCGCAAGCCGGTACTGGGCATCTGCCTGGGTGCCCAGCTGATGGCGCGGGCGGCGGGTGCGACGATCCGGCCAGCCCCGGCGAAAGAAATCGGGTTCGCGCCGATCTCGCTGAGCGAAGCGGGTGCGCTGTCCTGCCTGGCGCCGTTTGCCCACGATCCAATAACGCTGCACTGGCATGGCGACACGTTCGACCTGCCTGCCGGTGCATTGCGTCTGGCCTCGACCGACATCTGCGAAAACCAGGCCTTCAGCCTGGGTCCGCATGCGATCGGCTTCCAGTTTCATCCGGAAGCCGGCGGCGGCAGCCTGGAAGCCTGGCTTGTGGGACATGCGGTCGAACTTGCGGCAGCCGGGGTCGATATCGCCCAGCTGCGACAGGATGCCGGACTGTATGGCCCGCGGCTTGCCAAGAAAGGCCGCGAGGTCGCGGCGAGCTGGCTAGCCGAGCTGGCGGTTCCCGCCTGAGATTACCGCGGCCCGTCCACCGCAACGACCCGAAGAGATCCCTCACACACTTATGAACCGGATCACCGGGATTTTGCCCCCGAAGCCCCGTTCGGCGCCTAGACTGCAGGCCGAGCAGGGGAGTGCGCATGTTTCTGTCAGCTATAGCGGGCATCTGCCTGGCCAACCGAGCGCCGGATTTCGATCCGCTCTGGCGCACCGACGGCCTGGACAATCCGGAAAGTGTCATTGCCGACGGGCGGGGCGGCTATATCGTTTCCAACGTCAATGGCGGCGGCGGCGAGGCGAATGGCGACGGCTATCTCGCCCGGCTGGACGCACATGGCCGGCCAGTGGAGCCACGCCGCTGGGTGACAGGGCTGAACGCACCCAAGGGGCTCGCCCTGGCTGACAGCCGCCTTTTCGTCACCGACATCGACACCTTGGTGGAGATCGATGCCGAGAGCGGCGGAATACTTGCCCGTCATCCGGTGGACGGTGCCCGTTTCCTCAACGACGCTGCGGCCCATGACGGCCGCATCCTGATCTCCGACAGCGGCACGGGCCGGATCCATCTGTTCGACGGCGAGACAATGACGCTGTGGCTGGAAGACCCCGCGCTGGCCGGCGTCAACGGCCTCTGGCCGGAGGACGACCGGCTGCTGGCGACGACGATGGAGCGGGGCGAGATTCTCGCCATCGACTGGCATTCCCGGTCGGTCGAGGCGGTGGCCGGCGGCCTGCCGGATGCGGACGGGATCGCCCGGACCGCAGCCGGCGGATACATCGTCAGCCAATGGCCCGGCGATGTCTGGCACTGGGTGGAGGGCGAGGCGCCGGTTCACCTCATCGAACGCCAGGACCCGCCGGTACTGATGAATGATCTGATGATTGCTGAGGACATGGTTATCATCCCGCACTGGCAGCCGGGCGCCGTCTCGGCCTGGCGGCTGAGCTGCAGCGATGACAGCGGGCTGACGGAAGAATGAACATCCAGGCCTTGCTCGCGCCCAAATCCCGGGCCAACTTGCGCCCATGATTGCTCTGCTTTTCTCCCTCGCCCTGCTGCAGCAGGACCCCGCGGCCGACGCTCCCGCCGAGGCTGTGCAAACACCGGCAGCCGAAGAGGCCGTCGCAGCACCGCAGGCCAGTCTCGACCGCGAGGCGGCGCTGGCCGATATCAATGCCTATCTCAACGGTATCGAGACCCTGCGCGCCGATTTCGTTCAGGTTGCCCCGGACGGCTCTGCGGCGACCGGCGAGCTGGCCATGTCCCGTCCCGGCCGGTTGCGCTTCGAGTATGACGAGCCGACGCCGATCCGCATCATTGCCGACGGCACCACGGTCGCGATCGAGGACAGCGCCCTGGAGACGGTCGATCGCGGCCCGCTGCGCTCGACACCGCTCTGGTGGCTTTTGAAAGAGGATATCGATATCGCCCGTGACGCCGAACTGGTGGGCATGGAGAGCGAGTTCGGCTTTCTCTATGTCACGCTGCGCGACCCGAGCGAGGAAATGGCGGGCGAGATCATGTTCGTCTTCGCCGAGCCCAGCTATGAGCTGCGCGAGTGGTTCGTGACCGATGCGATGGGCGATATCACCCGGGTCAGCCTGAATAATGTCGAGACCGGCATGCGTCTGAACCCGCGCCTGTTTGTCATTCCGGAGCCGGAAGACCGCCGGGATTCGCGGCGCAACCGGTAAAATGGTTGATGTTTTTCTGCCACAGGCAAATCCTTTCTCATTTTTTATTTGCAGAAATCCGGACGATGTGGCGTTATTGATACGCTGACTGAGAGGCAAAGGATCGGCGTCGTCCCCCCGCTTGCAGATCCCTTCTCGGTCGCGCCGGACTGATCCCCTCCCGGCGCTGCGCTGGAAACAGTCGCACGGCTTGGCGCCCGGTCTCTCCCCCCTCGAGACCGGGCGCCTTTCGTTTCAGGCTCCCGTCATTCGGCCCGGCACACCTTCCCCCTGTCAAAGACAGGTCCGGATCGTTAAATACGGTGCATGCACTTCCACGACGAAGACGAGGGTGCGGATATCCCGCGCCTGCTCGAAGAAATTCCGCTGCTCTACAAGGCCCGCGCCTTCGCCGAGAGCCTGAACGCCAACACCTGGTTCTCCCGTCTGGGCGAGCCGCTGGACGCGCGCGAGCGCGACCTGGCGCGAACCTATCTGGACGGGCTGGGTTTTCCCGAAGCTGAACCGGCCCTGTTGTCGGACTGGGACGAGGCCGCCGGCGCCGCCGAATCCCAGGACCGCGACCCCATGGGCTGGGAAGCCGAGGAGATGCTGCGCACCGGCCTGGTCTCCCGCGTCCTTGAACGGCTGGACGAGGAAGCGGTGCATGCCGCCCTCACCCTGGTGGCCCAGAAGACCGGCGATACGGCCCGCGATGCGGTCGAGGAGGCCGCAGCACTGGCGGATGTCGAGGATATCGGACTGGTGCATGCGGCGGCCGGCGCCCTGGCCCAGGCGGCCAATGGTGCCGTTCTGGTCGTGCTCGCCGAGGCCGAGGACGATCAGCCGCCCCATCCCTTCCTCGCGCGCTGGCGCCTGTTCGCCCGCGGCCGCTGGCCGGTCGGCCTGGCCGGCGCCACCTACAATATTCTCTGACCGCCCCCCGGCCGATCGCCCGCACAAGGACTGCCCATGACCGCCTTCACGCTCGCCAGCTGGAACATCAACTCCGTGCGCCTGCGCGCCCCGCTCGTCGCCGACTGGGTCAGCCAGGCCGATCCGGACGTGCTGTGCCTGCAGGAGATCAAATGCCTGAACGAGCAATTCCCGGAAGAGGCCTTCCGCGAAATGGGCTTCCGGCATTTCCATGTGCGCGGCCAGAAGGGCATGCACGGCGTGGCGATCGCCTCGAAATTCCCGCTGGAGGACCTGGGCGACGAGGATCTGTGCCCGAAGGCGGAAGCCCGCCACCAGCGGGTGATGGTGGAAGGCATCGAGCTGCACAATTTCTACATCCCGGCCGGCGGCGACGAACCGGACCCGGCGATCAATCCGCGCTTTGCCCACAAGCTGGGCTTCCTCGACCGCATCGAAGCCTATTTCAAGGCGCGCGCCGCCGAGAACCCGCCGCTGGTGCTGGTTGGCGATTTCAACATCGCGCCCTATGAGCACGATGTCTGGTCGCACAAGCAATTGCTGAAAGTCGTCTCCCACACGCCGGTCGAGACCGAAGCCCTGGAGCGCATCCGCCAGGCCGGCGATTTCGCCGATGTGGCGCGTGAGCTGATCCCGATGGACGAGAAGGTCTATTCCTGGTGGAGCTACCGCGCCCGGGACTGGAAAGCCGCCAATCGCGGCCGCCGTCTCGACCATATCTGGGCCGCCCCCGCCGTGCGCGAACGCGCTCTGTCTGGTGGCCGCGACGCCTTCAGGATCTGGGAAGATGTGCGCGGCTGGGAGAAGCCGTCGGATCACGCCCCGGTGGTGCTGCGGATCGGCGGCTGATCGCCAACTTCCACCCAATCTCTTGAGCACGTCTGATCGGTGAGTTCACACCAACACGATCGATATCTATTTCTCTGTTTTTTAAATGAAATACGCGGTCTCTATCAACGTTGCGCAAAAAAGCATCTGCATCGCTATCTCGCAGAGTTCGACTTCCGGTATAATCACCGCGAGAAGTTGGGTGTTTGTGACGCCGTTCGTGCCAACCGTATTCTGAAAGGCGTTACAAATAAGCGCCTTCGCTACAGCGACCCTATTTAAGGGGTGTTGGTTAAGCCGCTGTCACAAAGATCACAAACGGTGAGAGCTTATTGATTCAGTCATTTTCACACGCTATGTGAAAAGGGTACTTGGAGAGGTGGGAACAGCCACCCCACACACCCGAGAGGGTAGAGGCTTCGAGCCGAGAGATCGCGGTTGGCAACGCGCTCAAGTACCTAAAGGGCCACGCTCGCGTGGCCCTTTTATATTACGTGCAAGTGGCCCGCTTCTCGATATCGCTGAATGTCTTCATCTGATATCAGATAGGAGCTTCGCACGTTGTATGTGCCGTGTTTGTTGCGCTCGATTCCTACCGCCACCAATACCGCACCACTTGCCTCCTGGACGCGTCGAACAAGGTAAAAATTGTTGGAATTCCCAGGCTTCTGTCCGACATAGGCTGGCGCCTGAACCGTAGCGCCTAGGTTGGGCATAACAACCTTGTAGTCCTGCGGATGGTCTTCCGCGATATGTTGGTGGGCCGCCTTGCTAACCCACAAGTCGGCCGCCTCTAACTCTAGACCCAGAATTCGGTTAATTGCAGCGGTGTCCAACCAGCCGACCTTTAGTGCTTTGTAGTTCATCGGTTAAGTCATTGATTTTTGACTCGATCAAAATATTGCGTTTTGAGTCAATAAGATGTATGAAATTGGTGCCCCCGCTGGGGGTCGAACCCAGACGGGCTCTCGGAGCCCACCAGCATCCTAAGCTGGCCCGTCTACCGATTTCCGGCACGGGGGCGAAAGGGGAAGGCCAAGGACGCGTCACGCCATCCTTGGCACTTCGGGCCGGTTTCACCGGCTATTTAGCTAGGGCGGTTCCATGCGAACCTCCTTTGTCTAGGTGAACATTCGGCGCGGGATCTGCTTGGTGGCGGCCCGCGCCGAAACTGTTTTAGCCGAGCAGTTCGTCGATGTCCGGCCCCTCATCGCTTTCTTGCTCGCTATCCACTTCCGAGCCAGTCTCACTTCCCGCGACTGCATATACGCCTTTTTTTCCCCTTACTGAGGACAAGAGCCCCTTTTGGGTCATGCGCCACAGTTTGTTTTGCAGAAAGCGCCGCTTTTGGATCACATCGAACTTGCGGTACAGGCCGATAAGGATCGTATCGATGTCTGCCTGGCCGTCCGGCGCGGACTGAACAACAATGTGAATCTGCTGCTCAAGCTCATCCGTCTTGGCGAGCGTCAGTTCTTTGAGGAGTTCCCGCGGGATATCCGACAGGTCTTCGGCGAAGTCGTTCGGAATAGGCGTGGTGACGTCGCGAAGATGCTCGACCTCGGCAATCAGTTGATCGAGCGCAGAAAACCGCTCCTGATTCCTTCCGGCCTTTTCATGCTCGCCGTCTAATTCGGCGCGAGTTGCTGCGGCCTCAAACTGACGAGCAATTTCCTTGACGGATTCAATGACATCCATTACATTTTCACTCCTATGTTCGGGGGAGAGTGCGGCTGGTAACTGAACTCAATCCCGATCTTCAGAGCCCGGCCGGATTATCTGGCCGGGCTTTTTCGTGCGCCTGTGTACCATATTGCCACGAAATTGCAATCTATCCATTTTCACCTCTTTCTCTAGCATGTCCTCTTGTCAACTCTAGCAATAACGCTAGCCGGGCATTGCGGTGCAAAAGGGAGATGGAAGGCAAGCCGAGCGCTTCCGAGAGGCCGCAAAGCAGCCAGAATGCGGCACGTCTGAAAACGTCCTGGATTGCGCATTCAAGGGCCTGACGGTGGATAAGCCAGACGATAGAGACGTGAGGGCTGAGAGCGACGAGGATGAATAGCCTTCACCCTCAAGCTTGGATTTCTATATCGATCTCATTGGATACGCGAAGCACAGCAAGCCTAATCTCTTGTAATCGGACCGTTTTCCGACGCATCCTGTGCGCCGGGGGGACCGGTTGATGCGAATTTTCCTGACAGCAGTCGCGACATGTGTCCTGGCGGCCGGCGCGGCCCTGGCCCAGGCGGGGCCAGGCTCCGGGGAGAATACCGGGAGTACCGCCGCCGGGGTCTGTATCGGGTCCGGCGAGCCGGGCGGTCGATATCACGCGCTTGCCGAACGCCTGATCGAGGCCGGCCCCGAAGGCGCCGTCTGCAACACGCCGACCGCCGGCAGCCTGGAGAATCTGCGCGGGCTGCGCGAGGGCCGGCTGGCCTTCGCCATCGCCCAGAATGATCTCGCCTATCACCAGTTTACCGGCAGCCACGGGCTGGAGCGCTGGCAGGACTTTGCCGCCGTTGCGCCGCTCTTCCCCGAATTCGTACAAGTCTTTGTGCGCCGGGAAGACAATGCGCCGGACCTGTTCGGCGAGCTGCGCGGACGCCGCATCAATATCGGCGTGCCCGGATCGGGCAGCACGATCAATGCGCGCGATGTTCTGGCCGCGGCGGGGCTGCGCGAAGGCGTCGACTACCTGCCGGCCAATCACGGGATACGGGATGCGTTCACGGCACTGGGCGAAAGCGAAGTGGACGCCGTCTTCGTCACGGCCGGCGAGAATTTCGAGTTCGATGCGGACCGCTTTTCCCGTCTCGCCGTGCCGCCCTCGATCATCACCCAGCTGGCCAACGAGAACCCCTATTACGAAAGCTCCGGCCTGCAGATCGACGGACGAATCCAGGCCTCTCTCGCCACCCGTGCCGTCCTGCTGGCCCGGCGGGACGCACCGCCAGACGCCGTGAGGTCGCTGACCGGCACGCTGCTCGCGATCTGGCCCGGCCTTCAGGAGGATGTCGGCGGTCTCTACCCGCCCGAAGACTTCGTCACGCGTCTGGCGCTGGACTTTCATCCGGCCGCGCGCGCCGTGCTGGTCGAACAGGGCCATGCCGCAGCACCGCCCCGCTACTGGCTCTGGCTGATCGCCTGGGGTGCCCTGCTGGCCTCGAGCGTCGCAGCCATCTCCATGCGCACCACCTATGACCGTACCGGCGAGGCGCGGACCCGTGAACGGCGTCTGCCGGGCGTGCAACAGGCGATCGACCTGTGGGCCCGGCCCAGCCCCTGGTTCATCGGCATCAGCCTGTTCGCGATCATCCTGTGCGGCGCCTTCATCGCCCTGCGGACCGCCGAAGCCATGCACGCCCGGGCCTTCAATCTGGACAATCCGTTCGGCGATCTCGCCTTCATGGAGGGGATTGTCTGGATGCTGGCCTTCGTCGCCAGCGGCTTCACCGAAAACGACGCCTACCCGCTGAGCCCGCCCGGACGGATCATGGTGGCCTGCCTGGCCTTGCTGGGCATTGGCGGCCCGATCACGGCGATCATTGTCACCAGCAATTTCATCGGCCGTCAGCGCGCCGCCAAGGCGGCCGGCTGGGCCCGCACGAAATGGCACGACCATATCCTGGTATGCGGCTGGAACGAGCACCTGTCCGGGGTGATCTATTCGCTGACGGGCCAGGATGCGGCCGAACGATACAAGGTCTGCATGGTGGCCCAGTCGGGCGATGCGAGCCCGATGGACGGTCATCATTTCAACCCGAAACGGGTCCGCTTCCGGCGCGGCGACAGCGCCGACCGCAAGACGCTGGAGGAAGCCGGCGCCAGGCGCGCCTCCCACGCGATCATCCTGGCCGACTATGAGCGCCGGGAAAGCCAGAATATCGGCGCCATCCTGACGGCGATGAATCTGAAGCGGCTGAATCCGGACATCCGCATCTCGGCCGAGCTGAACTTCAACCAGAATGCCGACCATTTCGCGAGCTTCGGCTGCGACACCCTGATCACGCCGGACCTCTTCATCGCCAAGGCGGCGGCGCTTTCCACCATCCATCCGCTGATGGTGGATTATCTGCTGGAAGTGCTGACCTATGACGAATTCGACGAAATCTATGCCGTCGAATACGGCGAATTGTGCGAGCGCCACCCCGGCTATGGCCCGGAGATGACGCTGTGCGATGTCGAGCGGGAAGTCTGGCGCAGCGGGGCGAACCTGATCGGCGTGGTGCGCGGCGATCTCAAGCGCGAGGCTGTCTACGATGCCGAGGTGGAAGATGGCGGTCCGATCATTTCGCTGACGCGCGAGGCGGGCTATGACTACGTCCCGGCCCGCAATGACAGGATCATCTATGCCGCTCATACCCGCGACACGATCCTGAAGCCCGGCCACCGCCAGACCGTGCTGGACGCGGCCCCGATCCCCCGCGATCTGTTCAGTTTTTCCCGGCCCGAGGGCACGCGCATCCTGATCTACGCCTCGGAGGAACATGTCGAACGGCTGGAAAAGAACCTGCGGGCCTTTCACCGCGATCCGCAGATCTGCGTCGTCACGATCGAGTCGACCCCTTTCCTGACACGCGATGCCCTGACGGAGCGTCTCGACGGCTTCATGGAGCGTTGCGGCGTGGAGGCCTTCGACTATGCCATCGTGCTGGCCGATGCCAAGAAGAAGCGCAATGCGTCCAGCTCGGCCCGTGTGCGCGCTGCCGATGCGCACACGCTTCTGGCCACCAAGCTGATCCGGCAGATCGCCGACAGCAGCGGATGGACCTGCAAGATCATCGCCGAGGCGATCGCCCGCGAGGACCGCGACGCCTTTCTCGGTCCGCAATTCTCACAGGGACAGGACCTGCCCGTCCGCGAGACCGCCAGCCATGCCGGGGCCGGCGCCAATGCCGTCATCCCCAGCGCGACACTGGTCGAACGCTTCCTCGTCAAGGACGTGTTCGACGGCAATTCGGTTCTCGATTTCCTGATCGCCGTGATGAATATGCGCGATGGCACGCATCTCTACATGAAGGAGCTGGCCGCCGACGATCCGCTGATCGGTCAGAGCTATGCCAGCCTGGTCCGCACGCGCCATGCCGGCCTGCACCTGGTCGGCTGGCTGCCGGTGACCAAGCGCGACACGCTGCGCAATCGCAAGGGCGATTTCGATTTCCATTTCCGCACCTGCTACAATGACAAGATCGAGCAGGACACGCTGCAGCAGGGCGATCTGCTGGTCTTCACCGCCTGTTTCGGGATCTGGGAAGGCGGAACGGGCAAGCCCTGAGGCGGACGCTATTCCGGCAGCCGGCCGACGGCGTCATCGTGCGGCACCCAGTCGGTCACCGCGTCCTGGTCCCGACCGTGATCGGACAGCCGGTCGTATTCGCGCTGATTGCGGCGCGTCCAGTCCTGGGCGCCCTCTACGGTTTCGCCGGCAATCTCGGCCATGCGATCGCAGTTTTCCGCCGGCGGGAGCGCCTCCAGCAGATCACGGGCGCGCGCCATGCCATAGAAGGCCAGATTGACGTGCCCGTGTTCATGGGTCTGGATCCGGGTGGACAACTCCTGCCACTGGCGCTGCGAGCGGCGCGACGCGTCCTGCATATTCACCCAGTGCGGCAATTCAATGGTGAGGTGAGAGGACAGGAAGGCACTCGTCAGCTCGCACCCCGCCTCCGTCTCTTCCAGATACCACTCGGCGGAGATGTTGTAGCTGGTCGAGGCCGCCCACGGGTAACCCAGCTGGCGCGCGAAGACATTCGTCTGCGCCTGCGAGAAATTACGCCCCTCGATTCCGTAGAAGCGGCGGCGAACGACCATTTCCAGACCCCGGTCCTCCAGAAAGATCGGATCGGTCGGGGAAGACTGGGCGGCGAGCAGGGTGGTGGTGAGCAGAAATCCGAGCATGGACGCATGATGTCACAGCAACAGGAGCGTGCAAGTGCGCCGTATCATACCGCGGGTTTCCTTCCGGGCACGGCATCTCGAGGCGCAGCTCGACCGCCTACCCCTGCAGCCGGTAACCACCGCTTTCCGTCACCAGCAGCCGGGCATGGGCCGGGTCCGGTTCGATTTTCTGTCTTAGCCGGTAGACATGGGTTTCCAGCGTGTGCGTCGTCACCGCCGGATTATAGCCCCACACCTCATGCAACAGCTCGTCGCGCGGCACCGGCTTGCCGCCGGCGCGGTAGAGGTATTTGAGGATATTGGTCTCTTTTTCCGTCAGCCGGATCTTCTTCTCGTCGGCGGTCAGCAGCAGCTTCATCGCCGGCCGGAATTCGTAGGGCCCGATGCGGAAAACCGCGTCCTCGCTCTGCTCGTGGCTGCGCAGATGGGCGCGCACACGGGCCAGCAGGACGGAGAATTTGAACGGCTTGGTGACATAGTCATTGGCGCCGGATTCCAGACCGAGGATCTGGTCGGCATCGGTATCCTGGGCGGTCAGCATGACCACCGGCGCGGACACACCGTTCTTGCGCATCAGCCGGCAGGCTTCGCGGCCGTCCATGTCCGGCAGTTCGACATCCAGCAGCACCAGATCGGCGCGTTCGGCCTTGGCCGTCGCCATGCCTTCGCTGGCCGTGCCGGCGCTGAGCGTGCGGAATTCCTCGTGAAGCGCGAATTGTTCGACCAGCGCCTCGCGCAGATCCTCGTCATCGTCCACGATCAGAATCGTTTTCTGTGCGCTCATGATGCGATCATGCCCTTTTCCGGTCGCAAGGCAAATTCTGCCCACCGGCAGGATGTGCCCGGCAATATTTGCTTAAGCATAGCGAAGTGTCCCGTATTTCCATCACGAATTCTGGTACCGAAATTGCTTGGTTAGCGCCGAGTCCGCAGGCCGGACACCCATCCGTGGTGGGGGAGGCGAAGCGGATGCCTGTGCCATTTCCGGCACAAGAGCATCCCTCGCCGACCACCGCGTTTTTCATCTAAGCTGGCATCATGGATTGGCAAGTCTCACGAACCGGGCAGATCGACCTCGGCGGCCGCACCGTACGCGCAGCCTTGGGAAAAGGTGGCATCACGGACGCGTCAGACAAGCGTGAGGGCGATGGTGCCACGCCGCTGGGCCGCTATGCGCTGCGCCGTGTGATGTACCGGGCCGACCGGGTCACGGCGCCTGACACGGCCCTGCCGGTGCGGGCGATCCGCCCCGATGACGGCTGGTGCGACGCACCGGAAGACCCCGCCTATAACCGCCCGGTCCGCAAGCCCTATCCGGCCTCGCACGAGGATCTGTGGCGCGAGGACGGGCTGTACGACATCATTCTCGTGCTCGGCCATAATGACGATCCGCCGGTGCCCGGTGCGGGCTCGGCGATCTTCCTGCACTGCAAGCGCGGGGATTACGAACCCACGCTGGGCTGTGTCGCGCTGGATCCCGACGATGTGCGGGCCCTGCTGGCGCAGGCGAAACCCGGCGACACGCTGGAAATCAGCTAACTTCGCGTTCTCCGAAGAAGGCTGTGCCGACGCGGACCGATGTCGCGCCCAGCGCGACGGCCGTCTCGAAATCGCCGCTCATGCCCATGGAGAGCCGCGCCACCCCGTTCTCGCGGGCGAGCGTGTCGAGCAGGGCAAAATGCAGCCCGGCCGGCTCCTCGACCGGCGGGATGCACATCAGACCCTCGATCTCGAACCCGTACACCTGCCGCATGCGCGCCAGGAAGTCCGGCAGCTCGGCCGGGGCGACCCCCGCCTTCTGGTCTTCCTCGCCCGTATTGACCTGCACATAGAGCCGCGGTGTGCGGCCCTGCGCATCCATCGCCTTGCGCAGCGCAGCCGCCAGCTTGTCGCGATCCAGCGTCTCGATCACATCGAACAGGGCAACGGCATCGTCGGCCTTGTTGGACTGCAGCGGTCCGATCAGGCGCAGTTCGAGATCGGGATAGTCCGCGCGGCGGGCGGACCAGTGGGCCTGGGCCTCCTGCACGCGGTTTTCGCCGAATACGCGCTGGCCGGCCGCGAGCGCGGCATCCAGCCGCTCTTCGCTCTGGCGTTTCGATACGGCCACCAGGGTGATATCACCCGGTTTTCGCCCCGCCGCACCGGCCGCGGCGGCGATCGTGTCGAGAAGGGCCTGACGGTTTGCGGAGATTGCGGATTTGTCGCTCATAATGCCGCCATATGACGCCCCGGCGGGCTTGGCAAGACAGGCGCTTGCGGTGCAGGGCCCACGCAGGACCGGTCTGCCGGCGCTGCTGGCACTGACCGATCCGGCCCGCACGCCGGACCCGGAGGCCTTTGCCGCTGCGGTACCCGGCGGCAGCGCGGTGATCTACCGGCATTTCGGCGCGCCGGACCGGTTGGAGATGGCCGTGCGGCTGGCTGCGATCTGTCACGCGCGGGGCAATTGGCTGCTGGTGTCAGGAGATCCGGATCTGGCGCGGCGCGCCGGGGCGGATGGCGTGCACTGGCCGGAACGGCAGATCGCCGAGGCCGCCACCTGCCGGGCGCGGGGCAATACGGGCTTTTTCACAGCCGCCGTCCATTCCTGGCGGGCGCTGGCCCGGGCGCGCAATGCCGGTATCGATGCAGCCCTGCTGTCGGCGGTCTTTCCCAGCCAGAGCCCCAGCGCCGGACGGCCTTTGGGGATCTGGACCGCAGCTGCGATGGCCCGGGCCACAGATCTGCCGGTCTATGCGCTGGGCGGCGTCAATCAACGCACGGCCAATCGCCTGACAGGTCTCGGATTTTCAGGAATTGCGTGTGTCGGCGCGATCAGAAGCGCAGGGCCGACTCGAACTTGATTTCCGGCTCGCGGCGATCCTGGCGGTTCTCGCGAAGCGTGAAATACTCGCTGTCCGGCGCGGCAAAGCGGACCTGGCCGCCCAGGCGGAAACGTTCGCCGAGATTGACGAAGGCCCCGGCGCTGACATCTTCGGTTTCGAAGCGCGTATCGGAATGGTCTTCCACGCCCAGCGTGATGCCCCAGCGGCCACCGGCGGATTCCCAGTCGAACGTATCGGGTTCTTCCAGGCCCGGATGGGCGGCTTCATTCATGGACAGGGTGAAGGCTTCATACCATGGCGTTTCAGCCTCGGACGTGGCCGGCGCCGGCGCGGCAAGCGCAGCAGCGGTATCGTCCTGGGCGAAAGCCGCAGGCGCACACAGGCAAAGGGCTGCAGCCGTCACGACCGCAGGCGCCATCTTGCCAATGATGTCAAACGGATAGCTCCGCCCGCTCATTGCACTCTCCCTCACACCAGTCGGTTTTACCGCACCGCACCCATCCGTCCCAAGAAGATTCTGCGGCGGCGACAGCAGTTTCACGCCGCCTGTGGCGGATTTGTCAAAACTGCCAGCCGAGTTCGAAAAATCCGACGGTGTCGTCAGCCCGGACCCGGGCCCGGCCGACCGGTGTCAGCACCGGATCCCAGCGCCTCGCGCTGCGCAGTCCGACGCCGGCAAGCCAGTGCTCGCCGATCAGCCGCGATCCGCCCGCCTGCCAGCTGGTCCCGTCGACATGAACGGCATCGTCGGAAAAGCCCGCATATTCCAGTGTGAACAGCCAGGGACCGGCTTCATATCCGGCCGAAGCTGACCAGGCCTGATAGCCCTGGTCGCCGGCAAGACCGTTGTCGCTGACCAGGGTGCGCAGCCCCGCCGACCAGTCGCCATGGCGCCAGGACAGGCCCGCATCCCAAGCGAGAAGGCGCTCGAAACCCGGCCGGCCGGTGGCGTCGGCGCCGCTGGCGACACCGAAAGATGCCTTGATCTCGTGATCGCCGCGGCGGATGGCGTAAATGAGGCCCAGCTCGGCCATATCGTCGAAGACGGGGCTGACCAGGCCGGCCGGTCCGTATTCGCGATGGCAGACATCGACACCGCAATCGTGCACGGCCGGAGTATATGAGGCCGAGGCCCGCAAGGTGCCGATCGTGCTTTCCTGTCCGAGGGCAACGGAGCGGAACAGGATTTTCGGCGACCAGCCCGAGGCAAGATTGGCCGTGCGTGCACCCGACAGACGGTCTGTCGCGACCCGGCCGCCATCGGCGCGGCTGAGACGGAAAGCTGCCGGACCGCCGGCCGTGTCCAGCTGGGCAGCGCCCGGCCCATAGCCGAAACGCAGCTCGCCCCAGCCCGTGTCGTAGTAAAGATAGGCGTCTTCCAGAGCCGTGCGGGTGGCGTCGCCAGCCGGTGCGCCGCTGCTGCGATAGCCGCTCGCCGGGCTCACCCCCGTGGCACAATCGCCGCGCCCGGCCGGACAATCACCCGCCAGCCCGCCCCATCCGCGGCGGCCGCTGTCGCGCTCGATCCGCCCGCCGAGGACCAGGCCATAGCGGCGACCGGCATCGGTGAAGCCTTCGATTGTCAGGGCCGTATCGATGTCGAACAGCGGCGTATCAGCGTCATCGCCCGAGGCGAGAACCGTGCCGGCATCGAGCTCGAAACGCGTCTCGTACGCCGCACCGAAGCCACTGTTTTCACTGGAAAATATACCGGAAGACGAGTCTGTCTGAGGGAATGCCGGCGGGGCCGCAAGCGCTCCGGACAGAGCGGCGATCAAGGTCGCGCTGAGTGTCCGTACCATGTCTCGCGGTCCCGCCGATCGGCCCCGTCCCCCCGGACGTCGCACACCTAAAGGAGGTCAGCACGCCCGTCCGGTCAAGCACCCCGGACGGCTTGCGGAAAACTTGGCGCCAAGTTGTTGCGATCCTGCCACGCTCGCAACGGGTGCCTTTCGGCGCTGGCGTGTCCCGTTTCGCATGTTATACAAATCGTCAAAGCAAGAGCGCGTCCGCGTTCACGGTTCCCCGCGTGTTACCGCTGTCTGTTTCGAAGGAGTCTCGGCTTATGTCCGACCGTCGGATTCTTGGAGTAGCCCTCTCCGCCGCCATTCTTGGCCTGTCGGCCTGTGCCTCGAACAATGCGGCCGAGCAATCCGCCGCGTCGGAGAGCCGGTCCGGCCTGCGCCTGCCGTCCCTGCCCAACCCGCTGGGTGGCGGCAATCGTCCGGTCGAGGTCGAGGGTATCGGCGTCAACGGTTTCCTGTGGCGCGCCAGCCTGGACACCATCTCCTTCATGCCGCTGTCGGAAGTCGATCCGTTCGGCGGCGTCATCATCACGGACTGGTATGCCAATCCGCAGATGCCGACCGAGCGCTTCAAGCTGACGGTCTATATTCTCGATACGCGCCTCCGCGCCGACGCGCTGGCCGTCAATGTCTTCCGCCAGGTTCGTGACGACCGCGGCGAGTGGACCGACGCGCAGTCCGGTGACGACACCGCCTACGAGATCGAGAATGCGATCCTGACCCGGGCCCGACAGCTGCGTATTTCCCAGCTGGAAGGCTAGTGACGCCGTAAGGCCTCGCAGCGAGCATGACCATGAGCCGATACAATCCCCGCGAGGCCGAACCGAAATGGCAATCGGCCTGGGCGGAGCGTGATGCCTTCCGTGCCGGCGGACCCGAGTCCGGCAAGCCGAAATACTATGTCCTGGAGATGTTCCCCTATCCGTCGGGGCGCATCCATGTCGGCCACTCCCGCAATTACACGATGGGTGACGTCGTGGCGCGCTACAAGCGCGCCCGCGGCTTCGACGTGCTGCACCCGATGGGCTGGGACGCCTTCGGCCTGCCGGCGGAAAACGCTGCCCGTGACCGCGGCGTGCATCCGGGCAAGTGGACCTATGGCAATATCGACGTCATGCGCAAACAGCTCCAGCGTCTGGGCCTGGCCCTCGACTGGAGCCGCGAAATCGCGACCTGCGACCCGGCCTATTATCGTCACCAGCAGGCCATCTTCCTGAAATTGTGGGAAAATGGCCTGGCCTACCGCAAGACGGCGAAGGTCAATTGGGACCCGGTCGACCAGACGGTTCTGGCCAATGAGCAGGTGATCGACGGCAAGGGCTGGCGCTCCGGCGCCGAGGTCGAGCAGCGCGAGCTGGACCAGTGGTTCTTCAAGATCACCCAGTATGCCGATGTGCTGACCGACGCCATCGAGGGTCTCGACCGCTGGCCGGACAAGGTTCGCACGATGCAGTCGAACTGGATCGGCCGGTCGCGTGGCGCCGAAGTGCGTTTCCCGCTGACCGACACCCGTTTCGGCGAGACGATCGACGTCTTCACGACCCGTCCGGACACCCTGTTCGGGGCCAGCTTCCTGGCCCTGGCGCCCGATCATCCGATCGTGAAGGCGCTGGCGAAGAACAATCCCGAGATCGAAGCCTTCTGTCAGGATTGCGCCCGCATGGGCACGACGGAAGAAGAGATCGAGAAAGCCCCCAAGAAGGGTATCGATCTGGGCATCAAGGTCCGCCATCCGTTTGACGAGACTTGGGAAATCCCGGTCTGGTCGGCGAATTTCGTGCTGTCGGGCTATGGCACGGGCGCGATTTTCGGCTCGCCCGCCGGCGACCAGCGCGACCTCGACTTCGCCCGCAAATACGATCTGCCGGTCAATCCGGTGGTGCTGCCGCCGAACGCCGATGCCGCGACGCACACGATCGAGGACGAAGCCTTCACCGGCCACGGCACGATCTATAATTCCCGCTTCCTGGACGGGCTCGAAACGCCGGCCGCGATCGAGCGCGCCATCGAGGAGCTGGAAAAGCTCGACCTCGGCAAGGGGGCGACCAGCTATCGCCTGCGCGACTGGCTGGTGTCCCGCCAGCGCTATTGGGGCTGCCCGATCCCGATCGTGCATTGCGCCGATTGCGGCGCCGTGCCGGTACCGGAAGACCAGCTGCCGGTAGTCCTGCCCGAGGATGTGACGTTCGACCAGCCGTCCAACCCGCTGGAACGCCATCCGACCTGGAAAAACACGGACTGCCCGAAATGCGGCAAGCCGGCGCGCCGGGAAACCGATACGCTGGACACCTTCGTGTGCTCGTCCTGGTATTTCCTGCGCTTCACCTCGCCCTGGACCGGGGACGCGCCCTTTGCACCGGCCGAGGCCGAGCACTGGATGCCGGTCGATCAATATGTCGGCGGGATCGAACACGCCATCCTGCACCTGCTCTATGCCCGCTTCTTCACGCGCGCGCTGAATGATTGCGGCCTGATGAAGCTGGAGGGCGGCGAGCCCTTCGCCGGCCTGTTCACCCAGGGCATGGTGACGCACGAGACCTACAAGTCGGCTGACGGCAAATGGCTCGGCCCCGACGAGATCGAGGAACGCGACGGCACGCGCATCGAGATCGCCACCGGCAAGCCGGTGACCGTCGGTGCGATCGAGAAAATGTCCAAGTCGAAAAAGAATGTCGTCGACCTGGATGCGTTCATCGAGAGCTATGGCGCCGATGCAGCACGCTGGTTCGTCCTGTCCGACAGCCCGCCCGAGCGTGATGTGGAGTACACCGACAGCGGTGTGGAAGGCGTCTGGCGCTTTATCCAGCGCCTTTGGACGACCGTCACCTCGCTGCCCGAGGGCGCCCCGGGTCCCGCAACGATAGCAGCCGGCGCCACAGGCGACGCACTGGAGATCCGCAAGACCGCGCACAAGGCCCTGAAATCCGTGACGGATTCGATCGAGGGTTTCCGCTTCAACTCGGCCGTCGCCCAGGTTCACGACCTGGTCAATGCGCTGCGCAAGTTCGAACCGTCCGATGCGGCCGGCGTTGCCGCCAAGGCCGAAGGCCTGGGCATTCTCGTGCGCATGATCGCCCCCTTCGTGCCGCACCTGGCCGAAGAATGCTGGTCGGTACTGGGCGGTGAAGGCCTGGTGATCGACGCGGCCTGGCCGGATGCGGATCCGGCGCTGCTGGTCGAGGACACGGTGACACTGCCGATCCAGGTCAATGGCAAGCGCCGCGCCCAGATCGATGTGGCCAAGGGTACGCCGGAAGATGTGGTCAAGGAGCTCGCCCTGTCGCATGACGGGGTGGTGCGCGCCACCGAAGGGCTTACAGTGCGCAAGGTGATCGTGGTACCGGACCGGATCGTCAATATCGTCGTGGGATAGGAAAGCCATGCGTACCAGCCGTCGAGTGATCCTGGGCTCTCTGGCAGCCTCCTTCACGCTGGCGCTGGGCGCTTGCGGTTTTTCCCCGATGTACGGATCGAGCGCGGTCGGCGGCACACTGTCCCAGATCCGTGTCGAGACGGGCGATGAACGGGTCGACTTCCTGCTGCAGGAGGCCCTGATCGACCAGATGGGCTCGCGACATGCCGATGGCGATCTGACGTTGCGGACGGAGACCGATCTGGGCGCGACCGGGCTGGGCGTCGGAGCCGATGCGATCGTCCGGCGCTTTTCCATCCGGCTTGAAGTCGACTATGCGCTCTATCGTGACGGAGAGGTTGACCCGGTTCTCGTCGGCTCCACCTATGGCGAGGCCTCCTATAATCTCTCAGGGTCTGTCTACGCCTCCATGATCTCCGAGCAGGATGCCCAGGCGCGCGCAGCCCGGATGGCGGCCCAGCGGGTCTCCATGCAGCTTGTGCGCGCGCTGGACGAGATCCAGACCCAGGGGCCCGCCACGCCATGAAGGTATCGGCCCGCGACGCCGATGCGCGCGTCCGGACCCCGGATCCGGCCATCAAGGCCTATCTGATCTACGGGCCGGATCGCGGCCTCGCTCACGAGCGCGCCGGCACGCTGGTCAAGTCGATCCTGTCCGATCCGGACGATCCCTTCGCGCTGACCCTCCTCACCGAGGAAGACCTCAAATCCGATCCGGCCGCGCTGGCCGATGCGATGGTCGCCATGTCGCTGACCGGGGGTCAGCGTCTGGTCCGGGTCCGGCTCAGTGGCGAGACCGGCGGCGGGCCTGTCGCGGACATAATTTCCGAGATTGAAAGCGGCTCTCTGGCGCCGCAAACCGTACTCGTGGTCGAGTCCGGAGACCTAACGCCGCGAGGGAAGCTTCGGAAAACCTTCGAACCGGCAAAAAAGGCTTTATCTATAGCATGTTACGCCGATGACGCGCGATCGCTCGGAAACCTCGCTGAAGACCTACTCAAGGCTGAGGGTCTGTCGATTGCATCTGATGCGCGCATGCTCTGGCTGCCACGGCTCGAAGGCGACCGCGCACTCGCCCGCGGGGAGATCGACAAGCTGATTCTCTACAAGGGTCTTCGCGGCCAGCGCGCCGAGGGCGACGATATCGTGACGCTCGAGGATGTCGAGGCGATCGCCGCCGACCAGGGCGAGGCCCAGATGGACGCCGTCATCGAGCCCGCCCTGCTCGGCCGGCTTGCGGAGGCCGACAAGGCCTATGTCCGCTCGGTGAGCGCCGGCGGCAGTCCGGTTGCAGTCCTGCGCGCCCTGCAGCGGCGGCTCGACCAGATCGGTGTCGTGCAGAGTTCCGGCGGCGATGATGCCGCCCTGGCGCGTTCGGGTGCGCCGCGCTTCGGTCCCCAGGCCGACGCCTTCAAGCGGCAGGTCGGCCTGTGGCGCGGCCGCCGGCTGGATCATGCGCGGCAGCTCGCCTTCCAAGCCGAGCGGGATGTCAAACGGTCGGGAAGCCCGGCCGAGGCTCTGGTCAGCGAATTGCTGATCCGGCTGGCGCGCGGCGCCGCACAGGCCAGCCGCTAGAGCAATTTCATCGCCATTGAAGTCGATGCAATTGCTCCAGCTTTTTTAAGTGGTCGCATTTTCGAACCGCAAAACCGATTCCCACTTTTGCTGAAAATGCTTCAGCTACCCTTCCTTGAGGGCTCAGGCGGTGCGGTTTCCGGACAGCCGGCGGCAGACATCGTCGAGCTGTTCGAGCGTCTTGTACTGCACCCGGATCTCGCCGCCCTTGCTGCCATGACGGATATCGACGGACAGGCCGAGGCGGGCCGTGACGTCGGACTCCAGCGCCCGTGTGTCAGCATCCTTGTCACCAGGCTTGGGGGCCTTGCCGGCCTTGCTGTCAGCGGCTTTTCCGGACTGGGCATCGCGGGCCAGACGCTCGGTCTCGCGCACGGACAGGCCCTTCTCGACAATGATGCGGACAAGCGCTTCCGGATCGGGCGCGGTGGCGATCGCCCGGGCATGACCCGTGCTGATTTCACCGCTGGCGAGAGACGTCAGGACGGCCTCCGGCAGGGCCAGAAGGCGGACCATATTGGCGACATGGCTGCGGCTCTTGGACACGGCGCGCGCAACATCGTCCTGGGTGTGACCGAAGCGGTCGATCAGCTGGCGGTAGGCATGGGCCTCTTCCACCGGGTTGAGGTCGGAGCGCTGGACGTTCTCGACAATGCCAATTTCCAGCGTTTCCTTGTCGGTGAGCTCGCGGACAAGTGCAGGAATATCGTGCAGGCGGGCCTTCTGGGCCGCGCGCCAGCGGCGTTCGCCGGCAACGATCTCATAGGCTTCGCCCTCGCCCTTGATCGGCCGCACGAGGATCGGCTGGACCACGCCCTTTTCGGCGATCGATTCCGACAGCGCTTCCAGCTCGGATTCGGTAATCGTCTTGCGCGGCTGGTCCGGATTGGGCCGGATCAGTTCGATCGGCAGGGTGCGCACACCATCGCGCGAGCGCGGTGCGGAGGCCGGCGCATCACCGCCATCCGTCGCGGCATAATCCTCGGTCTCGACCTCACCCAAGAGGGCGGACAGGCCTCGGCCCAGACGGCGGTTCTTGTCAGTGGATGTCATGCGGCTTCACCCTGCTCTTCCCGGCGGCGTTTGCGCTCTTGCTGGACGATTTCCTTGGCCAGGCTGATATAGGCCTGCGAGCCGGAGCATTGCAGATCATAGAGCAGCACCGGCTTGCCCACGGATGGCGCTTCGGAGACCCGCACATTGCGCGGGATCATCGTCTTGTAGACCTTGTCGCCGAAATGCTCGCGCACATCGGCGGCAACTTCGGCGGAGAGATTGTTGCGGCCGTCATACATGGTCAGCACGACGCCCTGGATCTCCAGCTTGGTGTTCAGATGGCCGCGCACACGCTCGACGGTACGCAGGAGCTGGGACAGGCCCTCAAGGGCGAAGAATTCGCACTGCAGCGGCACCAGGATGGCATCGGCCGCGGTGAGCGAATTCACCGTCAGCACGTTCAGCGAAGGCGGACAGTCGATCAGGATATAGTCCAGCCCGTCCTCATCCTGCGACAGCGCGGCAATGCTCTGGTCGACAGCGCGCTTGAGCCGGTAGGAGCGGCGCTGATCGTCGGCCAGTTCCAGCTCGACCCCGGACAGGAGTTGGTCGGACGGCACGATGGACAGGCCCGGCACCACGGTCGGCACGAGGGCCGACTTCAGCGGATCGCCGCCCACCAGGACGTCATAGGATGTCAGGGTGCGCTTGCTCGGCGGCACGCCCAGCCCGGTGGACGCATTGCCCTGGGGGTCCAGATCGATGATCGCGACCTTCTGGCGGATGGCTGCCAGGGCGGTGCCCAGATTGATGGCTGTGGTGGTCTTGCCCACGCCGCCCTTCTGGTTGGCGATGGCGATGACGCGGGGCGCTCTGCGGCGCTCGTTCTTATCGGACACGCTCGACCTCTTTGATGCGCAGGATCACACCGTCGCTCGTCTGACTGGGTATGACTTCAGGATCGACTGTCCAGCTTTTGCGGGCTTCGGTCAATTCATCCTGGTACTGCCGGCCCTTGAAGAAGAGGCCTTCAGCCCCGTTTTTCAACAGGGGCGCGGTATAGCCCAATAATTTATTCAACGGCGCGAAGGCCCGCGCGGTGACGAGATCGAAACCTTCCGCCGGATCGAGCGTCTCCACCCGCACCGAGCGCGCCTCGGCGTCGAGGCCCAGCTCGTCGATTACCTTGCGCAGGAAAGCGACTTTCTTGCCCACGGAATCGATCATGACGACACGGGCCGCCTGCCCCCGATCCCGGAAACCCAGCGCCAGGGCGATGCCCGGAAAGCCGGCACCGGCACCCAGATCGGCGACAAGACGCGTTTCACGTGAAACAAGGGGCATCAGCTGGAAGCTGTCCAGGGCATGGCGCTCCCAGAAATGATCGAGCGAACTGCGCGCCACGAGATTGGTGTGAGCGCTCGTCTCGACGAGGATCTGCCGCCAGCGGTCAAAGCCGTCGAGCGTTTCACGTGAAACACCCGTGCGGGCCTGGAAGTCGTCGCGTGTCACCTAGCTGGCCTCTTTGCTGAGCCGCTTCACATGCGCCAGAACCGCCGTCAGAGCACCCGGCGTGACGCCCTCGATACGGGAGGCCTGACCCAGCGTCTCGGGACGCGCGCGCTCCAGCTTCTCGCGGGCTTCGTTCGAGAGGCCACCGACAGAGCGATAGTCAAGATCGCGGGGAAGCCGCACGGCCTCGTCCCGGCGGAAGGCGAGAATATCGGCCTGCTGACGATCGATATAGCCGGCATAGAGCGCATCGATCTCGATCTGCTCGACAATGTCCGGCGCCACATCGTTCAGCTCTGGCCAGATCGGCGCGAGGTCGCTCCAGGCGATATCGGGATAGGCGAGCAGCTCGCTCGCCGTGCGTCGCTTGCCGTCCGCGTTGACAGCGAGACCGTGCGCCTTGGCTTCGTTCGGAGTCAGGGTCAGCCCCTGCACCTGGCTGCGGGTCGTCTCAAGTGCCGACATCTTGCCGGTGAAGCGTGTTTCACGTGAAACAGACGCCGCCCCCAGCGCGATCGCCTTCGGCGTGAGGCGCTGGTCGGCATTATCGGCCCGCAGGGTGAGCCGGTATTCGGCGCGTGAGGTGAACATGCGATAGGGCTCGCTGACCCCGCGTGTGATCAGATCGTCGATCATCACACCGATATAGGCGTCCGACCGGCTGAGCACGAAAGGCTCGCGCGCCTGGGCGGACAGCGCCGCATTGAAGCCGGCCATCACGCCCTGGGCGGCCGCCTCTTCATACCCCGTCGTGCCATTGATCTGACCGGCCAGCCAAAGCCCCGCCACGGCGCGCACCTGCAGCGTGGCGTCGAGCTCGCGCGGATCGACATAGTCGTATTCGATCGCATAGCCGTAGCGCTTGACCTCGACCTGTTCGAGACCCGGCAGGGTCTTCAGGAAGGCGTCCTGGACATGGTCGGGCAGCGAGGTCGAGATGCCATTGGGATAGACGGTGTCATCGTCCAGACCCTCCGGCTCCAGGAAAACCTGGTGGCTGGTCCGGTCGGCAAAGCGCACCACCTTGTCCTCGATGGACGGGCAATAGCGCGGCCCGCGCCCGGCAATCGCGCCGGAATAGACGGCCGAGTGTTCGAGATTTGCAGCGATGATGGCGTGCGTCGCTTCCGTGGTGCGGGAGATCGCGCAGGTGATCTGCGGCACCTCGATCCGGTCGGTCAGGAAGGAGAACGGCACCGGCGTCTCGTCCGCCGCCTGCTGTTCAAGACTCTCCCAGTCGATCGACGACTTCTTCAGCCGCGCCGGCGTTCCGGTCTTGAGGCGGCCCATCTGGAGCTTGAGCCCGTAGAGCGTCTCGCCCAGACCGACCGATGGCGCCTCCCCGGCCCGGCCGGCCGGAATGCGCTCGGCACCGCGATGGATCATGCCGCGCAGAAAAGTGCCTGTCGTGAGAACGACAGACGCGGCGGCGTACTCATTCCCCGCGGCATCCGTCACCCCGACGCAGCGGCCCTGGTCGATGATCAGGTCCTCTACCGCCGCGGCCCGGATCTCCAGATTGTCCGTCGCGCCCAGAGCCGATTGCATCGCGGCTTTGTAGAGCGCACGGTCGGACTGGGTCCGCGGACCGCGCACGGCCGGACCCTTGGAGCGGTTGAGCAGACGGAACTGGATCCCCGACGCGTCCGCGACGCGGCCCATCACACCGTCCAGTGCATCGACTTCGCGCACCAGGTGGCCCTTGCCCAGACCGCCAATAGCCGGATTGCAGGACATCTCGCCGATCGTGTCGAGACGGTGGGTCAGCAACAGGGTCGATGCGCCGAGGCGCGCGGCAGCGGACGCGGCTTCACAGCCGGCGTGCCCGCCCCCGATGACGATGACATCCCATTGCTTCATGACCGGCTCGATCCCGACGCTCTGTCTTGCGGAAAAGGTCGGCCTACATAATGCCCGCAGGCCGTCGAGTCGAGGGGAGAGCCCGCGTGTTTCACGTGAAACACGTCGTGCGGTTCACGAGACCCTACTTGCCGATGCAGAACTGGCTGAACACCCGGTCCAGAACATCCTCGACATCAACGCGGCCGGTCAGGCTTTCCAGCGCCCGCACCGCCAGTCGCGCGTCCTCGCCGGCGAGCTCCGGCGCATCGGCCAGCCGCTCACGGCAGCGCTCCAGCGCAGACAGAGCGGTTTCCACCGCACGGCGATGCCGGGCCCGGCTTAGTGCCGGCAGTTCCCGAGCACTAAGACGTTCGCGCACGATCTCCTCGATCTTCGCCTCGAGCATGTCCACGCCATCGCCGGACTTGGCGGACAGGCGATAAGCGCCGTCAGAGCGCTTCTGCGGCGCCAGGTCGAGCTTGTTGAGAACAAGCAGATCGTCATCTTTCAGGCGTCCGCGAAGATCGAGCATATCCGCATCGGAGCGCGCATCCACAACACCGATCCGCAGATCCGCATTATCGGCGCGATCCAGCGCACGCCGAACGCCCTCGGCCTCGATCGCATCTACCGCTTCGCGCAGACCCGCCGTGTCGGAGATGATGACCGGAAAGCCCGCCATCGTGACGCGCACCTCCACCACGTCACGCGTGGTCCCGGGAATATCCGTGACAATGGCCGCTTCGCGCCGCGCCAGCCGATTCAACAGGCTCGACTTGCCCGCATTTGGTGCCCCGATCAGCGCGATGGAGAAGCCGGTCCGCACGCGCTCGCCGCGCCGGCCATCATCCAGATGCGCCTCCATCGAGGCGATCAGCCGGCTCAACGGCGCATGTGCCACGTGGGACAATGCGTCAGGGACATCGGCCTCGTCGGGGAAGTCGATCTCGCCCTCGATCGAGGCCATGGCAACAATCAGATCCTCGCGCCAGCCTTCATAAAGTTCCCGCAGAGCCCCGGACATCTGGGCCAGGGCCTGCTGCCGCTGGCCTTCGGTCTCGGCCTCGATCAGATCCGCCAGGCCCTCGGCCTCGGTCAGGTCCAGCTTGTCATTCTCGAAGGCCCGCCGCGTGAACTCGCCCGGCTCGGCCGGAACCGCCCCGCTCTCGTCAAGCGCGGACAGCGCAGCTTCGATCACGGCCGGCCCGCCATGCAGGTGCAGTTCGGCACAATCCTCGCCGGTAAAGCTTGCCGGACCCGGAAACCACAGCACCAGTGCCCGGTCGATGACGGACGCGTCGGGCGCATTCAGCGTGCGCAGCGCCGCCCGGCGCGGCTGTGGCCTGGGCAGGCCCGCCAGCGCATCCAGCATGCCGCCTGCGTCAGGACCGGACAGGCGGACAACCGCCACGCCGGAGCGTCCCGGGGGCGTCGACAGGGCATAGATTGTCGTGTTCACGGCCTAGCGATCCTTGCTGCTGCCCGTCTTGCCGCCGGCAGCGGGCCCGGCCGCGCTGCGCATCAGCTCCATGAACTGGTTCGTCATCTCGCCGCCAAAGGCCGACCACTGACGCATCAGAACCTCGGGGTCCAGCTGATCCATATTGGCTTCAGCCCGTTTCTGCATTTCCGTCATCAGGCTCTCATTGAGCGCCGTAACGTCGGGCAGGCCGAGAAAGCTGCGCGCTTCCTCCGGTGTGCATTCGATCTCGATGTTGACCTTCATGGCCGCCTCGCAGGATGGTGGGTCCTCTTCCAATGAACAGGAGCATGACATGACAGGTCAAGACATCCGCATCACCGGGCCGGCCGGCACGTTCTCAGCATACATGGCCAAACCGGCGAGCGGTACCGGACCCGGCATCGTCGTCCTGCAGGAAATCTTCGGCGTCAATCACGTGATGCGCGAGATGTGCGACCGCCTGGCCTCCCAGGGTTTCATTGCGGTCTGCCCCGACCTGTTCTGGCGGATCGAGCCGGGCGTCGACATCACCGACAAGAGCCAGGCCGAGCTCGACAAGGCCTTCGATCTGATGGGCAAGTTCAATCCGGATACCGGTATCGAGGACGTCCAGGCGGCCATCGATCATGTGCGCAAGCTGGATGGCTGCACCGGCAAGGTGGGCGCCATCGGCTTCTGCCTCGGCGGGCTGATGGCCTATCTCACAGCAGCCCGCACCGACAGCGATGCGACCGTCGGCTATTACGGCGTCAACATCCCGAACTTTCTCGACGAGGCCGGCAAGATCTCGAAACCGCTGATGCTGCACATCGCCGGCCGCGACGAATTCGTGCCGCCGGAAAGCCAGGCTGCGATGCATACCGGCCTCGACCCGCACCTGCAGGTGACGCTGCACGACTATCCCGACGACGAGCACGCCTTCTCGCGCATCGAGGGGGCACATTATAATCCCGAGAGCGCCCATCTCGCCGATAGCCGCACGCTGGAATTCTTCCGGAAGAATCTGAAATCCGAATAGGCCAAACCTGCCGGCACCTGCCTTTCGAGGCAGGTGCCGCAGACGCAAGCCGTCGATCTATTCCACAGCCGTTGCAGCGACCCAGCTTTCACGCTTGGTCAGGCGTGTGAAATAGGCCTGTACATTCTCCGGCGCACCGTCGAACTGGCGCATCACCTTGATCAGGTAGAGCATGTAGACGATCGAGATATCGGCAGCTGTGAACCGGTCACCGGCCAGGTATTCGCGGTCTCCGATCCCGTGTTTCCCAATAAATTCAAGAAGATGGTCAACTTCTGACCGTGCCCACTTGGCCAGTTTCGGATCGCGCGCCTTTTCCGGCAGCAAGACCGTGTGCGCCAGCAGCAGGCTGACCGGCATCATCATTCCGGCTTCGCCGAAATGCAGCCATTGCAGATACCGTCCATAATCGGCCTCGCCCGGTGTCACCTCCAACGGAGACGGTCCGTAACGGCCCAGGAGGTATTGCATGATCGCCAGCGACTCCAGGACGATCGTGCCCTTGTCGTCCAGCGCCGGGATTTTCCGCAGGGGATGGATTTCGGCATAAGCCTCGTCGCCGGCCGGGCGCGAGTCGAACTTCACGGGCACGATCTCGTGCGGCAGACCCATTTCCTGCAACAGCCACAGCACCCGGATCGAGCGCGTGCGCGGTGCATGATAGACGCGAATTCCTGACGTATCGGCCATGGCCGGTCTCCCCTTTATCGCTGTTTGTCCTGTCCTACCGTTCCACGGCGATCTTGCGCCGCCGTACTGAATTTCAGCATGTCACAGATACAACTCTGTCGCGCACATGGGATAGTGTCTCCCGACATTTTCCGGAGACACCCATGCTGAAGCGCCTCATTCCCTCCCTCCTCGTCCTGGCCGCCGCCTGCTCGCCGTCCGCCCCCTCGGCGGCTGAAACCGATCTGGCCGCACCGGCAATCCAGCTTGATTGTTTCCGCGAGACCGGGGCCGCCATGCTGGCCGCACACCGTGCCGGCCCGGCGCCCGGCTATCCGGAAAACGCCCTGTCCACCCTGCGCCGCCTTGCCGAGATGGGCGTGCTTTATGCCGAGATCGATGTGCGGCGTTCGGCCGATGGCGTGCTCTTCCTGCTGCATGACGACACGCTGGACCGCACGACGACCGGAGCCGGCTCCCTGAACGGTCTCGCCTGGGAGGCGCTCTCCGGCACCACCCTGCGCGATCCGGACGGCAATACTGTCGAGGACACCATCCCGACCCTCGCCGATGCCCTGACGGTGGCGCGTGAGGCCGGCCTGGTCCTCAATCTGGATCTCAAATCGGTCTCCCCCGAAGAGATTGTCGGCTTTGTCCACGACCACGACGCGCGCGATGAAGTCGCCATCATCGCCTATTCCATCGACCAGGCTGCCGCGATCCACGCGCTGGATGACGGTCTCCTCCTGTCCGCTCCCAATGACCCCGCCGCCCTGAGCGCGGCCGGCGCCAATCTGGATGCCGTCTATATCTGGACCGGGGTCGGTGCCGCGGACGCCGGGCAGGATGCCCGCCTCGCCGAAGCCGGACTGGAAACCTCCACCGGCCTGTTCAGGCTCGAAAACGGCGATCCCGCTGTCTACCAGACGGCCGCGGCAGCCGGTGTGGAACTGCTCTCGATCGACGATGTCGACACGGCTGTTGTCGCGCTGGGCGGTGCGGACGTGCTGCAGGCACAGATCGCGGCCTGCACGGCTCAATAGTCTCCGCGCTCTGGTGTTTCACGGGAAACATCTTATCTGACAGGAGGTTGATAGGGGAGCACGCGCAATGAGTATTCAGGCAATCCGCATTCACGAGACCGGCGGCCCAGATGTGATGCGTCTGGACACCGTCGATCTGGCCGAGCCGGGACCGGGTCAGGTTCGCGTGCGCCACACGGCCATAGGCGTCAATTTCATCGACACCTATCATCGCTCCGGTCTCTACCCCCTGCCCCTGCCCAGCGGTATCGGCCTGGAAGCCGCCGGCATCGTCGAGGCCGTCGGTGATGGCGTGACAAAGCTGAAGGACGGCGACCGGGTCGCCTATGGATCGGGGCCCATCGGCGCCTATTCCCAGGCTCATATCCTGCCGGCCGGACGCGTCGCCAGAATCCCCGATGGCGTCAGCGACGAACAGGCGGCCGCCCTCATGCTGAAGGGCATGACGGTGCGCTATCTCTTCAAGGACACTTATGCGCTCAAGGCCGGCGACACGATCCTCTTCCATGCTGCCGCCGGCGGGGTCGGCCAGATCGCCTGCCAGTGGGCGGCCGATATGGGCGTCACCCTGATCGGCACGGCCGGCAGCGACGAGAAATGCGAGATCGCCCGGCAGAGGGGCGCGGCGCATGTGATCAATTATTCCCGCGAGAATGTCGTCGAGCGCGTCCGCGAGATCACCGAAGGACGCGGCGTGCCGGTCGTCTATGACGGCGTCGGCAAGGATACGTTCGAGATGTCGCTGGACTGTCTGGCACCGCGCGGTCTTCTCGCGACCTTCGGGAATGCGTCCGGACCGGTGACCGGTGTCAATCTGGGCATCCTCACCCAGAAGGGCTCGCTCTACGTCACCCGGCCGTCCCTGATGCATTATGTGGCGTCAGACGAAGACCTCGCCGCCAACACCGCCGACGTGTTCGACGCCGTCGCCCGCGGTGCCATCTCGATCGACATCAACCAGCGCTATGCCCTGGCCGACGCGCAAAAGGCGCACCAGGACTTGGAGGGACGGCGGACGACGGGTGCGAGTGTGCTGGTGCCGTAGCCCACTTTATCGATGTCATCCCGGAAGAACGCCCCGCGCAGGCGGGGCGAAAGTCCGGGACCCATAGTCCCGGTGCCTGTTCAGCTATCGCTCAAATCGAGCCTGCTTCCGGCCTCAAGCGAGCGTAGAGGTCCCGGCCCTGCGGCCCGCCTGCGCGGGCCATACGGCCGGGATGACAAATGCAGCAGGTGCAGACCTACGTATTCATCGAGTCGAAGAATTCGTCGTTGGTCTTGGTCTGGCGCAGCTTGTCGAGCAGGAACTCGATCGCGTCCTGGGCGCCCATCGGGTTGAGGATGCGGCGCAGCACATACATCTTCTGCAGCTGGCTGCGGTCGACGAGGAGTTCCTCTTTCCGCGTACCGGATTTGAGGATGTCGATCGCCGGGAAGACGCGCTTGTCGGCGACCTTGCGGTCCAGCACGATTTCCGAGTTACCCGTACCCTTGAACTCTTCGAAGATCACTTCGTCCATGCGCGAACCGGTATCGATCAGCGCCGTGGCGATAATGGTCAGCGAGCCGCCATGCTCGATATTCCGCGCAGCACCGAAGAAGCGCTTGGGCCGCTGCAGGGCGTTGGCGTCGACACCGCCGGTCAGCACCTTGCCCGAGGACGGGACGACGGTGTTGTAGGCGCGGCCCAGACGCGTGATCGAGTCCAGCAGGATGACCACGTCGCGGCCATGCTCGACCAGGCGCTTGGCCTTCTCGATCACCATTTCGGAGACCTGGACGTGGCGCGTGGCCGGCTCGTCGAAAGTCGAGGCGATCACCTCGCCCTTCACCGTGCGCTGCATATCGGTGACTTCCTCCGGGCGCTCATCGATGAGCAGCACCATGAGGTAGCAGTCCGGGTGATTATTCTCGATGGAGTGGGCGATGTTCTGCAGGAGCACGGTCTTACCGGTCCGCGGCGGCGCGACGATCAGGCCACGCTGGCCCTTGCCGAGCGGGGCGACGATATCGATCACCCGGCCCGAGCGATCCTTCACCGTCGGATCCTGCGACTCCATCACGAAGCGGCTCTCGGGATAGAGCGGCGTCAGATTGTCGAAATGCACCTTGTGACGGGCGCTCTCGGGATCCTGGAAATTGATCGAGGAGACCTTGAGCAGCGCGAAATAGCGTTCGCCATCGCGCGGGCTGCGGATCTCGCCCTCGACCGTATCGCCGGTGCGCAGGCCGAATTTGCGGATCTGGGTCGGCGAGACATAGATGTCATCGGGGCCGGCCAGGTAGTTGGATTCCGGCGAACGCAGGAAACCGAACCCGTCCTGGAGGACTTCCATCACCCCGCCGCCATGGATTTCCACATCCCGTTCGGCCAGGGCCTTCAGGATGGCGAACATCATGCCCTGCTTGCGCAGGGCCGAGGCGTTCTCGATCTCCAGGGCCTCGGCGAACTGCAGGAGTTCGGTCGGCTTCTTTTCCTTGAGATCCTGCAGAGTCATCCGCTCCAGGCCTTCGAGCGGGGCGGGCAGGGAAGTTTCGTCGGTCATGATGGGTCTATCTGTCAGACATTACAGGCGACCATCCCGGAACCGGGAGCTGTCGCGTTCAAACAATAGGCGTGCCGGCTACCCGGAAACGACCTGTGACATGTGGAATGGGCTGGCGCGTCGTCGGACCAATGTCCTGCGCCACGCAAAGAAAGGATCCATAAGAGGAGTTACGCAAAGCCTTGCCACGCCTTGCCATCCCCGTCAAGCACAAGCGCGGAACGCTGCGCTATTTCAGCGCCACCACCGCGATCGGCACGATGAGGAAGGCCAGCAGGAAGGGCACTTCGTTGAGCATGCGATAGCGCTTGTCCGACCAGTCATTGGTGCCTTCGGCAAACAGGCGGGCCCGTTTGGAATAGACGCCATGCATCGCCGACATCGCCAGCACGAGTGCAAACTTGGCGATCCAGGCCCAGTGCAGGAAAATCGTCCAGCCGCCGGCGCGCTCGGCATTCGACCAGACCAGCAGCAGGCCGAACAGCCAGGTCGCGATCATCGCCGGATTCATGATGCCCTTGAGCAGGCGGCGTTCCTGGATTTTCAGCGTCTCGTCCAGCTCGCCGCCCGGCCGGGCGGCGCAGTGATAGACGAAGAGCCGCGGCAGATAGAGCATCGCCGCCATCCAGGCGATCACCGCCAGGATGTGCAGGGCCCGCAACCAGTCATACGCTGCCGCCAGGATCATGCTGTTTCCAATTCCCCGTTCCGGCAGGGACATCCGGACCATTCCGCCGGACAGATCCGCCCGCCCGTATCACACCGCGGACCCGGCGCCCCCGCCAGGGCAGACTTCACCAATGTCGCCAGGGATTCAATGAAAACGGCATCCAGGCCCAGCGCCGGCACACGGACATAGGATGTCACACCGTGCTCGCGGGCCAGATCGCCATATTCCTCGTCGAGCTCGACCAGCGTCTCGATATGCTCGGACACGAAGGCAATCGGGCTGAGAAGGATGTTCCGGCCGTCCTTCGCGGCGCCCTCGATCGCGTCTTCGGTCGACGGGCCGATCCATTCCAGCGGTCCGACCCGGCTTTGATAACACACCTGCCAGTCCGGGAATTCCGGCATCTGGCGCATCACGGCCTCGACAGTCTGTTCGACCTGCCACTGATAGGGATCGCCATCCTCGATCACCTTCTTCGGCAGGCCGTGGGCCGAGAACAGCAGACGGACATTGTCCGGCCGGCCCGCCTTCTCCCAGGTCTTGCGGATCAGCGCGGCGTGCGCATCCACAAAGGCCGGTTCGGTGGGATAGCAGCACACCGTGCGGGTTTCCGGACCGCCCGCCTCGCGCCAGCGCTTCAGCGAACTCGCCGTCGTTGTGGTGGAGAATTGCGGATAGAGCGGCAGCAGCACGCACTCGTCCGGCGACCAGGCCGAGACGTCCTCCGCCACATCCTCGGTCAAAGGATGCCAGTAGCGCATCGCCGGCCAGACACCGATCTCGTGATCGGGGAAAGCCTTTTCCAGCTCGGCCTTGAGCGCATCAGCCTGCTTGCGTGTTTCAGGCAAGAGCGGCGAGCCACCGCCCATCTTGGCGTAATTGGCCTTTGCTTCCTTCGCCCGCGTCGTCGAGATCAGCAGCGCCAGCGCTTCGCGGATCAGGCCGGGCGCACGGATAATCGCCGGGTCGCGGAAGAGATTACGCAGGAAGGGACGAACATCGTCCGGACCGTCCGGGCCGCCCAGATTGAACAGCACTACAGCCAGCTTGCGGCGCGCATCACCCATGGCGCTCTCCTGTTTCAGGCCCGCTCCCGGATGCATGCCAACAATTCATGGACATGCGCAACCGGGACATCGGGCGTAATGCCGTGACCCAGGTTGAAGATATGGGGCCGTCCAGACCAGCTATCCAGCAAACGCTGCGTTTCACTGCGCAAGGCCGCACCACCTGCCCGCAGCGCAGCCGGGTCGAGATGGCCCTGGACCGGCATGCCCTCGGGCAGCATCGACTGGGCCCAGGCCGGATCCATGCCGGTATCGAGCGCCACGGCCGTAACGCCGGTCTCGCGCGCATAGCGGGCGTAGAAGGCCCCGGCCCCGCGCGGAAAGCCGATGATCGGCACCGTCATGCCGGCAGCGCGCACCTTGTCGACAATCCGCTTTGTCGGCCGGATCACGACCCGTTCGAACAGGGGTTCCGGCAGTCCTTCCGCCCAGCTGTCGAAAATCTTGAGCACCTCGGCGCCGGCCTCGGCCTGCATGACCAGGTATTCCGCCGTCGCATCGGCGATCCGGTCGAGCATGCCGTCGAAGGCTTCCGGATGTTGCCAGGCCGCGACGCGGGCGGAAAACCGGTCCTTCGACCCGCCACCCTCGACCATGTAGGTCGCGACGGTCCAGGGGGCGCCGGCAAAACCGATCAGCGTTGTCTCTTCGGGAAGCTCAGGTGCAACCCGGCGCAGGGTCTCACCGACCGGCGCCAGCACCTCGCGGGCACGCTCCGGCGTCAGCGTCTCGAACGCCAGCGGATCGAAGGGTTCCAGCTTGGGACCTTCGCCCGTAACGAACCAGACCTTGCGGCCCAGCGCGATCGGGATCAGCAGGATGTCGGCAAACAGGATCGCTGCATCAAAACCGAACCGGCGGATCGGCTGCAGAGTCACTTCAGCCGCCAGATCGGGCGAGAAACAGAAATCGATGAAGTTCTTTGCCCGGGAGCGAACCTCCCGGTACTCGTCGAGATACCGGCCGGCCTGTCGCATCAGCCAGACCGGAGGCGGGGTGCGCGTCTCTCCGGAGAGGACAGCGAGCATCGGCTTTTTCGAAGTCAGTGTCATACCGCCTGATTAGGCATCTGCGGGCTTTCGATCAATGCGTCCTTTTCACCAGCCCCTTTTCCCTCCCAAAACCATTTAATTGAATTGATGTGATTGTAGGGCCGTGAATCGTGTGGGCGAATACGGTTATACCGTTTTGCCGGATATCCCCGTCCCCGGCGCGATATCCACAATCCGTCGATCAGGACGTCTTTGAAAACCGGATTAAAGAAAGAAATTCAATTTCTTGATCGTAGTTCTTCGCAGAATATCGTGTCGAAAACCGGATCCGCTCTGTGAATTGCCGATATTCCCGAACAGGCTTGTTCACAGCCTCCAGCGTGTGGAAAGAGGTGTTGGTTCTGCCGGGTAACACCCGGTACTACTCACAGGGCGGGAAACGACGAGCCGGATTGTGGCCGGTTTTCCCAATTTGTTAACAGATCGTAAACGCGATCGAGGGGCAAAAACGCGCCATGACCGTTCCGCCATCCACACGCTTCGAAACTTGTTTCCACATCCATATGGTGTCGGATTCAACCGGTGAGACGTTGATGGAGGTCATGCGCGCCTCGGTCGCGCAGTTCGAGGGCACGCATCCGCTGGAGCATTTGTATGCCCTGGTGCGCTCGTCGCGGCAGATGGAACGCGTGTTCGAGGAGGTGGAGGCCTATCCCGGCGTGGTGATGTACACCATCGTCAATGCCGACCTGCGCCGGGAGCTGGAAACCCGTTGCGCCGAACTCGGCGTGCCGGCGATTGCCGTGCTCGATCCGATGCTCGCCACGCTGAGCACCTATCTTGGCCGCCCCGTGGCCAGCCGGGCCGGAGCCCAGCGCTCCCTGGACGCCGAATATTTCCGCCGTATCGACGCGCTCAATTATACAATGGCGCATGATGACGGCCAGGGTGATGATTATGAAGCGGCCGATATCGTGCTGCTGGGCGTCAGCCGCACCTCGAAAACGCCGACCAGCGTCTATCTCGCCCATCGCGGCTATCGCGCGGCGAATATCCCGCTGGTCAAGGATGTGCCCCTGCCCGAGGCGATCTTCAAACTGCGCAATCCGTTGGTTGTCGGCCTGACTGCCTCGCCCGAGCGTATCGTGCAGATCCGCCGCAACCGCCTGCTGAGCCTGAATGAGGATCGCGATACCGACTATATCGACGACTTCGCGGTGCGCGATGAAATCCTTTATGCCAAGCGGCTCTACGCCAAGCACAAATGGCCGACCATCGATGTCACACGCCGTTCGATCGAGGAGACGGCCGCCAAGATCATCAATCTCGTCAACGAAAAGCGCGCAGCCAAATCATGACCGAATTCGTCCTCGCTTCCGGCAGTCAGATCCGCCGCCAGATCCTCGACAATGCGGGCATCGAATTCTCGGTCGAAAAGCCCGATGTCGACGAAAGCGTGATCAAGGATCAGCGCAGCGATCTCTCACCGGCCGAGATGGCGCTGGTTCTGGGCAAGGCGAAGGCCGAAGCGGTGTCGCGTGGCCGGCCGCGTGCCCTCGTTCTGGGTGCCGACCAGACGATGGAACTCGATGGTGCCCTGCTCGACAAGCTCCCGGATGCTGCCCTTGCCCGCGATCGTCTTATGGCGATGCGCGGCCGCGCGCATCAGCTGCATTCCGGCCTGGCGCTTTACCGCGGCGGTGAATGCGTCTGGCAGCACCAGCAATCCTCCACCCTGCATGTGCGCGCCTTTTCCGACGCGTTTCTCGACGACTATCTCGAACGCGCCGGTTTTGCGCTGACTGCCAGCGTCGGTGCCTATGCGTTCGAAGGTCTGGGCGCGCAATTGTTCGAGAAGATCGAAGGCGATTACTACGCCATTCTCGGCCTGCCGCTCCTGCCGCTGCTGGATGCGCTGCGCGAATTCGACGTGATCCCGGCATGACGGTCGGGCTAACAGGCCGCGCGGTCTTCGCCGGTGTGGCGGGTGATCCGGTCGCGCACTCGCTGTCGCCCCGGCTGATGGCGCACTGGATCCGCACGCTCGGACTGGACGCCGCCTATCTGCCGTTTGCCGTGCCGCCTTCAGGTTTCGAGGCTTTTGTGCGCGGGCTGGCCCTTACCCAGGCAAGCGGGCTCAATGTCACCCTGCCGCACAAGGAGACTGCCCTTGCCCTGGCCGATCGGGCAACCCCGGCTGCGCGGGTCATCGGGGCGGCCAACCTCCTGACATTCCACGAAGACGGAATTCTCGCCGACAACAGCGATGCAGCCGGCTTTCTTGCAGCGCTCGAACCGGCTGAGCCCGACTATGCCGGCTCGACAGCCCTTGTAATCGGAGCGGGCGGAGCGGCGCGGGCGCTGGTCCATGCGCTGGTGACATCGGGTGTCAAAAACCTGCTCATTTCCAACCGGACTGCCGGCCGGGCCCGGGCGCTCGCGGCTGAACTTGCCCCCGACGCCGGCATTGTCCCTTGGGACGACCGCGATGCGGCCCTCGCCGAGGCCGACATCGTCGTCAATGCGACGGCGCTTGGACTGAAGGGCGAGAACGATCTCGTCATGGACTGGGCGAAGGCCCGGACCGGCGCGATCGTGTTCGACAGTGTCTACACACCGCTGGTCACGGGGTTTCTCGGCGGGGCGAGGCAGGCCGGTCTGAAAACCATTGACGGGCTGGATATGCTGATCGGCCAGGCCCGGCCCAGCTTCCGGGCCTTCTTCGGCCAGGATGCGCCGGCCGATCCGCCGGTTCGTCCGGTCCTGCTCGAAGCGCTGGGAGCCCGCCCGTGAAAATCATCGGTCTGACAGGGTCCATCGGCATGGGAAAGTCGGCAACAGCCAGGCTGTTCCGCGAAGCCGGCATCCCGGTCTTCGACTCCGATGCCTGCGTGCATGCACTCTATGATGCTGGCGGCGCGGCTGTCGGGCCGGTGGAAGCCGCTTTCCCGGGCTCGCTGGCAGAGGACGGGTCGATCGACCGGGCGCGTCTTTCCCGGCAGCTGAACGAGGACCCGGACGGTTTTGCGCGCCTTGAAGCCATCGTACATCCCCTTGTCGGCGAGGCCCGGCAGCACTTTCTCGATGCGGCGCGGAAAGACGGTGCCGATATCGTGATCCTGGACGTGCCGCTCCTGTTCGAGACCGGCGGTCATGAACATGTCGATGCGGTGATTGCCGTGCATGCACCGCATCATGTCCGCCGCGAACGCGTGCTGCAGCGGCCCGGCATGACGGAAGACAAGCTGGCCGCCATAATCGCGCGGCAGACACCTGATTCGGTGAAGCTGGAAAAAGCGGACTATATCGTTGAAACATCGGGCGGTTTCGACGATGCGCGTCAGCAGGTTGGCAAGATCATTGCGGCCCTGCGCGCCAGCTAGACATTCCGGCCGCCGGGCAAGCGGCCGACAGCCAGAGAGGTTCAGGGGCGGACATGCGGGAAATCGTCTTCGATACGGAAACCACGGGTCTTGATCCCAATACCGGCGACCGGGTGACCGAGCTGGGCTGCGTCGAGGTAATCGACTGCATCCCGACCGGCAAGACCTTCCACGCCTATGTCAATCCGCAGCGCTCCATCCCCAAGGAAGTGATCGAGATCACCGGTTTGACCGCGGAATTCCTCGCCGACAAGCCGCTGTTCGAGGAGATCGCCGAGGATTTCCTGGCCTTTGTCGGCGACGCCGTCCTGGTCGCGCACAATGCGCCCTTCGACCGCGGCTTTATCAATATGGAGCTCGCCCGGCTCGGCCACCCCATCTATCCGGAAGATCGGTTCAAGGACACGGCCCGGATCGCCCGCGCGAAATTTCCCGGCTCCTATGTGTCGCTGGATGCGCTGTGCAAGCGGTTCGATATCTCGCTCGACACGCGTGACAAGCACGGCGCGCTGATCGACGCCCTGCTGCTGGCCGAGGTTTATCTGGAACTGACCGGCGGGCGCACCCGGGCGCTCGACCTGTCGGGTCGGCATGCCTCAACGGATGGCAAGGTGGCGTTTCCCGCGCGTGCGCCGCGGCCGCAGCCGCTGGTCTCGCGCGTGTCCGACGCAGAGCGCGCCGCCCATGCCGCCTTTATCGACGAGCTGGGTGACGACGCGCTCTGGAAACGTCTGTCGAACGTCTAGCGGCGTCGCGTCAGTTCGACGCGGCCGGATCGCCATTGCCATTGGTGTCGGCGCCCGGAACGGCGGCGGCACGCTTGGCCAGCTGCTGGCGATAGAGGCTGGCGAAATCCACCGGATCCAGCATCAGCGGCGGGAAATTACCGTCGCGCGTGGTGTCGGCGAGGATGCGGCGCGCATAGGGGAAGATCATGCGCGGGCATTCGATCAGCAGGAAGGGCTCGCGCTCGGCGTCCGGGATATTGGCCAGCTGGAACAGGCCGCCATAGGTCAGCTCGGCGATGAAGACGATGCTGTCTTCGCCGGCTTCGCTCTTGCGGCTGGCGCGAGAGCTGATGACCAGCAGGACTTCGAACGTGTCATCGCCGACATTGCGGGCGCGCACGTCGATCGACAGGTCGATGCCGGGGGCCGGCTGACCCGGACGCAGCGTGTCCGGTGCGCCGGGATTTTCGAAGGAGAGGTCCTTCACATACTGCGCCAGCACGCGAAGCTGCGGCTGGGCGGGCGTCTGGGTGTCGGTCGGCGTGGACGGTGCGTCGGTCATTTAAGTCCCCGGATGAGCCCCGGTTCGGGCAAGGTGAATGTCGGACCCCTCAACAGGGCCGTACTGAAACAAGGCGGGCCCGTTAACATGCGGGCCTGCCTGCGGCAAGCTGGCAGCACCACAGCGCAGAGGCTGACGTGACCGCCAATCCGGCCTATATCTAGGGACTGGACCTGTTGCTTGCCCAGTCTGGCGGACCTTGATGATCGAACTCCTCTCGACCCTTATCTTCGGTGCCATAGCCGTTTTCTTCGCCATCCGCCTGTATTCAGTGCTCGGACGGCGCGAAGGCCATATGGAAGCGCCAGCGCCCCGGGATGTCGAAACCCGCAAGGACCTGGCGTCGGATAGCGCCACGCATCTGCGCCCGGCCTTCGAGGGTCCGGCCGCTGCGGGTCTGGAAGCCATTGCCGCTGCCGATACCAGTTTCGACCCGGCACGCTTCCTGGAAGGCGCCCGCGCCGCCTACGAAATGATTGTCGAGGCCTTTGCCCGCGGCGATCGCGAGACGCTCAAACCGCTGCTCGCGCCGGCCGTCTACGACCGCTACGAGGCCGCCATTGCCAAGCGTGAGACGAAGGGCGAGACCGTGCGCACCGAGATCGAGCGTATCCGTTCGGCCGAGATCACCGAGGCGGACCACACCGATCATGTCGCGACGATCAAGGTGCATTTCGATGCCGAGATTGCGACCGAGACCCTGGACGCCAATGGCAAGTCCGTCGCCGGCGACTTCAATCGCCTCTCGACGGTGCATGAGGACTGGGTCTTCCAGCGCCGCACGGACGACAGCAATCCGAACTGGGTGCTGACCCGTGTCGCTTCGGCTTAGACGCCGGCGCGCACCCTGGACGGTCGCGGCCGGTTGTCTGCTGCTGATTGCCTGCCAGCCGGAGCCTGAACCCGCGCCGCAGCCGGACGAACCGCCGGCGCCGGTCCCCGACACGCTCGAATTCCTGCCCGCCAGCTGGGATGCACTGCCCGGCTGGGCAGAGGCCGATCTCGCCGACGCGCAATCGGCCTTCCTGCGCAGCTGTGAACGTCTGCGGGTGCGCGATGCAGTCGCGCCGCTGAGCGAACGGGCCGCCTGGGCCGGAACGGTCGCCGACTGGCGCGAGGCCTGTACCCAGCTCGATGCGGTGGAGCCCGGCACGGCGCCGCTGCAGCCGGTCTTCGAGGCGGTATTCACGCCGGTCCGCGTGGTCGCCGTCGAGCCGGAGAGCGGGACCGAGGCACAAACCGGCATGATGACAGGCTATTACGAGCCTTTCGTCCATGTCCGCCCGGAGCCCGGGGACGGGTTTACCCAGCCCTTGCGCCGTCGGCCGGACGATCTGGTGACGGTCGATCTGGGCCGGTTCGATCCGGCCTTGGCCGGGCGCCGCATTGTCGGCGAGGTGCGTGGCGGTGAGCTGGTGCTCTACAAGGATCGTGGCGAGATCGAACGCCAGGATGCCGGCGAGGTTTTCGCCTGGGGCCGTCCGGCCGATGTCTTCTTCCTGCAGATCCAGGGCTCCGGCCGCCTCGTCTGGCCCGACGGTCATCAGGAGCGTGCCGCCTTTGCCGCCCACAACGGCCTGCCCTACCGTTCGATCGGACGTGAACTGATCGAGCGGGGCGAGCTGGAGGCGCATGTGGCCTCCAAGGCGGGGATCGAGGCCTGGCTGGAGGAAAATGGTCCGCAGGCGACGGCCGAGCTCTTCTCGGTCAATCCGCGCTATGTCTTCTTCCAGACCCGGACGTTGGACGATCCCGCGATCGGCCCGTCCGGTTCGGCCGGCGTGCCGCTGACACCGATGGCCTCGATCGCGGTGGATCCGTCCCAGCACGCCTATGGCGTGCCGGTCTGGCTGAGTGCCGATCTGCCCGAGCTGGGTCCCTGGTCCGGCCTGGTTGTCACCCAGGATACCGGCGGGGCGATCACGGGACCGCTGCGGGTGGATTTTTTCTGGGGCTGGGGCGAGGCGGCGGAACGCCGGGCCGGCTCTACCCGGGCGCAGGCGGAATGGGTGATGCTGTTGCCGCACACAGTGGTTGCACGCCTGTTCGCCGAACGCCCGCCTGCGTGACCGCCGATGAAGGGCAAGCGGACAATACGGCCCGAGGAGCGTGCGCTCTGGCGGAAAGTGGCGCGTTCGGTGACCCCGCTCGATGATGCCAAGAAGCAGTCACTTGAGCATGACGAAGAGCCCCCATTGGTGCCCCCTTCGAGTGACATTGATGCCCCATCCGGTGACGTTTCCGCCCGCAAGCCGGACAGGCCGCTGCCGCAGCGTCATGCCTATCGCGATCCGGCCACCCATCGCCCGCCGGTGCCGCATGACCGTTCGACGGAAAAACGCGTGCGCCGGGGACGGGTGGAGATCGACGCCCGCCTCGATCTGCACGGCCTGACCCAGGACCAGGCGCTGTCCTCGCTGCGCCATTTTATCACGATGGCCCACAGGGGGGGATATCGCACCGTTCTGGTGATCACCGGCAAGGGGCTGAAGACGCGCGAGCGCGATGCCGAGCCCTGGGACTATGTCGAGGAACCCGGCGTGCTGCGCCGCAAACTGCCGGAATGGCTGGGTAGTCCGGAATTCCGTCAGCAGGTGTCAGGAATAGCGCCCGCCCATATCCGCCATGGCGGCGGCGGCGCCTTCTATGTGACGCTGCGGGTCAAGCCGAAAACCGGCTGATACGACAGGACAGATCAGGATGAGCGAAGAGAGCTATATGATCCGCCGGCCCACGGCGGAGGAGACGGCGCGTCTGACCGTGCTGTCGGGCTGTTCCGGCGGCGGCAAGTCGAGCCTGCTCAAGGAACTGGCCCGGCGCGGCCATGCGGTGCGGCCCGAACCCGGCCGCCAGATCGTGCGCGAGCAGACGCTGATCGACGGTCCGGGCCTGCCCTGGAAGGACCTTTCGTGCTTTGTTGACCTGTGCCTGTCGCGCGCGACGCACTTTCACGCGACCGCTGTGGCGGAGGCGCGGCGGACGATTTTCGACCGCTCGGTCGTGGATGCCGTTGCCGCGCTGGAGCGGGCGGGACTTGCCGTGGCCGGTCACCATCGCCGGATCGTCGAGCGGCTGCGCTATGCGCGTACGGTCTTCCTGGTCCCGCCCTGGCAGGAGCTGTTCGAGCAGGATGGCGAGCGGCAGCACGATTTCGGCGTCGCGGTGGCCGAGTACGAGCATCTGCTGACCGCCTATCCGGCCGCAGGTTATGATGTCGAGATTGTGCCGAAGGGTCCGCTGGCCGAGCGGGCCGATTTCATCGAGGCCCGGCTGGCTTGAAGGCTGAACATCATCCGGCCGGCGCCCGGGACATGAGAATCCGGATGGCCGCGCCGCTGAACAATACAGCGAGAACGGCATTGAAAGCGCGTTTGAGACGGGCATAGCCGCGCGCGACTGGCGGGGCGGCGAAGAGCAGCGCATAGCCGCAGAAGATCAGCCCGGCCAGCGCCCCGAGTGCGGCGACGATGACGGCGAGTTCGGACAGGCCGGCACCGGCCGGCAGGCCGAGGGAATACAGCGCGCCGAAAAAGAACACCGCCTTGGGATTGGTCAGATGGATCAGCAGGCCCCGGCGGAAGGATGCGGCTGGCGAGGCGGGAACAGTCCGCTTGTCAGCCATGTCAGCAGGGGTTTGCCGCTGCAGCGCGGTGCGGGCCGATCTGATTGCCAGATAGAGGAGATAGCCGGCGCCGAGATAGCGCAGGAGGGTGAAGGCCCAGGCATGGCTGGCCATGACAACGCCGAGCCCCGCCGCGGCCAGGAGTGACCAGGTCACCGATCCGGTCGTCACCCCGGCCGCGAGGGCAAGCCCGTTCCGGCGGCCCTCCTGCATGGATGCGGCGGCTATCGCCAGCGTGGCCGGGCCCGGACTGGCCATCACCAGCAAGCCTGCGCCCAGGATACCCGCCAGCGAAATATCCATGCCGCAGCCCGTCCCGTGTCAGAGAATGAACTTCGACAAATCGGCATTCTTGGCGAGTTCGCCGACATGTTTGGCGACATAGGCCTCGTCGATCGTGATTGTTTCACCGGAGCGGTCGGAGGCGGTGAAGGAGACCTCCTCCACCAGTTTTTCCATCACGGTCTGCAGCCGCCGTGCGCCGATATTCTCGACGGTCGAATTGACGTCGGCGGCCAGCTTGGCCAGCGCTTTCACGGCGTCCTCGGTGAAGTCCAGTGTCACGCCTTCCGTGCCCATCAGCGCGGTGTACTGCTTGATCAGATTGGCTTCCGGCTCGGTGAGGATGCGGATGAAATCGGCTTCGGTGAGCGCGGACAGCTCGACCCGGATCGGCAGGCGGCCCTGCAATTCGGGCAGCATGTCCGAGGGTTTGGCGACGTGGAAGGCGCCCGAGGCGATGAACAGGATATGGTCGGTCTTGATGGCGCCGTGCTTGGTGGCCACCGTCGTGCCCTCGATCAGCGGCAGAAGATCGCGCTGCACGCCCTCGCGGGAGACATCGCCACCGCGGGCGTCCGAGCGCGCAGCGATCTTGTCGATCTCGTCGAGGAAGACGATGCCGTCATTCTCGGCCAGCCGGATCGCCTCGGCGGTGATCTGGGCGTCGTCGAGCAGATTGTCGGCCTCTTCCTCGATCAGCGGCTCATAGGCATCCTTCACCTTCATGCGCACGGTCTTGGTCTTCTTCGGGAAGCCCTTGCCAAAGAGTTCGCCCAGATTGAGCACACCGGCCCCGCCCGAGGGCATGCCGGGAATGTCCAGCATCTGCATGGGCGAAGAGGTCTCGGACAGCTGGATCTCGACATCCTTGTCGTCCAGCTCGCCGGCGCGCAGGCGCTTGCGGAAACTGTCCTTGGTGCTCTCCGAGGCGCCCGGCCCGACCAGCGCCTCGAGCACGCGGTTCTCGGCGGCGGTGTGGGCACGCGCCTTCACTTCCTCGCGCTTTTTCTCGCGCACCAGGGAAATGGCGATCTCGACCAGGTCACGGGCGATCTGGTCGACATCGCGGCCGACATAACCCACTTCGGTGAATTTGGTCGCTTCCACCTTGATGAAGGGCGCCCCGGCCAGCTTGGCCAGGCGGCGGGAGATCTCGGTCTTGCCGACACCGGTCGGCCCGATCATCAGGATATTCTTCGGCGTGACTTCCTCGGCGAGTGTCTCGTCCAGCTGCCGCCGCCGCCAGCGATTGCGCAGGGCGATGGCCACGGCCTTCTTCGCGTCGGACTGGCCGACGATGTGGCGGTCGAGTTCGGAGACAATTTCGCGTGGAGAAAAATCGGTCATCGAGAGCTTTGCGTTGCCTGTTGGTCAGCATGATGTAATCAGGGCTATGGCCTGAAACCAGTCCCGAAAGGCAGAACGCCCATGAGCCGTCCCCGTTTCCACCTGGCTTTTCCCGTCAACGATATCGCCGAGGCGCGCCGTTTCTATGGCGGTCTGCTGGGCTGTCCGGAAGGCCGCTCGGCCGAGAACTGGGTCGATTTCGACCTCTATGGCCACCAGATCGTCGCCCATTACGCGCCGGACGAATGCACGCCGCCGCCGACCGGCGCGGTCGACGGCCACCAGGTGCCCTGCCGCCATTTCGGTCTTCTGCTGGACTGGTCCGACTGGGAAAGCCTGGCGGAAAAATTCCGCGATGCCGGCTTCGAATTCGTCATCGAGCCCTATGTGCGCTTCGAGGGCCAGCCGGGCGAACAGGGCACATTCTTCGTCCGCGACCCGGCCGGAAACAATCTGGAATTCAAGACCTTCCGCAACGACGACCAGATTTTCGCGGCGTAGGGCCCGCTCTTCTTGTCATCCCGGATGGATGCCCCACGCAGGCGGGGCGCAAGTCCGGGACCCATAATCCCGATGCCCATCCCGCTGCCACGGACATCGCGCCTGCTACGCGGCACAACGAGCGTATGGGTCCCGGCCCTCCGGCCTGCCTGCGCAGGCCATGCGACCGGGATGACACCGGAAGGGTGCGACGCATCAAGCGCTGCCTCAAACACGCTTTTCCCCGGGCTTTGTTCTTCCCCCGGACCCCGTTCCGGGGCCTGCGATCGATGGCAAGTCAGGCGCAGACCGTCTTCATATGCCGGGCCCCGGAACGGGGTCCGGGGAAAGTGTGATTGATGATGGAACGCTGGCGCCCTTGAGCCACCCCGGCTAGAGTGCACGCAGGCACATCGGGGGATGGGTCGATGCGGGTGTTTCCTTGACGGGGAGATGACCCTTGACCAGACCATGCCCGACGCCCTTCACCCGGCGATTTTCATTTGTCCGACTGGCCCTACCGGTGCTCGCCGGTGCGCTGGCCGTAACCCTTCCAGCCACTTCACCGGCTTTCGCACAGCAGGAAGACCTGCAGGCCCTGCTGTCGGCCCCTGTGGGAATCGAGCGCACGGCGCCGGTTTCCGGCGTGCCCTTCCAGACGCGGGTGCGGAAATTCTATCTCGACGCGTCGGTGAACGGCGAGACCCGTGAATTCATCTTCGATACCGGCTCGCCGACCGTGCTGTCGCGCCAGCTCGCCGATGCGCTGGGGCTGGAAATTGTCGGCCGGAATACCGGTCGCGATGCCAATGGCACGCCGGTGACGATGGATTTCGCGATCATCGACCGGCTGACCCTGGGCGATGTCACCTTCACCCGCGTGCCGGTGCTGATCCATGACTTTTCCGGCCTGGCGACCGGGGCCTGCCTGATCGATGGCGGGGTGATCGGGTCGGAAATCCTGCCCGGCAGTGCCTGGCGGATCGACGCCGCGGCCGGCCGGCTGGAGATCGCCGAAAGCGCCGCCGCCCTGGCGCCGCTGGAGACAGTGCTGTCTGCCCCCCTTCATGATTTCGGCTATCCGCACGCGCCCGTGCTCGACTATGCGCTGGGGCGGATCGAGGACAAGGCATTGTTCGATACCGGCAGCGAGGAAGAGGTGGTGCTGTTCCATGAGGTCGCGGACAGCCGTCCGGCGCGGGCGCATGTCGTGCGCGGATCGGTGGTGACCGGCCAGGGCAGTGACGGCGAAGGCGCGGGCGGACGGTCTGAAAACCGCGAACTGGTGCGCTTCTCGCTCGAGGATTTTCGCATCGGCGAGACCTCGCCCGGCCCTGTGCGCGCCACCACACGCACGGTCCCGCCCAGCCTGGTGGGTGCAGGGATGACCGATCGTTTCATCGTGACGCTGGACTATCCCGGCGCGGCCTTCACCCTGTCCCCGCGCGACGTGCCGGCGCCGGAACGGGTCGAACCGGGCTTTGCCCTGGCTTTCGCGGGCGAGGGAGTCGAAGTGGTGCAATTATTCCAGGGCTCGCCGGCAGATGAGGCCGGCCTGCGCCTGGGCGACCGCGTCACGGCGATCGACGGGCGCGTCCTGGGCGGTGATGGCTGCGAGGACGTGCACTGGCTGATGGCAGAGTACAGCGAGGCCGATGGCGGCGCGCTGACGGTGGATCGCGCGGGCGAAACGCGTGTCATCGAAGTGCCGCCGGTGCGCTGAGGCGGGAGGGCGTTTTCTTCCCCACATCGTGGGGGAGAAGCACAACACCCGGTTTCCCCGCACCCCGTTCCGGGGCCTGTGATTGCTGACGAACTGAGCACAGCACGTCTTCATGTGCCGGGCCCCGGAACGGGGTCCGGGGAAAGTGCGCTTGAGGTGAAGGGGCGCGTCCGCTGCCAGGCTTGTTCAGGCTGTCAGCGGGCTGCGACAAAAAGTCTGTATTGCATTTTAGTCTGTGATGCAGACATAATACCCGTCTATGGAGGTGACCATGACGATGCCCATGACCCGCGCCCTCTACCGGCGCTCCTTCGACGATGGCTGGCTGGACGTACTGACCGGGCTCGGCCTGGTGCTGATCGGGCTGGCCTGGCTGGCCGATCAGATCGTGCTCGGCGCACTCGTTCCGGCGGCTCTGGCGCCATTCTGGACGATCGGCCGGCGCGCGCTTGTCGAGCCCCGTCTTTCTTCGCCGCAATTCGGGTCGGCGCAGCAGGCCGAGACCCGGCGCGCCCTGACAGGCTGGTTGATATTCGGGGCCGGCGTCGGCCTGACCGAGCTGGCCTTCCTGATCTTTGTCAATCGTGGCGGAACGGGTCTGGGCGGTGTGGGGAATGTCGCCGTCGGCATTCCTGCCATACTGGTTGGCTTGGGGCTGTTCGCGGGCTTGATGCTGGGCGCGAAACGGTTTGCCGCCTACGGCCTCTTCGCGATCGGGCTCGGTCTCGCCGGCGCCTGGACGGGTACGGACCGCCCTGGTCTGCTCATCCTCCTGTCGGGTGTGCTGGTGCTGGCATGCGGCGGTGCGCTTCTGGCCCGCTTCATGATGCGCTACCCGATGACAGGGGACGAGGATGCCTGAGGCCGGTATCCTGCCGGAAATCCGGGATGTGCTGGCGCTGGACAAGACGATCCACGAGCCGGCGCGCCTGGCGATCCTGGCGCTCCTGCTCTCGGTCGATAGCGCCGACTTTACCTGGCTGATGCGCCAGACCGGACTGACCCAGGGCAATCTGTCCGCCCATCTGGGCAAGCTGGAGGCGGCTGGTCTGGTGTCGGTCGAGAAAGGGTTCGAGGGCAAGCGCCCGAAAACCACGCTGCGCATCACGCCGGACGGCGCCGCGCGCCTGCAAGCCCAGGGCAAGGCGCTGATCCGCTTTCTCGGCCTGATCGATATCCGCCCGTCCCGGGCGGCTGAAAAGCGAAAGGATATGCGATCATGAAACACGCAGGTTTTCCGCGCCTTGCCGCTGTCATGACAGGCGCCTCGGCGGTCATGACAGCCCTCTATCTCATGCGCGTCCTGGAACCCGGATCGACGAACTGGACCCTGTTCGTCTTCATCGTCTGGACGCTACTGGCGCTGACCAATGCGGTCGCGCTGACAATCGGCCTGCGCCGCTGGGGCCGGGCCCGGCAGTAGCCGGATACCGAGCGTTTCCATCATCGTTCGGGCGCCTGATCCGTCGCCGGCAAGGGTTTGAGCAATAGACGGCGAGGCCGGCCGCAGAGGCGAAACGCGCTACGCCCTACCCCGTGAACCGGGGCGGAAAGGCGAGTGCGCCGAAACTCCATTTTCCCCGGAACGGGCCCCCCGGGGAAAGTGCGCTTGAGTGAGTGAAAAGTGTGCTTGAGTACGAGAGCTGCCCTATTCGCTGCCCAGCACTTCCACGGTCAGGTTTTCGTTCGTGTAGACGCAGATGCGGGCGGCGATGGCCATGGATTTGCGGGCGATGACTTCCGGGTCGTCCTCGTAGTCGAACAGGGCCCGGGCGGCCGAGAGGGCGTAATTGCCGCCGGAGCCGACGGCGACGATGCCGTCTTCCGGTTCCAGCACATCGCCGGCACCGGTCAGCAGGTAGGTTTCCATGCTGTCGCCGACGATCAGCATGGCTTCCAGGCGCCTGAGATAGCGGTCGGTGCGCCAGTCCTTGGCGAGCTCGACACAGGCGCGGGCGAGCTGGCCGGGATATTGTTCCAGCTTGGCCTCCAGGCGTTCGAACAGGGCGAAGGCGTCGGCGGTGGCGCCGGCGAAACCGGCGACGACATTGCCGCCGGCCAAGCGGCGCACCTTGCGGGCATTGCCCTTCATCACGGTCGGCCCGATCGACACCTGGCCGTCGCCGGCGAGCACCAGCTTGCCGGCCTTGCGGACCGCGACAATCGTGGTGCCCCGCCACTGGCTGGCATCGGCATAGTCGGTCGGGGAAGCGTGGGTCATGCGAGGGTCTCCCTTGGATACCCCCTGCATGTGGCCGGGTCCGGCGCCGGGATCAAGTCCCGGGCGCCGGGCGCGGCTATTCGTTGACGGCGCGGTCGCTGCTGGAATCGGTGGCGAACTCCACCAGATCGGCACCCGGCATCGGCCGGCCGAACAGGAAGCCCTGGGCCAGGGTGGCCCCCTGGGCGCGCAGCATGTTCATCTGCTCGGCGGTTTCCACGCCTTCCGCGACGGTTTCCAGTTTCAGCGACTTGGCCATGGCCAGGATCGTCTCGACGACGATGCGGGCGTGCGGGTCGGTCGCCATGTCGCGCACGAAGGACTGGTCGATCTTGAACACGTCGAAGGGCATGCGCGTCAGGTAGGACAGGGAGGAGTGGCCCGTACCGAAATCGTCGATGGCGAAGCTGACACCGCGATCGCGCAGCGGCTGCACCTGTTCGATCACCCGTTCCGGGTTTTCCATCGCGATCGATTCGGTGAGCTCCAGCTCCAGCAGGTGCGGCGGCAGATTGGCCGCCTGCAGGGCATCGAGCACGGATTCCGAGAAGCCTTCGCGTTCGAACTGCATGGCCGAGACGTTGACCGCGACCGGAATTTCCAGACCGCGGGCCCGCCAGGAGGCGGCTTCGCGGCAGGCGGCGCGCAGCACCCAGTCGCCGATCTCGCCGATCAGGCCGCATTCCTCGGCCGCCTCGATGAAGGCGCCCGGCGACAGGAGGCCGGCCGTCGGGTGCTGCCAGCGCACCAGCGCCTCGGCCCCGGCACACGTGCCGTCCTTCATCAGGACTTTCGGCTGGTAGTAGACGATCAGCTGGTCCTGCTGCACGGCGTCGCGCAGCTCGTTTTCCAGCACCAGGCGCTCGAAGGCGGACTGGTTCATGGTCGGCTCGAAGAATTGCGCGGCCGAGCCGCCGGCGCGTTTGGCATGGGCCATCGCCAGGTCGGCATGACGCATCAGGGTTTCCGGGTCGGCCCCGTCCTGCGGGAAGACGGCGACACCGATCGACACGCCCAGGAAGACGTGGTGGCCGGAAATCTCGAACGGCATGCGGATCGCGTCGACCAGCTTGTTGGCGACGCGGGCCGCGTCGGCGCTGTCGGCAATCTGCGGCAGCAGAACGGTGAACTCGTCGCCGCCGAGACGGGCGACCATGGAGGGTTCCTCGCCGCTGGCGGAGGCCATGTCACAGCCGCGGGCAACCTCGGAGAGGCGGCGGCCGACCATTTCCAGCAGGCGGTCGCCCTCGCCGATACCCAGACTGTCATTGACGCGCTTGAAGCGGTCGAGATCGAGGAAGAGCACGGCACCGGACGTGCCCTCTTCCAGCGCCTTGCGGGCCACGCGCTCGGTTTCCTTGCGGAAGCGTTCGCGATTGGGCAGCTCGGTCACCAGGTCGACATAGGCCAGGCGATGGATGCGTTTGAGATTGCCGTCCAGGCGCGCAAACATGCGGTTGAAGGCATTGGCGAGCACTTCCAGCTCGTCGCCGGTCTTCACATTGATGCGCATGTCGAGATTTTTCGACGAGGCCAGGCGCGCGGCATCGGTCAGCGTCTGCACCGGCTTGAGGGCGCGGCCGACGATCAACGCGGCCAGCGGCAGGAAAATCCCCAGGGCGAACAGCGCGATCAGCGTCTGGCGCTGGATCGCCGCATTGCGCGAGGCGACCAGTTCGACCAGTTCGCGCTTGGCATAGACGACCCCGACCAGGCGGCGTTCGGCCGTATAGACAGGCGCGGCCATTTCCAGGAAGCCGTCATGCACGGAATAGCGCAGATCGCCGGCACCCAGGGCCATGACGGCCATGTCGGCGGCGCGCAGGCGGCCCTGTTCACGATCGTCGTCATAGGCTTCGCCGAGCACTTCGCGGCGATTGTTGAGGACGTACATTTCCGACGCGCCCAGCGAGGCGATCAGTTCCTCGACATACAAGTCGACGAAACCGTTATTGTTTTCGGACACCGCGTTGGCCAGCCGGCTCGCCGTGGTCTGCAGCGAGGCCACGGACCGGTCGATCAGCAGGTTACGCGTTTCCCGTTGCGCGGAAATGCTCTCCAGCGTCATCAGCATGAGTGTGGTCGCGAAGATAAGAGCGCCGGTGAGCAGCGTGAACTTCATCACCAGCGAACGCATTACCCGCGACACCGCTTTGCGGATGGGTGCCATGTCTACCCCTGAGCGCGCTCCGGTTCTGGAGCGCGTTTTCACCACCAAATACGCAGGCAAGAAGACCTTCTCGCCCGTTCTCAAGGATCACGGTGACACCAAGCACTTGAATTGTGGTTAAAATGCCGGAGTTTTTTCGTTAAGTTTTTAGTCGAATACCGGAAACGCCTTTACTCGAAGGCGATTCCGGCCTCTTCCGCGAGGTCTTTCAGACTGCAGTCGGGACGTGCGCCGTAGTGGGAGATGATCTCGGCGGCGGAAATCGCCCCCATTTTACCCGCTTCCGCCAGCGGCCGGCCCTGGGCGATGCCCAGAAGAAAGCCCGATGCGAAGAGATCGCCCGCACCCGTCGTGTCGACCAGTTGCGAAACCGGTTCGGCCGCCACGGTCACGGTCTCCCCGCCGGCGACGATCACGGCGCCCTTTTCCGACCGCGTCACCGCGGCGATGGCCACATCCTGGCGTACGGCGTTGAGGGCGGTATCGAAATCCTCGGTCTCGTAGAGCGCGAGCAGCTCGGCCTCATTGGCCAGCAGGATGTCGATATGGTTGGCCACGAGATGGCGGAAGGAGGCGCGGTGCCGGTCGACGCAGAACACGTCGGACAGGGTCAGCGCGGTGCGGCGATTGGCAGCGGCGGCCATTTCGGCGGCGGCAACATAGGCGCGCTTGGCCTCTTCGCGGTCGAAGAGATAGCCTTCCAGATAGATGATCTCGGCGGCCTTGAGCGCTTCGGCGCCGGCCTCGACATCATCCTCGGTCACCAGGGCGGCCGCGCCCAGGAAGGTGCACATCGAGCGCGCCGCATCCGGGGTGACATTGATCAGGCAGCGGCCCGAGGCCGGACCTTCCTGCAGGGCCGGCGTGTCGAAATGCACACCGATCGTGCGGATGTCATGGGTGAAGATCTCGCCCAGCTGGTCACTGGCCACCTTGCCGATATAGGCCGCCTTGCCGCCCAGCGAGGCGACACCGGCAACGGTGTTGGCGGCGGATCCGCCGGAGGCTTCCTTGCCCGGCTGCATGCGCGCATAGAGCGTGCGCGCCCGGTCCTCGTCGATCAGTGTCATGGCATTCTTGGCGATGCCCTCGGCGGCGAGAAATTCATCGCTGGCCGGCGAGAGAACGTCGACAATGGCATTGCCGACGGCGAGCACGTCGAAACGGGCTTGGGACATGGAAAATCCGTTCAGTGGCTGAAAGACAGCGGGTTAAGCCGTGACACCTAACCGCAGCGCTGCGCGAGAACAAGGCTTGCGGCCGGACACCGCTCTGCTAAAGCCCGCGCCATGACCCGTATCGCCTTTCTCACCGCGGCCTGCATGTTCCGCGACAATCCCGCCGCCCGCGCCGACTGTTTCGAGTACGAGCTCGAGATCGCCGCGCTGCAGCCGGCCTGTGCGGCTGCCGGTTTTGACCTCGTGCCGGTGATCTGGGACGATCCGGACTTCGACCCGTCCACTTTCGACGGCGTCATGATCGGCACCTGCTGGGATTATATGGAAAAGCCGGACGCCTTCATGGCGAGGCTGGAGGCGATTTCTGCGGCGACGCGCCTGTTCAACCCGCTGCCCATGGTGCGCTGGAACAGCCGCAAGACCTATCTCAAAGACCTCGCCGAACGCGGCGCGCCGATGATCCCGACCGTGTGGGCCGAGCGCGCCACGGCGGACACGATCGCGGCGGCCTTCGAGACGCTGGACTGCGACGATATCGTGGTGAAACCGGTTCTGGGGGCCGGGGCCTGGCGCCAGGCCCGGATCCGCAAGGGCGAGCCCGTTCCCGCAGCCGAGGCCCTGCCGCCGGCGGACTGCATGATCCAGCCCTTCCTGCCGGCCGTGGCCGAGGAGGGTGAATATGCCTTCCTCTTCTTCGGCGGCGAGTTCTCGCACTGTGCCCGGAAAATCCCGGCCAGCGGCGATTATCGCGTGCAGTCGGAATATGGCGGCCATGAGGAAATCCATGTGCCCGGCGAAGACGAACTGGCGCTGGCCCGTTCGGTGCTCGACTGTATCGAGGGCGAGCCGCTCTATGCGCGGGTCGACATGCTGCGCGGGCTCGACGGCCAGCTGGCGCTGATCGAGATCGAACTGATCGAACCCTATCTCTACCCCGAACAGGGCCCGCAAATGGGCGAGACCCTGGCCCGCGCGCTGGGGCGGATGCTGGCTGTGCCGGCCTAGAAAAGCGGCGGTTCCGGGGAACGCGCAGGCGCACGCGCCCGTTGGTGTCACGACTTCGCCATCGACTGCGTATAAAGCCGCGCCCATGACCGAGAAACTGCGCAATGAAGACGATCTGACCGGCGTGACGCGTCTCGTCCGCCTGGAGATCGCCAATGCCCGCCGCGCCCTGGACGGCATGGGCGAGGATCCGCTGCTGGCCGTCCATGAGGCGCGCAAGAGCATCAAGCGGGCCCGGTCGATTGCGCGCCTGCTGCGCGAGAGCGATCGCGAGGTGGCCAGCCTGGTCAATGCCGCCGCCCGGCGCGCCGGGCATGTGCTGGCCGAGGCGCGCGATGCCGACAGCCTGGAACAGCTGGCCCGCGCGATGGTGCGTGATTGCGACGACGAAGCGGCGCGGCCGGCCCTGGCGGAACTGGCGGCGCAGGCGCGGGCTGACCGTGAACGTATCGATCGCGCGACGGCGGCCCGGCAGGCTGCGCGCGCGCTGGATGAGATGGATCGGGCGCTGGCCTGCCTGCCCATGCCGGACGATGTGCCGGATGTGGTCGCCCGCGGCATGGCGCGCACCTATCGCCGCGCGGCAAAGCGGCTGGACAAGGCGCAGTCGGCACCGGATGGCGAACGCCTGCACGAACTGCGCAAACGCACCCAGGACTGGCGCTACCAGGCCGTAGCGCTGAAGCGCGCCTGGCCGGACGAGGTGGAGCGCCGCAAGTCGCAGACCGATGCGCTGGCCGATCTTCTCGGCCTGCACCACGACCTTTCCCGTCTCGCCCGCCGGCTGGACGATCTGGCCGATGCCGATGCCGCGATCGAGCGGGTCGAGGCGCGCTGCGAGGCGCTGGCCGCCGAAGCGCTGGAGCGGGCCGAGGCCGTGTTCAGCACCAGGCCGAAAAAGGTGAAAAAGGCGCTGAAATCCGGCTTCCGGGACGCGGGATAGCACTGACCCTGAACGGCGGCCGGAACGGGGCCTTGAAATGGCCCGGATTGCCCGCCCTGATGGGCCCTTTCCACGTCCAGACCCGTCCGTGCGAGGCCGCCATGATCCGTCACAGTCTCTCCGCCCTTCTTCTGGCCGCCGGCCTGTCGGCCTGTGCCGCGACGTCCGGTCCGGCCGCACCGGACACCTATCGTGCGATCAGCATCACCGAGACGCCCTGTTTCGGCTTCTGCCCGGCCTATACGATCACCGTCACGCCGGATGACCGCTATGTGCTCGAGGCGCGCAGCCATACGCAGACGCAGGGCCGCACCACGGGCGCGCTGGACACGGGCAGTTTTGCGCGCATGACGGCCGTGCTCGAGCGCGAGGATGCGGCCGGCCTGCCGGTCTCGGTCAGCCGCACAGACGAGGACACCTGCCCGCTCTGGCACACTGATGCGCCGGGCTATGAGCTTTCCATCACCCGCATGGACGGCCGTCAGGATGTGAGCTGGTATCGCGGCTGCTCCGGCCACCCCGCCATCGACCGCCTGGAACGCATCAGCGAGGCCCTGCGGGCGCAGTATGACTACGACACGCTGATCGCTGTGGAGCGGTAGGGGGCGGGAAAATCAGCTCAACCACTTTCCCCGGACCCCGTTCCGGGGCCCGGAAAAGGTGACGTGTGGGTCACCGCCGCCTCTCGAACTGTATGTGGCTGGCGTCAGCGCAAGCCCGTCGAGGCCCCCGGACCCCGGAACAAGTCCGGGGAAAGTGGTGAGGTTGGGGAAAATGGACCGTATTGGGAAAATAGAGAGGGTGTCAGGGGAAGCCGTGCCTCAAGCCCCTTTCGGGGCCGGTGTCTTGTCCTTGAACTGGCACAGATCCTCGATCGGGCAGTGCCAGCATTCCGGCTTGCGGGCCTTGCAGACATAGCGGCCGTGCAGGATCAGCCAGTGGTGGGCGCCCTGGCGGAATTCGTCGGGCATGATCTTTTCCAGCCGCAGCTCGACCGCCAGCGGGTCCTTGCCGGGGGCGAGTTTGGTGCGGTTGGAGACACGGAAGATATGTGTGTCGACGGCGATGGTGGGCACGCCGAAGGCCTCGTTGAGCACCACATTCGCGGTCTTGCGGCCGACGCCGGGCAGGGCTTCCAGTGCTTCGCGCTCGGCCGGCACGATACCGCCATGCTGCTCGATCAGGATTTTCGACAGGGCGATGACATTCTTCGCCTTGTTGCGGAACAGGCCGATCGTCTTGATGCGGTCGCGCACATGGTCCTCGCCCAGCGCGACCATCTGCTCCGGCGTATCGGCTTCCTGGAACAGCAGCTTCGTCGCCTTGTTCACGCCGACATCGGTGGCCTGGGCCGACAGGGCGACCGCGACCAGCAGCGTATAGGGATTGGTATAGTCCAGCTCGGTGCGCGGGGCGGGCCGGTCCTGTGCCAGCCGCGCCATCAGATCGTGCGCCTGCTCGCGCGAAAGGCCGCGCGGCTGGGGCTTGCGGCGGGATTTCGGCCTGGCGGCAGTCTTGCGGGGCGTGGGTGTCGACATGGCTGCAGGTATAGCCGCTTCGCGCGTCCTGTCATCCGCCTGCGACCCCGGGCGCCATTGTCTCGGCCACAGGAGCGTCTATCTTGCCCGGCATGCGCACGATCGTGGAAAGCTGGCCCGCCGAGGCGGAGGCCATTGCACCGCATGAAGGCCCGGCCTTCATGGAGGCCGAACTGGCGCCCAACCGGTCGCTGCCCAATCCGGCCTTCACGGCGTTGATGATTGCCATCGCCATTATCTCCTTCAGCGCCGGCATTCTCTTCATCACCATCGGGGCCTGGCCGGTGACGCCGTTTTTCGGGCTCGATGCCTTCCTGGTCTGGCTGGCCTTCCGCATTTCCTATCGCGACGGGCGTGCGCGCGAATGGGTGACGGTGAATGCGCGCGATATCGAGGTGGTGCGCCAGCACCCGACCGGGCATCGCCGCCGCTACCGCCTGCCCACGGCCTGGGTGCAGTTGCGCCTGATCGATCCGGGTGAACACCACGCCCAGCTGGCGTTGAGCGCCCATGGGCGCGCGCTGGTGCTGGGCAGTTTCCTCAGCCCGCCCGAGCGCGGCGAATTTGCCGAGGCGCTGGGGACGGCGATCGATACGGCACGCCGCTCGCTCAATCCGGCCCGCGAGGCGTCGCAGGACACCCCGCAGGACCCGGCGCAAGAACCGGGTGGAGCGCTGCCGAGCGGTGGCTAGACTGGCCGCATGATGACCGCACAAATTCTCGATCTCGACACGGCCTGCCGTGATTATCGCCGCATCGCCTCGGCCCTCGCCTGGCTGGGCGAGAACTGGCGCGACCATCCCGATCTGGACGCCGCAGCGCGCTCGGCGGGCCTGTCGCCGCACCATTTCCAGCGCCTCTTCACCCGCTGGGTGGGGCTGAGCCCGAAGAAATATGTCGGTGCGCTGGCTCATGGCGCCGCCCGCGAGGCGCTGGAGGATGGTGCCAGCATTCTCGACGCCGCCTTCGATGCGGGCCTGTCGGGCCCTGGCCGGCTGCATGATCTCTTCATCGCGCATGAAGCCGTCACCCCGGGCGATGCGAAACGGCGCGGTGCCGGGCTCTCCTTCACCTGGGGCGCAACGCCCACGCCCTTCGGCGAGGCGGTGTTGCTGATCGCGCCGCGCGGCCTCTCCGCCCTCGCCTTTGCCGAACCGGATGTCGAAACGGCCTTCGAGGATCTGCACGCCCGCTTTCCCGCCGCAGACTATGTCCGCGACGACGCGGAGGCGCGGGCCTGGGCCGAGCGGATTTTCCTGGGCGGCGGACCCGGCGCGCCGGTGCCGCTGGCGCTCTATGGCACGCCCTGGCAGCGCCAGGTCTGGCGGGCCCTGCTGGAGATCCCGGCCGGCGAGACGACAAGCTACAAATCGATTGCCCAGCAGGTCTGCACGCCGAAGGCGGCGCGCGCCGTGGGTGCGGCGGTCGGGGCGAACCCGGTCGCCTGGCTGATCCCCTGCCATCGCGTGATCGCGGCGGACGGCCAGCTGACCGGCTATCACTGGGGTGTCGAACGCAAGCGCGCCATGCTCGCCTACGAGGCCGTTGCGCGTTAAATTACGTGCATGGACCTTTCACACCCCTTCGCCATTGCCGGCATTACCGGCCTTGTCGCCGCCGCCGCCTTCCTGATCCGCTGGGTCGCGGCGCGCCGGCGGCTGATGGAAGACGCGCGGATCGAGTATGCCGAGCGCTGCGAGAGCAAGCCGGCCACCGTGCGGGGCGTCGATGCCGCCGCTTTCGAACGCCTCTATGTCGCCGCCTACGAGCCGCGCTGGGCGCTTTATGCGGCGGGCACGCTGTTGCTGGCGATCGCGATCACGCCGCTGGCCGCGCTGGGCCTGGTGGCGTTGTGGCCGGTCGTCGTCATGGGGCTGGATGGCGGGCCCTGGTATGACGAGGGCTATTATCCGTGGATGTTCTACATGTTCTTCGGATTCTGCCTGATCTGGGCGGCCTGCGGCGCGCTGATGGCCCGCATCCACCACGCCCGCTCGCCGGAAGGCTTCGTGCCGGCTCTGGCCCGCGCCCGCGGCGAACCCTTCGATGACATTGTCATTCCGCGCAAACGCCCCAAATGGGCGGTGAGAGCGGTGCCCGATCCGAAAAATCCCGGTCAGCGGGAAACGGGCACCGAACCCGCCAACGAGACGAATTAGGACGGATTGCCATGCGCTACCTGCACACCATGGTCCGGGTTTCGGACCTGGACGCGAGCCTGCGTTTCTACTGCGAAGGCCTGGGCCTCAAGGAAATCAGCCGGATGGACAGCGAGAAGGGCCGTTTCACCCTGATCTTTCTCGCCACGCCGGAAGATGTCGAGGCGGCAGGCTATCCGGGCGGTGTCTATACCGGTGGCAAGATCCCCGAAGGCCTGCCCTGTGTCGAGCTGACCCATAACTGGGATCCGGAGGAATATTCCGGCGGCCGCAATTTCGGCCATCTCGCCTATCGCATGGACAATGTCTACGACACCTGCGCCCACCTGCAGGCGATGGGCTACACGATCAACCGTCCGCCGCGCGACGGCCATATGGCTTTCGTGCGCTCGCCGGACGGTATCTCGGTGGAACTCCTGCAACGCGGCGACAACCTCCCGCCGCAGGAGCCCTGGGCGAGCATGGAGAATACCGGCAGCTGGTAGCGCCGGCGCGGTTCTACCAGCGGAAGATCACCGGCATGCCGCGATCGCGCATGTCGGCGGTTTCGCCCTGTGCGCCGTGATCCAGCTCGATCTCCATACGGTGTTCGTCGCCATGTTCGATCGTGATCAGCCCGTCCGCTTCCAGCGTGCGCAGGGTGCGTGACGGGTCCTGGCCGTGCGGCAGGACCAGCGTGACCGCTGTGACGACACGCGCGCCATTGGGGTGATCGAGCCGCGTCAGCCCGCGTCCGGAGAAGTTGTCCCGCGGATTGCCGGTGATCGCATCGGGCAGGAAAAAGACCCAGGGCTCGGTGATGTCGCCGGCGCTCTCGGCCGGGAAGAGGTCGAACCCGCCATTCATCCATTCTGCCGTGTAGGTGCTGGTCTCGAAGGCGCGCGGCTCGCCTTCGCGGCGGTCTCTCAGCCCGATGCCGAAGGGCGAGACCGACGGGTCATTCCGCCAGGTATTGCGGGCATTGAAGTCCGAGCGGGCGCGCGGGATGTTCGCCTCGGCGGCGTCCGCATCGTCGACCCAGAGATATTCCACATAGACATTGTCGAAATAGATATAGCGGCCGGTCGTGCCCTGGCCGGTATGCGTGTTGGGGAAGGGCCAGGCGTTGAAACCGTGCTGTTCGGTATAGGCCAGCTCCGGCGCGAAACCGTCGGAAAAGAAGAAGATATGATCCAGGACATAGCGCGAACCGGCCATATCCGGCGTGGGGGCCGTTTCGGTTGCGGTAGCGCTGTCTTCGGTCTGTGCGAAGGCCGGCGCGGTGAGGCCGAGCGTTGCGGCGAGGCCGGCCGCGAGGAGGGATCTTATGTGCATGGTTTGCGTCCTGCGAGATTGATGAACCGGACGTCTTGTTGTCAGATCCGCCTGCCCCGTCGCATCACAACCCGCCAGCGGCAAGATCTGAAACGCGAAATTAGGGCCTTTTAATATGCCGGACGGCGATGCTTCACGATCCTGGCCGATCGATATCCCGGCGGATGTCGCCATCTGGCTGCACGGCTTCATCGCCCTGACCGGCCTGCTGCTGGTCGCCGGATTGCTGGCCCTGCGCCTCACCGGCCGGCGGCCCTCGCTGCCGCTGACGGCGCTGTTCCTCCTGTTTGCCCTGCAGGCCCTGGCCAATATCGCCTATCAGCAGGCTTCGCCGGCCTGGATGCCGCAGCTGGGCTGGCTGATCCAGCTGCTCGAACTGCGCGCCATCGTCGGCTTCATCTTCGGGCCGCTGGCGCTGTTCTATGTGCGTGAATTCCTCGATGCGGCCTGGCGGCCGCAGCCGCTGCGCGCGCTGCATGCGGTGCCGGCGCTGGTGATGGGGGCGACGCTCTATTTGTGGCCGGAGTGGGAAATCAATGTCTACGCCTATGCCAGTGCGGCGGCGCTGGTGATCTATGCGGGTCTGGCCTGGCGGATCGTTGCGGCCAGCGGCTATCTGCGCCAGGGCGATGGCGACCGGCGGGTCTGGCTGTGGATGAGTGCGGCCCTGTTCGCCATGCTGCTCGGGGTGAACGCGGTCGCGACCAACTTCAATTGCCGCCCGATCTCCGATCCGATGGTGCGCCTCTACCAGGCGGGTCTGCTGACCGGAATTATCGCGCTGGTCTACACCTTCATCACGGCCGGCCTGTGGCGCAGTTTCGTGCTTTTCCCGGCCGAAACACCGCGCAGTGCGATAGCGGCTCCGGCGTCACGGATGCGGGCCGATCCGGCGCTGGCCGGGCAATTCACCGCGCTGATGGAGGAAGAGGCGCTGTGGCGCGAGCCCGACCTGACGCTGGGGCGTATCGCCGGGCGCCTGTCGGTCTCGCCGCGGCGTCTGTCGCTGGCCGTGCGCGACGCGCTGGGCATGGCGGTGAGCGACTGGATCAATGCGCGCCGTGTCGAGGCGGTGCAGCGGACCCTGCGGGCCGATCCGCATACCGGACGAAGCCTGCTCGACCTCGCTTTCGAGGCCGGCTTCAGCTCCAAACCCAGCTTCAACCGCGCCTTCAGCAAATTCACCGGCATGACACCCAGCGCGTATCGGGATGAGGTGCGGGGTTAGGGGCAGGGGTTTCGCCGCGCGCACGCGCAAACCAGCCCGCATGCGGCGCCTCCGGCGCCCTTGACGAGACGCCTCCCCTGCGGCCCGCTGGCTGGCAAGAGATCGAATGGACAGAAGGGGCTGGGCGGCTTTCCCAGACCCTTCCTTGTCATCCCGGCCGAATGGCCCGCGAAGGCGGGTCGAAGGGCCGGGACCCATACGCTCGCTGCCGGACGAAAGCAGGCTCGATGGTCGCGCCAGCTGGAGACGCGTCGGAGTTATGGGTCCCGGACTTGCGCGCGGCTTTCGCCGGGCATCCATCCGGGATGACAAGAGAAGAGTGAGAGCGGCTACGCCGCGCGGCGCATGTCTTCGTAGCGCTTGCCGGGCTCGTCTTCATAGCTTTCGGCGAGGACGGTCAGGCGTTCGATGCGGTCGGTGCGGAAGTGGCGGAAATCATTGCGCAGTTCGCACCAGGCCGAGAGCAGCCAGACGCGGCCGAAACAGGTCAGCGCCAGCGGGCGGATGACGCGCTTGCTCACCTCGTCCTGCAGCGAATTATAGACCACGCGCAGCTTGCGCTTGTTGGCGATGGCGTTGCGCACGGGGCCGAAGGCCTCCGGCCGCACGGTCTCGTCGAGGAAGGCGGCAAACAGCGGCGTGGAGCGCAGGCGCTGGCGGTGCGTGTCGGGCAGGGCGTGCTCGATCTTGCCCAGCGCCTCGGCGGCGGCCATGGCCAGATCCTTGTCGCCGGTCGCCTTGACCAGGCGGGCGCCCAGGGCGAGCGCGTCAAGCTGTTCATAGGAGAAGGTGAGCGGCGGCAGGTCGAAACCGGGGCGCAGCACATAGCCGACACCGGCTTCGCCGTCGATCGGCGCGCCGGAGCCGATCAGGTGGGCGATGTCACGATAGATGGTGCGTTCGGAGACCTCGAACCGCTTGCCCATGTCATGGGCGGTCACGGCGCCGGGCGCGGCTTCCCGCAAGGCCTGTACGATACGGATGAGACGTTCGGCCCTGCGCACTGACACCCCCTGAAATTCGGCCTGAAGGCCGGCTGATCTGGCGGGATGATGTCAGGATTTCGGACCCTGCGCAAGCAGGACCCGGCCGGTGCCGTCTCCGGCATGTTTCACGTGCAACGCCGCGGGAGGCCTGTCACACAAGTCCTGACAAATCCTGTCAGCCGCCGGCTATGACGTCCTGCATGGAGTAGAGGCCGGCCGGCCGGCCCTCGCCCTTGTTCGACATCCAGCGTGCAGCTTCCAGCGCGCCGGCGGCGAAGATCGAGCGGTCGAAGGCGCGGTGGGAGATGGATATCTCTTCCATATCCCCCAGAAATCGCACGGCATGTTCGCCGATAATGGTGCCGCCGCGCGTGGCGGAAAAACCGATCGTGCCGGGCTTTCGCGGGCCGGTCGTGCCATGGCGTCCTGGTGTCGCAACGGCATCGAGATCCTCGCCGCGCCCTTCGGCGGCGGCCCGGCCCAGCAGCAGGGCCGTGCCCGAGGGTGCGTCGGGTTTCATGCGGTGATGGGTTTCCTCGATCTCGATATCCCAGTCATGGGCGCGCAGCCGGCCGGCGGCCTGGCGTACCAGGGCTTCAGCCAGGGCGACGCCGAGCGAGAAATTCCCGGTCGAGAGAATGGGCAGGCGCTTGGCGGCGCCCGCCAGCCGGGCCTCTTCGTCCGCGTCGAACCCGGTCACACCGCTGACCAAGGGCGGACCGTTCCAGCCGGCTAGGCGCTCGGCCGTTGCGGCCGTCATGCGCGGCAGGCTGGCATCGAGCACGATATCGGCGTCGCGGATCGCGTCCTCGAGCGCGACCGTCGCGATGCACTCGCAGGGGGCGCCGGTCAGCCATTCGCCGACATCCTCGCCTTCCGACGGCGAGCCCGCACGCACAACGGCGCCTGTCAGGGCGAAATCGGGTGCCTGCAGGACGGCCCGGCCGATGGCCCGGCCCAGACGCCCGGTCACACCCAGAAGCGCTACACGGATGACCTGGCTCATACTCCCCCTCCGGAAACAAACTGATCGGCCAGCTTTTCAAACACATAGGACCCGATGATGGGAATGACCGGGATCAGTACATACAGCGAGAAACGCGTTGTCACGCTCGCCGAGACCGGCCATTCCGGCCGCGCATTCACCCAGATCTCGTAATCGGTCAGACCGGCCAGCGCCGAGGCGGCCTCGGCATCGCCGGCCAGCGCGCGCTCGCGCACCCTGGCCATTTCGGCATGGATGCGGACGAGCTCGGCCTGTTTGGCGGCGCGGATCTTGGCATGCACCGGGTGCAGCGCGCTGGTCAGCACGATGACGCCGCCGGCAATCGAGGCGGCGACGACCGGCACGGTGATCCACAGCTGTGTGGCATCGAACAGCGCGTCGGGCCGGTTTGGATTGATGAGGAAAAGCAGCAGGATACCGGCCATGATCAGCCAGGACCGCGCGGCGCGCAGCCCGATCCGGCCGAACACGTCCAGCCGGTCGAGATGGAAGAGATCGATCGTCAGGTGCTCGCGGATCAGCTGCTTGATGGCTGCACTCTCGCGCGCCAGGTCGATCCCGGCCCGGAAACCGATGCCATAGAGCACGGGCGAGACCAGGACAAACCACAGGCCGACCGACTGCAGATAGCTGACGAAGGTGAAATTGCTGGTGATGATGATCACGCCGTTGAAGACGAGACCGGCCGCTGCTCCGGCCAGGAACATCAGCGCATAACGCCGGCTCCAGCTGTGCGGGATGCCCAGGGCGAAGGCGCCGGCACTGTCGGCGCCGGCCGGTTCGAGGGCGGCGGCCAGGGCATCGGTCTCGGCCTGCCACATGCGGCGGCTGAACTCGGTAAAGGCAATGCCGGCGGTGAAGATCAGCGATAGGACCAGCGCGATCCAGGCGACCTGTACCAGCACGATCTCGCCGGATGCGCTGACATGAAACAGCGATGGCTGGCGCGTGGTCTCGGCGATCAGCACGAAACCGCCATAGACCAGCACGAACAGCGCCAGCGTTGTCAGGAGCGGGCCCAGCGGCGACACGCGGTAGAGCCGCATTTCGAAAGGTTCGAAATGCGTCGCGTCTGCGGGCGTGTCAGCAGGGGCAGTCGTGTCCGGCCGGGTATCCATGCGCGAACCCTACGCCGTTGCGGCGCAGGGTGTCACGCGGATTGCGTGCAGCGGATCAGTTGGCGTTGGGCCGACCGTCATCGGTCGTCACATCGTCCCAGAACTGTTTGACCTTGTTGAAGAAACCCGCGCTGTCGGGATTGCAGCCCTCGCCGGAGAGATCGCAGAATTCCTTCAGGAGCTCTTTCTGGCGGTCGCACAGATTGCGCGGGGTTTCCACGAACAGCTCGACGATCATGTCGCCGCGCGGGCCGCCGCGCAGGCGGGGCATGCCCTTGCCTCGCAGGCGCATGCGGCGTCCGGTCTGGGCGCCCTCGGGGATTTTCATCTCGGCCTTGCCGCCCTCGATCGTGGGCACTTCGATGGAGCAGCCCAGCGCGGCCTGCACCATGGAGGCGGGGGTGCGGCAGTAGAGATTGGGTCCGTCGCGCTCGAAAATCTCGTGCGGTTTGACGGAAATGAAGATGTAGAGGTCGCCGCGCGGACCGCCACGGGCCCCCGCTTCGCCTTCGCCGGCCAGACGGATGCGCGTACCGTCCTCGACGCCGGCCGGAACGGTGACATTCAGCGTGCGGGTCTTGCGCACCCGGCCGACGCCATCGCAGTCCTGACACGGTGTTTTCACGTACTGGCCGCGCCCGCCGCAATGCGGACAGGTCTGCTCCATGGTGAAAAAGCCCTGGGAACGGCGGATCCGGCCGGCCCCGCCACAGGTGCCGCAGGTTTCCAGCTCGGTACCCGGCTCATTGCCCTGCCCGTCACAGCGTTCGCAATGCATCGCCGTGGGGACCTTGATCGTCGCTTCCTTGCCGTTGAAGGCATCTTCCAGGGCGATCTCGAGATCATAGCGCAGATCGGCACCGCGGGCCGGACCATGGCTGCGCCCGCCGCGACGGCCGCCGCCCATTCCGCCCATGCCGAAGGCTTCGCCGAAGACCTGTTCGAAAATGTCGGCGAACTCGGCCGCGCCGGCGCCACCGCCGAACGGGCCCTGGCCGCCGCCCATGCCGCCCTGTTCGAAAGCGGCGTGGCCCATGCGGTCATAGGCTGCGCGCTTGTCCTTGTCGGACAGGATGGCATAGGCCTCGCCGACTTCCTTGAACTTGGCCTCGGCCTCCGCATCGCCCGGATTCTTGTCCGGGTGATACTGCATCGCCAGCTTGCGATAGGCGCTCTTCAGCGCCTTTTCGTCTGCCGAACGGTCGACACCGAGTGTCTCGTAATAGTCGCGTTTACTCATCAAGATTCACCGTGGGACAGAACCAGTACCGCGTTCTGCCGCATCTGCCGCGCCAGCGTATAGCCCTGTGCAAGACACAGGCCCGCGGCGCCGTCATGGATTGCGGCTTCGTGCCGCGTTTCGATCAGGATCATGCCGGGCCAAAGCGTGCGCGGCGCCCGGGCAAAGAAAGCCTCCAGAACCGGAGCTTCATAGCCCTCGATGTCGATCTTCATGACATCGACACGCGCAATGCCGGCCTCTTCCAGCACGGCTTGCAGCGGACGCATGGCGACCGTGTCGCCCTCGCCGCCGGTTTCGACATGCACTTCGCCCCGGTTCTTGCCGGATTGCACCATGCGGGCTTCGCCCGCTTCGGCGCCCAGCGCACAGGGCACGACCGTCACGCCTTCGGCGCCTGACGATCGCAGATTGAATTCCAGCCGCCGCCGGTTCTCCGTGTCCGGCTCGATCGCCACCACCGTCACCGGCCGCCCCAGCGTCTTTCCGTCTGCCAGAACCGACAGGGTGTAGAGCCCGGCATTGGCGCCGGCATCGACGAAATTGAAGGGGGTATCGGCGTCGTGGGCGGCAATGCGGGCGCGGATCTCGGCCCGCTCCGCATCGTCCCAGGTACGTGCACCGGCGAAGACACGCTTCTCGCAGCGATTGTCGCGCAGGTGCAGGCGGGCGAACTGGCCGGGAAACACCTCGACATCGGCGATGTCGCGGCCGCCGGACATCAGCGTGCGCCGCACCACGGTCTCCGCGCCGCGGCGCAGGCCGTCGAGCGGCAGGGACATGGGGAGGCGCCGGAATCGCTCCGCCAGCTCGGGGAGCGCAAAGGCACCGAAAGGTGCGGAAATCGGGTCGGGACGGGCCATGTGGCACTCCTGGGCCGGCGGGCCCGGAGCGGCCGCGGTTTCCCGCCAGCCGCTCCGGATCACCGGACCTTAGCCGTCCTTCTTGTTTTCGTCGTCGACTTCGGAGAACTCCGCGTCGACCACGTCATCGTCCGAGGCGTCCTCGGAGGCGGTTTCACCGCCTTCGGCACCTTCGGGCTGCTGGGCGGCATACATCGCCTCACCCAGCTTCATTGCGGCCTGGACGAGGGCCTGGGTCTTCTGCTGGATGGCTTCGACATCGTCGCCATCCTTGACCGCCTTGAGCTCTTCCAGGGCCGCCTCGATGGCTTCCTTGTCGGCGGACGGCACCTTGTCGCCGAACTCCTCGAGCTGTTTCTCGGTCTGGTGGATCATGGCTTCGGCGCCGTTATGGGCCTCGGCCAGCGACTTCTTCTTCTTGTCGGCCTCGGCATTCGCCTCGGCATCCTTGACCATCTGTTCGATATCGTCGTCCGTCAGACCGCCGGAGGCCTGGATACGGATCACCTGTTCCTTGCCGGTCGCCTTGTCCTTGGCGGACACGTTGACGATGCCGTTGGCGTCGATGTCGAAGGTAACCTCGATCTGCGGCAGGCCGCGCGGGGCCGGCGGGATACCCACCAGGTCGAACTGGCCCAGCAGCTTGTTGTCGGCCGCCATCTCGCGCTCACCCTGGGAGACGCGGATGGTGACGGCGGTCTGGTTGTCGTCGGCGGTCGAGAAGACCTGCGACTTCTTGGTCGGGATCGTGGTGTTGCGCTCGATCAGGCGGGTGAAGACACCGCCCAGCGTCTCGATACCCAGCGACAGCGGGGTCACGTCGAGCAGCAGCACGTCCTTCACATCGCCCTGCAGAACACCGGCCTGGATGGCGGCACCCATGGCGACCACCTCGTCCGGGTTCACACCCTTGTGCGGATCCTTGCCGAAGAAGCCCTTCACGGCTTCCTGCACCTTGGGCATGCGGGTCATGCCGCCGACCAGGACGATATCGTCGATGTCGGACGCCGACAGGCCGGCATCCTTGAGCGCCTTCTTGCAGGGCTCCAGGGTGCGCTTGACCAGATCTTCGACCAGCGCTTCCAGCTTGGCGCGGGACAGCTTGATGTTCAGGTGTTTGGGACCCGAGGCATCGGCCGTGATGAAGGGCAGGTTCACTTCATAGGAGGTGGCCGAGGAGAGTTCCTTCTTGGCCTTCTCGGCTTCTTCCTTCAGGCGCTGGAGGGCCAGCTTGTCCTGCTTCAGGTCGATGCCGTTTTCCTTTTTGAACTCGTCCGCGAGGTATTCGACGATGCGCAGGTCGAAGTCCTCACCACCCAGGAAGGTGTCGCCATTGGTCGCCTTCACTTCGAAGACGCCGTCGCCGATTTCCAGGATGGAGACGTCGAACGTGCCGCCGCCGAGGTCGAACACGGCGATCGTCTTGTTCTCGCCCTTGTCGAGACCATAGGCCAGGGCGGCCGCGGTCGGCTCGTTGATGATGCGCAGGACTTCAAGACCGGCGATCTTGCCGGCGTCCTTGGTGGCCTGGCGCTGGGCGTCGTCGAAATAGGCCGGGACGGTGATGACCGCCTTCTCGACCTTCTCGCCGAGATAGCTTTCCGCGGTTTCCTTCATCTTCTGCAGCGTGAAGGCGGAAATCTCGGACGGGGAATACTTCTTGTCGCGGCCCTGCACCCAGGCGTCGTTATTCTCCGACGGCACGATCTTGTAGGGCACCATGTTGATGTCCTTCTTGACCGTCGGGTCGTCCATCATGCGGCCGATCAGGCGCTTGATGGCGAAGAAGGTGTAGTCCGGATTGGTGACGGCCTGGCGTTTCGCCGGCTGGCCGATCAGGCGCTCGCCGTCTTCAGTGAAAGCCACAACGGACGGGGTCGTCCGGGCGCCTTCGGAATTCTCGATGACCTTGGACTGGCCGTTTTCCATAACGGCCACACACGAGTTGGTGGTACCCAGGTCGATGCCGATGACCTTGCTCATTGATCGTTTCTCCGTTTTTTCCAAGCGGGACCGGTTCGGCGCATCAGGACCTTGTCGCAAGCGTACCGGATGCCGTTCACCGTCCCCTTCGGGATCGTCATTGAATGTCCGGTGATGCCGACACCGGAGTGGTTCACGCATGTTCGGGGAATAACCCCGCGCTTGGTGGGCGATTTAGGGAGGGATGACTGCAAGCGCAAGGCCGCAGACGCGTCCATTGCAGGGGCGGGGTGTCGCGGCGGCGCGGACCGCAGAAAATCCCGCGCGCCTTCGTCGATCACCGAATGGCCTGCCGTGCGAGCCCCCGATAAACCGTACGGGTTTTCAGACACAGGGCCGGACGGCCCGAGGGGGGGACAATGATTGCCCGACGCCTGATGCTGCCTGTTGTCGCAGCGCTCTCATTAATTATGTCGGCCTGTTCGGTGATTCTGCCGCAGCAGACCTTCATCGTCACCACGCCCGAACCGGGGGCTGAAGTGTACATGTCGCTGTCCGGCCACCGCTCGGTCGGCGTCAATTCGATGGATGTGATGGGCTCGATCCCGGCCGGCCGGGACACGACGAACATGAATTTCATCGGCACGACACCGCTGGAGCACACCTTCCACGTCACCCGCCATCGCCCGGGTGTTGCCTCGCCCGGTGAATTCTCGACCAGCATGAACACGGTCTACACCGAAGCCTTTGTCGAGGTGGTCTATCCGGACGGCCGCCGCGAATCCCGCAATGTCCAGCTGAACAATGGCGAGATCCGGCTCGACTTTACCGGTTCCGGCGCGCGTTAGGCGTTTGGGACGGCCGCCGGCGGGTGTCGCAGCAACGCGTCCGCCGGCGGTCGGCAGGGATGAGTACCGGGGGATGATTTCCGGGTGGAAGCGTGGCCTGCGGCGCGCCATGTTGGGGGCATGGACGAGCCCGCCCCGCCTCTGCCCGGTTTTCGCTTTCTGCCCGGTCATTTTGATCGCCAGGCCCAGTCGGACCTGATGGCGGCCGTGGTCGATGCGGCTGCGACAGCGCCCTTCTGGCGGCCCTCCATGCCCCGCACGGGCCAGCCTCTCTCCGTGAAGATGACGAACTTCGGCCCGCTGGGCTGGGTGACAGACCAGGCCCGCGGCTATCGCTATGAGCCCGCGCATCCGGAAACCGGCGCGCCGTGGCCGCCTTTGCCCGCTGCTTTGTTGGACTTGTGGACTTCAGTGTCCGGCTATCCCGCCCCGCCGGAGGCCTGCCTGGTAAACTGGTATGCGCCGGGCAGCCGCATGGGCCTGCACGTCGACAGCGACGAGGCGGCGACCGATGCGGCGGTCGTCTCGGTCTCGCTGGGCGACAAGGCGCGCTTCCGGATCGGCGGCACGACGCGGCGCGGCAAGACGGCCTCCATGGTGCTGTCCTCGGGCGATGTCGTGGTGCTCGGCGGGGCGTCGCGGCGCAGCTATCACGGCGTCGACCGGATCTATCCGGGCACGTCCACCCTCTTGCCGGAAGATGTCTTCCCCGGCGGCGGACGCATCAATCTGACCATGCGGCGCGTAACGCCGGTCTGATCGCCCGTGCCGCCGGCGAAATCGCCGGTCCATGGAACGGGTCCTGCGTCCGGGCGTTGTATCCGGTGTCGAACAACACACGGGAGACTGGACGCCATGATGAAGACACTTCTGATCGTCAGTGCTGCCGCCCTGACCGTTACGGCTTGCGGTGCCACCACGCGAAATGCGGCTGCCGGCGGCGCGATGGGCGCGGCTGCGGGCGCGATTATCGGCAACAATACCGGCTCGGGCGATGCCCAGACCGGTGCCCTGATCGGCGGTGCCGTGGGTGCCGCGGCCGGCGCCTATTCCGGGTGCCGCGAGGAAGGCGGCTGCCGCTGGAACGAAAGCAATTCCAACCATTCGCAGCTCTATCTCGATCGCCGCGCGAACCGGTATTACTACGTCAACGACCGGGATGGCTGCACCTACTGGCGCAATGGCGAATACCGCGCCTGTTAGACAGCGAACGCCACAGTCAAAACCGGTACCCCTTGCCGGTCGAACGCCGGGAGTTTCCGCTCCCGGCGTTTTTGTGTCCTGCGACCTGTTGGTTCATGGCGCAGTCATGCAATTGCGGTCAGAATGACGTCTCCACCCGTTCGCGATGCCCCGGCACATGGCCGGACCGCGCCGGGTGCGACAGGGAGACGAGCATGATCTCGAAAGCGTTTGCAGTAAGTGTCCTCGCACTGGGCCTGACGGCCTGTGGGGCGACGTCCCAGGGCGCGATCACCGGCGGTGCGCTGGGCGCGGCGGCGGGCGCCATTATCGGCAATAATACCGGCTCCGGCGATGCCCAGACGGGTGCCATCATCGGTGGCGTGATCGGTGCGGCGGGCGGTGCCTATGCGGGCTGCCGGTCGCAGGGTGGCTGTGCCTGGAACCAGAACAATCCCAGCCATTCCCGCCTCTATTATGACGAGCGCGCGCGCCGCGAATACTATGTCGACGAGCGCGACGGCTGCACCTACTGGCGCGACGGCGAGTATCGCGCCTGCTGATGCATAGCGGTCTCTGCCGGCGCCGGCTCAGCGGGTGCCGGCAGAGACAAAATGGGTGCCGAGCTGGAAGGGCTGGTCGAAATAAGCCGCCCGCCAGTTCGCGCCCCGGCGCTCGAGCAGTTCGGCATCGGCCGAGCCCAGCGCATAGAAGGCGACGCGCTGCCAGTCCGGCAGCGACAGTTCACGCAATTCCTGGCGCAGGCGGGCCTCCTGGCGCGCGGCCTCGCCCGTATCGCCCTCGAGCCGGGCCAGGGCCAGCTCGGTCCAGCGCGCAACGCCCTCTTTCCAAGCCTGGAACTCATAATAGCGCGTATCGGCGTCCGACAGGCCGGCGGTGAAGGCCGTGCGGGCTGCTGCATAGGCATCGAAGGCCGCATCGAACCCGTCCGGCTCTGCATCGAGCGCTGCCAGGGCCGCATCGGCCAGGGTGCGTGCGGCGTTGGCGGCCGCCGGATCGTCATAGGCGAAGGGATAATTCAGCATCCACATGCCGGTCTCGTCCCCGCCATGCAGGTTAAGCGCCTGAACGGCGGCATAGCTGGCGGCCGGATGGCTGTCCTGGAACTGGTGCATGTGTTCGTGCAGGACGACCTGCTGCCAGGCGCGCGGGGTCTGTCCGGTCTCTTCCGGCGTGCCGATCACGATCGTGCTGACCCCGAACAGCGGGAAGGTGGCCAGCAGGTTCGGTCCGAACTGCGCATCGCGCGAGGCAAGAGAACAGCCGGTCACGGGATCCGTCCCGGCCGGTTCGAACCCGTCCGGTGTGCCGCCGCAGACCAGAAACTCCCGCTCGCCATCATTGAGCAGCATGCGGAAGGGCGCATCGGCGAGGCCCGGCCAGAGTGCGTCGCCATGGTTTTCGACGGTTTCGCGGGCCCGGGCGTAGAGCGCCAGCGGTTCGGCCGGCGGTGCCTCAAGCGCGAGAAGTGCGATCAGTCCCAGCATGCTGTTCCCCCTCAAATGCCGGGGCATCCTGGCGGCATGGGGCCTGTCGGGCCCGTGTCGCTGCCGTTACGCTTTGGTCATCCGAAGAGATAGCGAACCGGTATGGCCGCGATCAGCACCAGCGACAGCGGCAGCATGACCGGCACGGTGCGCAGCGCCCAGCTTTCCGGCAGGAAGAAGACGTCGCGCGCCCAGGCCTCGCCGCTATTGGTGAGCCGTCTGGCCCAGGTCTGCAGGATGCACTCGCCGCGATTGAGCAGCAGGCCCAGTCCGACCAGGGCCGGCGGCAGCAGCGCCCACAGGGCTGGCACCAACCCGAGGCCCGTCAGGTCGTAGACCGCAATCAGGCCCAGACAGGTCAGGCACACCGCGAACACGGCCGTATGAACCAGGCGCAGGACAAAAAGCACCAACTTGGCAGACCTAGGGCTGGGAAGGCATGTCGCCGGGCCGGTTGCGGCCATCCGGCGGCGGCATGAAGTCGATCGCCGTCATCGGCAGCGAGCGGCCGTTTTCCTGGATGATCCGCACATGCTTGCGGCGCAATTGCCGCGGCTCGGCGACACCGCAGGAATGGGCGATCATCTCGACATGGCTGCGGATCGTGCCGGCATAGCGGGCGACGCGTTCGGCCTTGTCGGTGACCACGAGACCGCGCTGCAGGCGCTTGTCGTGCGTGGTGACACCGGTCGGGCAGGTATTGCGATGGCATTTCATCGCCTGGATACAGCCCAGCGAGAACATGAAGCCGCGCCCGCACTGGACGAAATCGGCACCGGCCGCCAGCGCCCAGGCCACGGCACCCGGCAGCAGCAGCTTGCCCGTCGCGATCACCCGCACCCGGCCGCGCAGGCCATATCGCTCGAGAATATCGACCACCATGGGCAGGCTTTCGCGGATCGTCAGGCCGACATTGTCCATCAGCGCCATCGGTGCCGCGCCGGTGCCGCCATCGCCACTGTCGATGGTGAAGAAATCCGGCGCGCATTCGGTACCGCGGCGCGTGATCGCCTCGCACAAATCCTCGATCCAGCCATAGGCGCCGATCACCGCCTTCAGCCCCACCGGCTTGCCGGTGACCTCGCGGATATGCCCGATCATGTCGAGGAGGCCGTCGACATCGGCGAATTCGGGATGGCGATTGGGCGAGATCGAAGCCTCGCCGACCGGAATGCCCCGGATCTCCGCGACTTCCGCCGTCACCTTTTCGGCCGGCAGGATGCCGCCCTTGCCCGGCTTGGCGCCCTGGGAGAGCTTCAGCTCGAACATCTTCACCGCATCGATATCGGCCATGTCGCGCAGGCGTTGATCGTCCAGCCCGCCGGCCGCGTTGCGCACGCCATACTTGGCGGTGCCGATCTGGAAGACGATGTCGCAGCCCCCTTCCAGATGCCAGGGTGACAGCCCGCCCTCGCCGGTATTCAGCCAGATCCCGGCCTTGGCTGCACCGCGCGACAGGGCCCGCACCGCGGGTTTCGACAGGGCGCCATAGCTCATGCCGGAAATATTGAAGAAGGAGGGCGCATCATAGGGATTGCGGGCATGCGGCCCGATGCGCTGGGGTTCGGTGGCGGCGGCGTGATCGTCGAGCAGCGGAAAGGCACAATTGACGAAGAGCGCCGTGCCGACCTTGTCCATCGGCTTGGTGGAGCCGAATGGCACGGTGCCGCCCTCGCCCCGGGCCGACCGGTAGACCCAGTCGCGCTCCGCCCGGTTGAAGGGCAGTTCCTCGCGGTCCATGGCGAAGAAATACTGGCGGAAGAACTCGCCCAGCGTCGTGAACAGGTTCCGGAATCGGCCGACCAGCGGATAGTTGCGGCGCACCGCATCGGCCGTCTGGGCCCGGTCGGCGATATACATGGCGATCATCGCCAGCGCCGCTGCCCCCAGCGCCAGCACAAAGAGCTGGGTCAGGATGTTCAGCGCGTCCATCGCCCATTGCGGCAGCATCGACATGATTTTCAACCCCGTGTCATGACGGCGCCATCATGGACCGCCGTCGCGCCTCTTGCGAGGGGGTGAATGCCGGTGAGCGTGTTCGTGGAGCCCCGGTTACAATGAGGTCATGACCGGGCTTTCACTTGTACACGCAAGACCGGCGGCTACCGTCCCCGTCAAGGAATTTAAGGGGATACACATGCACAAACATCTCGCCGCCGGCCTTTGCGGCCTCGGCCTTCTGGCCGGTCAGGCCTTGGGCCAGACGTCCGATCTGGAAACCGAAATCGACACGATGCGCCGGGCCTATGGCGTGTCCGGCCTGGCCGTCACCGCCGTTTCCGGTCCGGATGTCGTCATGGCGCAGGGCTTCGGGTCCTTCGAAAGCGGCGAGGCCGGTGCGGACAGTCCCTGCATGCTCTATTCCGCTACCAAGGCGCTCACGGCCCTGACGCTCGCCTCGCTGATCGAGGACGGGCAAGTGGATCTGGAGACCCCGCTGGGAGATCTGCTGGCGGACAGTCCTGAGGCCTGGGCGGATATCCCGCTCTGGCGCCTCTACAACCATACAAGCGGGATCGCGATGATCGTCAATCGCGATGCCTTCGGCGCCATCGCGGAAGACCCGGATGCGGGCAATGCGGCGATCTATGAGGTCGTGCGCGAGCTGCCGCTGGACTTCGCACCGGGCGAACACTCCCGCTATCAGCAGAGCGGCTATGCGGTTGCCGAGATGATCGCCGAACAACGCCTGGGCGCCAGCTGGCCCGAGCTGGTCGACCGGCACCTGACTGGGCCGGCGGGTGCGGCGCTGACCGTTCACAGCGAGATCGCCGATGGCACGAAGAATGTGCCCATGATCACCTCGGCCGGCGCCTACCGCACCACGCCCGCTGACATGGCCCGCCTGTTCCAGGCACTCAATGCCGGCCGCATCGCCGACCGCGCCTTTGTCTCCGGCCTGCTTTTCGATCCCCGCTACATCCAGGATGGTTACGGCCTCGGCGTGATCGTCGAAGAGACGTCGGGGGAAATGACCCTGGGTCACAGGGGCGGGGGCGCCCGGGCCAATATCCGCTATGCGCCGCAATCGGGCATCGGGGTCATGGCCTGTACCGACCAGATCGCCAATCGCGAGCTGACCATTCATGTCGGGGAAATGGTGATGAACGCCCTGATCTCGGGCGAGCCGCCGCGCCCGCACATCGCGACGCTGCTCTACGGTTCGCCGGATCAGTCGGCGGCGATGCTTGCCGGATTGTTCGAGCAGGAGCTGAACGATCCGGACACGCGCTATGGCTTCAATGGCGATGAAGCCGTGCTCAACGGGCTGGGATACAATCTTCTGGAGGACGCGCCCGAACAGGCCCGCATCCTGTTCGAGCTGAACAGCCGCGTTCATCCGGATTCCGCCAATGTCTGGGATTCCCTGGCGGATGCGCAGCTGGCGCTGGGCCAGTCAGACGCTGCACTGGACAGCATGCGGCGCGCTCTCAGCCTGCAGCCCGCAAATCCCTATTTCCAGGCGCGAGTGGCCGAACACGCGCCGGAATAGGGCCGGATCGGGAAGGGGCGGCAGGCCCGCCGCCCCTCAACCCCCTATTCGCCGCCGGTGTGCGCGACCTCGGCGGCGATCGCCTCGGCGCGGTCGAGGCGCAATTGTGCATTCTGGTCGGACGCACCGGCCGCCAGCTGGCCTGCCTTCCACTGCATCGACATCAGGATTCGCGCATGGCCGGAAGGGTGATCGAAGAACACCCATTCCTCCAGGGGGCCGGGCTCGATCTTGCGATAGGAGGACAGGCGCAGGGCAGCGGTGGCGAACCCGTCCGGTTCGCGCGCCGCATTGAGCCCGAAAATATCGGCTTCGGCCTCGTTGGTCCGTATGATCGTGTTCATCAGCGGCGTTGCGAGGAAGAAATAGACCGACAGGCAGGCCATCAGCAGCGGCAGGCCGGCGATGTCGCCGATATCGGCAATGCCCCAGCGGCCGCCGAAGCGCCGGTTGGCCCATTTGAACAAGGCATCGGTGAAGGCGAAGCCGATCGCCAGGATCACCGCGAACATGGCGAACATCTCCCAGAGATGGTTCAGGGTGTAGTGGCCCATCTCGTGTCCCATCACGGCGAGGACTTCGTCCGGATCGGCGTTCTCGATCAGCGTGTCGGACAGGGAAATCCGTGTCGTGCCGAACAGGCCGGAGACATTGGCCGTGATCCGGTTGGACTGCCGGGACACGTCGAACACATAGACATTGTCGGCGGGAATGCCGTTGGCGTGGGCGAGTGCCAGGATGTCGTCGCGCAGCTCGCCTTCTTCCAGCGGCGTATAATCGTTGAACAGCGGGGCGAGATAGACCGGCGTGACAAAGATCATCAGCGCCAGGAAAAACACCGACACGCCCGTCGCCCAGAGCCACCAGGTGCGTCTTGCCGCCCGGATCACCGCATAGACGACGGTCAGCAATACGGCGCCCATGATCACATTGATCACGAGCTGCATGGCGGTTTCGCCGAGCCAGGCCGGCAAGGTCATGGTCGACAGGCCGTAGGCGTGCTCGCGGAAGAAGCCTTCATAAACCGTCAGCGGGAAGGACAGCGCGGCGGTGACAAGCACGTAGACCGCAACAAAAGCCGCCGTCGTCAGCCAGCGAAATTTCAGGGTGACGGCCAGGCGGTCGCGGAGCGTGCGGGCGAAACCGGTCTGCAGAAGCAGGGCGGCGATCGCCAGCCCCACCGCCAGATTGACCAGGAGCAGCCAGTAACCGCCCTCGAAATAGGCGTCGGAGCGCGCACGTGCCGCGCCGTCCAGGGTCGCCAGATAGGCCTGTGTGGCGGTTTCCGGATCAAAGCCCGGTGCCGCCTGGGCGGCAAGCCCGGCGATTTGCGATAGGAACATGTCCCATTTCCTCGACTACGGCCCCAGCCGAGCGGAAACGGGTACACTACAGCGCGCGCCCGTGGCGGTCTGTCAAGACCGTTCGGGCGTATGTCAGGCCGTGACGTCGACGCCGTTGCCGCCTGACGCATGGCCATCGCCGGACGGGTTGCCCGCCGAAACGGCAACCATGGCGGCACGCAGGGTGCGTTCACCGATCACGAAGCCGGTCTGCATCACCGAGGCGATGCGGCCATTGGGCTGGTCTGACGGGATCTGGGCGACGGCCTGGTGGCGGTGCGGATCGAAGGCGTCGCCCGGCTGGGGATCGACCTTCTTCACGCCATGCCGCTCCATCTTGGAGAGCAGGGCCTTCTCCGTCATCGCCACGCCTTCCACGAGGTTCTTCACCGCGTCCGGCACACCATCCAGCGTCGCGGGATCGACGGCGCCGACGGCGCGCGACAGATTATCGGACACGTCCAGCATGTCCTTGGCGAAGCTGGATACCGCATAGCTGCGGGCATCGGCGACATCGCGTTCGGCCCGGCGGCGGGTATTCTCGGCCTCGGCCAGGGCACGCAACAGCTTGTCGCGCATGGAATCCAGCTCGGCCGTCAGCTTCACGATCGCATCTTCCGGCGACGCATCGGCACCGGTCTCGCCGGCGGCGTCTTCAGCGCCCGTTTCCGGAGCCGCTGCGGCGTCTTCCGTTTCGGGCTGGCCGTTGTCTTCAGGCTTGCTGTTTTCGGTCTCGCTCATTCGCTTTCACTCTCAAGATCGCGTGCCATCTAGGATCTGTCCGACGACACGGGCGGTGTAGTCGACAAGGGGGATAACACGCGCATAGTTCAAACGGGTGGGGCCAATTACACCCAGCGCCCCGATGATTTCCTGGTCGGAGTTCATATAGGGAGCCACGATCACGCTTGAACCCGACAGGCTGAAAAGCGGGTTCTCGGCACCGATGAACAGGCGCACGCCATCGCCGTCGCGAGCCTTGTCCAGCAGGGTGATCAGCTCTTCCTTGCGTTCGATATCCTCGAACAGCAGGCGGATGCGCTCCAGATCGCCCGCCGCGTCGACGCTTTCCAGCAGCCGCGCCTGGCCGCGCACGATCAGCGCGCGCTCGGCCGAGCCGCCGGACCAGTCGGCCAGGCCCTGCTTGACCAGGTCTTCTGCGGCGCTGTCGAGCTGTGAGCGGCGCTGGGCGATCTCGGCCTCGATCGCCTTGCGGGCCTCGGCGAGGGAGCGGCCCTTCAGCCGGGCCGAAAGATAATTGCCCGCCTCGATCAGCGTGACCGGCGGCATGCCGTCCGGTGCGCGCATCAGCCGGTTCTCCACCGTGCCGTCCTCGAAGACGAGCACGGCCAGCACTTCCTGCGGCGAGAGCGGCACGAACTCGACATGCCGCAGCGGCGCCTCGCGCTTGGGCGTGACCACCAGGCCGGCCCCGCCCGCCAGGCCCGACAGCAGGGAGGAGGCTTCCGAGAGAAGGTCCTGCTGGGTGCGGCCCGAGCGGGTCACCTTGCCCTCGATCGCCTTGCGCTCGTCCTCGGTCAGCTGGCCGACTTGCAGCAGCCCGTCGACGAACAGACGCAGACCGGCATGGGTGGGCATGCGGCCGGCGCTGGAATGGGGGGCGGTCAGAAGGCCCATCTGGGCCAGGTCGGACATGGTGTTGCGGATCGAGGCTGGCGACAGTGACAGATTGCCGGTCTGCGACAGGGTGCGCGATCCGACCGGCTCGCCGGAGCGCAGATAGGCTTCCACGATCTCGCGAAAGATCGTGCGCATCCGTCCATCCAGGGCGGCCAGGGTCGATTCGGGGCGCATGTCAGCCATGACACTCAATTAATCACGGGTTTGCGCCGGTTCAATTCTCTATTCCTGTCTGCGATGCCTGCCGCGGCGCTTGAAGCGATGCGCACATGCCGCTAGGAGCGGCCGGTATCACGACGTGGAGAGATGTATGAGACCCTTCGGACGCGCCCGCGACGCACTGCGCGAGATCAGCTTGGAAGCCGGTGTTTCCGTCTATGCCGAAGGCTCCTGCATGGCCCGCTTCGGCGGCACGCATGTGCTGTGCACCGCCAGTGTCGAAGACAGTGTTCCGCCGTGGCTGCGCGGTGGCGGCAAGGGCTGGGTGACGGCGGAGTACGGCATGCTGCCGCGCGCCACGCACACCCGCGGACGCCGCGAGGCCGCGGCCGGCAAACAGTCCGGCCGCACGCAGGAAATCCAGCGCCTGATCGGCCGCTCCCTGCGCGCCGTGGTCGACCTCAAGGCCCTGGGCGAGCGCCAGATCACCGTCGACTGCGATGTCATCCAGGCCGATGGCGGCACCCGCACGGCGGCCATCACCGGCGCCTGGGTGGCCCTGAAACAGGCCACCGGTTATCTGATCGAGGAAGGCCTGCTGAAAGCCGATCCGGTGCACGGCCAGCTCGCCGCGATTTCCTGTGGCGTGATCGACGGGGAAACCCGGCTCGACCTGGAATACGAGGAAGACCGCCGCGCCGAGGCCGACGCCAATTTCGTCCTCACCAATACCGGCGGCATCGTCGAGATACAGGCCACCGCCGAGGACAAACCGATCCCGGAAAGCGATTTCCACGACCTCTTCGCCCTCGCCAAGGCCGGCGTGACGGATCTGTGCGCCGCTCAGCTGGCGGCGTTGAAGGGGTAGCGACCGTCCTGCTTTCCCCGGAGGCGCACAGCGCATTCCGGGGAAAGCGGTGTGGCGGCTATTCTGTTGATTGCGGTACGCAGTCCTCGTCCGCCGGGAAGGTCGCTGCCAGCGAACGCGCGAACTGCTGTTCGAAGACCAATGGTGAATGGCCCGAAACGTAGCGTGTCAGGTGGGCGGTGCCGCCTGCCGCGTTGATTTGTTCGACCGCAGCTTCGCTGTCGGGCAGGAAACGGGGCTCGTAGTATCCGGCGCTGATGTGGAAGGTGACGCGACCATCCGGGATCTCGGCGGCGTCGAGGGCTTCGATCCAGCCGAGTGAGGCGGCACTCACGGATACAAACATTTCGGGGTGCAGAAGCGCGGTCGAGACAGCCCAGGCAGCGCCGTTCGAACTGCCGGACAACATCCGGTCCCGTGGGTCGGCCGAGGCTCCGAAACGGCTTTCCGCCAACGGCATGACATCCTCCAGCAGGAAGGCGTCGTGCGCGCTGAAGCGGTCGGGGTCAAAACCCCACAGATAATCTGCGGCCCGCAATTCGGACTGGGACCGCTCTTCTTCCGGACCGGGGTCTTCGTTCCGGAGGCCGACCAGTATGACAGGCGCGGCCGTGCAGGTGTCTGCCAGGGCTTCGGCGATGGGGCCGTAGCTGTAGACATTCCCGCCATCAGCGACATAGGCAACAGGCAGTGGCGTTGATGGTTCTGCGCCGTGGGGGATGTAAACGGTCACTCTGCGCGGTTTTCCAAGAGCGCTGCTTTCCAGCTCCACCATCTCCAAGCGCCCCCGCAGCGCGTCCTCCGGTACACTCACGACCGGCGGCAGAGAGTGCGGGCCGCGATAGACCGGCCGGTCCCGCCATACCAGCTCGTCCTCGTCCAGAAGGGGCACCGGCCAGACATCGACAAAAGCCTCGTCAATTCGCGACAGGCGGTAGGCCAAGCCCCAGATGCCATCGCCCAGACGCTCCATATCGGTCTGGAGGGCGCAGCACATGCGAACCTGGTCCGTGTCGGGCGATCGCCGCGCGGCGATAAACAGTGTGTCGCCCTCGCGCCAGAAAGTCTGATTTGTCTCGGCCAGTCGTGCCTCGGCGGCCTGAAGATCAATGGCGCCGATGAGGCGGCAGTAGTCGTGTGCCTCGAGCGTGCACCCGTCTTCCCCGCCCGGCGTCAGCGATACCTGTTGATTGGCCAGATAAGTATCTGATTGCATGAGCAAGAACAGCCCGGCCACAGCAGCGGCAAAGTCCATCACATCCCTCCGGCGCGTCAATCAGGGCGCGTTTCGTCGGGGTCATGCGGCTTCAAGATGTGGTATTCAAGTTGTGCTGCTTGTCACGCGGGGTGAGCGGGCTATTCTGCGTCCCCGGCTTCGCTTGAAGCCGTGAAAGAGACAGACGGCGGGAGTGCGCTGGGGGGCTGGAATTGGCCCGCACGGGCTCTTTGGGAAGGGCCCCTCTTGAGGGAGGGTCTACCGTGCAGGCCCACTCCCGCCGTCTGCTTCGCCGGTATGAGGAGCGGCGAAGTTTCGTGTTCTGCCAGGAACGCCCGCGCCTATTCGGCGGCGTCGCGCCCGTCTTCATCCTCGTCATCATCGAAGCTCAGCAGGTCGCCCGGCTGGCAATCGAGTTCGCGGCACAGCGCTTCCAGCGTGGAGAAGCGTACGGCCTTGGCCTTGCCCGTCTTGAGGATGGACAGGTTGGCCATGGTGATGCCGACACGGTCGCACAATTCGGTCAGCGACATGCGGCGCTCGAGGAGCATACGGTCCAGGGTGACGCGAATGGGCATAAGCGGCGCCTCCCTAAATCGTGAGTTTTTGTTCTTGGCGCATTTTCGCACCTTCGCGGAAGATCTCCGCCAGTACCAGCAGCGCGACCACCGCGAACCAGGCGCCCAGGTCGATATTCGCCGTCGCCGTGAGTTCCAGACCGCCCAGAACGGGCTGGTCCATCATGGTCAGCAGCATCGCAACGGCGCCCTGCGTGACGTGACGCAGAACCTGGTAGCCGGCGATGGCGATCGCAATGACCTGCAGATGGCCGGCATTCTCCGGCACAAAGGGATCGCCCGCGATCAGGGTCGATGAAATGCGGCGCAGCCGGTCAATCACGATCATGAATGCGATGATCTCGGTGACCAGCAGCGGGAAGAGCCAGCCGTGTTCGCGGATCGACTGGAAAAGCTCTGTGACAACACCCGGCGAATAGCCGAGGAAATCCATGACGAGCGTGGCAGCAGCAGCCAGCAGGACCAGCGCGGCGAAACTCAGCAGGACCCAGCCCAGATACCAGACGACATCCAGGATGATCTTCACAATGGATGCGAGCGATCCTTGGCCCAGTGTTTTCATGCCCGCCCCTTCCCATAGGCAATGCGGCTTGCGAATGAGGCCTGTGAGCGGCGTGTCCGCCCGTCAGGCCTCACCCGTCAGTAGCAATCATGCAGCAACCGGTGCAATCGCGTAGAACGCGCCGGCAGCAACCGAGATCAGCAGCATGGCATTGACCGCGATGGACGCGACGACCTGCATGCTTGAATTTCCGGACCTGACCATTTGACTGTTTCCTTTCTGCTTTAATCTGACCAATTACCGTTGTCATTCGTGGTACGCGGGACGGTGTCTCCCGTCCTTGTTGTTTATCGATAAACGAGAGGCGGCGGGTGCGCAAGCAAAAAATATCGTTTTTCGATATGAATTTTTCGAAAGGCGATAAAAGAGGACCGGAATAATGGCGATTTCTGATGGTGAAACCTGGGTTCTTGCAAGCCATAATACGGGCAAGATCAAGGAGTTGCGGGACATTCTCGCGCCGCGTGGAATCGCCCTGAAAAGCGCTGCAGAACTCGACCTTCCTGAACCCGAAGAAACCGAGCCGACATTCGAGGGTAATGCTGCGCTGAAGGCGCGGGCCGCCTGCGAGGCGACGGGCCTGGTCTGCCTGGCCGATGATTCCGGCCTGGCCGTCGATGCGCTGGACGGCGCGCCCGGCATCTATTCGGCCCGCTGGGCCGGCGAGCCGCGCGATTTCGGCCGGGCCATGCAGCGGGTCCACGACGAACTTGGCGAGGCGGCGGACCGTACGGCGCGTTTTGTCAGTGTGATCGCCCTCGCTCGTCCCGACGGAACGCTCAGCCATTATCGCGGTGAAGTGACCGGCAGCATTGTCTGGCCGCCACGCGGCACGGGCGGTTTCGGCTATGACCCGGTCTTCTGCCCGCAAGGCGAGAGCCGGACTTTCGGCGAGATGGCGCCGGAAGAGAAGCGCGCCCTGAGCCATCGCGCCCGGGCCCTGGCCGCAATGACCGCAGCGGAATTCGGATCGTGAGCGAGGGGCCGGCCCCCGGCCTCGGCAATGCGCTGGGGCTGTATGTGCACTGGCCCTACTGTGCCCGGATCTGCCCTTATTGCGATTTCAACGTCTACCGGCCGAAGGGCGATGACGATGCGCTTCTGGCGGCCATGCTGGCCGATATGGCGCACTGGCGCGCCCGCACCGGCGCCCGGTCGCTCGCCAGCCTGCATTTCGGCGGCGGCACGCCATCCCTGATGACCTCGCAGCAGCTCGCCGCCGTGATCGGTGAGGCCGAGCGTCTGTGGGGCTTCTCCAGCGACGCGGAAATCGGGCTGGAAGCCAATCCCAAGGATGTCGACGGATTTTCCGGCATGGCCTCGGCCGGCATCAACCGGCTGTCGCTGGGCGTGCAGAGCTTTGACGACCAGGTACTGGTCTCGCTCGGCCGCGACCATGACGCCTCGCTGGCGCGCAGGGCGATCGACGCGGCACAGCGCGACTTCGCCCGCGTCTCGCTCGACATGATCTATGCCCGCGCCGGCCAGACGGCGGATGACTGGGCAGCCGAGCTCGGCGAGGCGCTGGCCAGCGGTGCCGGGCATATATCGCCCTACCAGCTGACCATCGAGCCGGGTACGGCCTTCGGAAAACGCGCCGGCCGCGGCGAACAGCTGGACGCGCCGCCGGACTTTGCCGCCGACCTTTACGAGCTGACTGAAAGCCTGTGCGCGGACGCCGGGTTTGAAGGCTATGAAATCTCCAATCATGCCCGCAGCCGCGCCGACCAGTCGGTGCACAACCGGCTCTACTGGGAGGGCGGCGACTGGATCGGTATCGGCCCGGGAGCCCATGGCCGTATCGGACGCGCCAGCGCGGGCGGGCGCGCGGCGACAGAAGCGGCCCGGCGCCCGGCCGACTATATCCGCCGTGTCGCAGAGACCGGCAGCGGCATAGCGGGCGAGGAAGCGCTTTCAGTCGCGGACGAGATCGCCGAACGCATCCTGATGGGAATGCGCCTGGCGGACGGGCTGGACATCGATCATCTGCACGCCACCACCGGCGGCAGGGTCGACCCCGACGGGCTGGCGCGCATGATGCGCCAGGGCATGGTGGATGAGGCCGGTTCCCGGATACGCCTGACGGCCGCCGGCCGTCTTCTGGCCGACGGGGTTTCCGGCGAGCTCGTACCCTAGAAAGCCTGCGGTTCGAAGCTCAGCGGCGCGGGCTCGATCTCGCGCAGGCCGCGCGGGCGGATCTCGAAAATTGCCAGACCGCGCTCGATCAGCCCGTCGGAGCGGAAACGGAACAGGCCGTCCGCGCCCATGAAGCCCTGCTCTTCCTCGATCGCCTCGCGCGAGAAGCCGCGCTCGCCACCATCGAGGTGTGCTGCCAGGGCCATGGCGTCATAGGCCAGGCTGGCGATGCGCGAGGGCGGGCTGTCATAGGCTTCACGATAGGATGTTTCGAAGCGCTCGCGCGCGGCCTGGTCGGGGCCGGCAAACCAGCCGCCATGCAGCGCCGGTTCGCGCAGCAATTCCGGATCGTTCCACAGGCCGGTGCCCAGGAAGCGCACGACCAGCGGGTCGACATTCTGCGAGACCAGCAGCGGGCCCAGGGCCCGCAGGCGGGTGCTGCCCTCGGGCAGGATCACGGCCTGGAAAGCGGCATCGGGATCCGGCACCCATTCCTGGCGTTGCAGCTCGAGCGCGTCTTCCGGGGTGAGCGGTTCGAAGACACCGCTGGCCAGGCGCGCCGACGCGCGGGCCATGGCTTCCACATCGCCGGTATAGAAGGAATCCGCGGCGACATAGCCGCCATTCAGCCCGGCACTGTTCTGCAGGGCATCATAGACCGCCATGCCATAGCGGTCCTGCGGGCCCAGATAGGCAAAACGCTCGACGCCCTGGCGGGATGCGTATTCCACAATCCGGGCGACCTCGATCTCGGGCGGGAAGCTCATCAGATAGACGCCATCACCTGCCACCGTCGTGTCCGTGGTGAAGGCGATCACCGGAATATTGGCCTGGCGCGCAATCGAGGCAGCGCCGGACACGGCGGGTCCGAACAGCGGGCCGATAATCATGTCGGCGCCGTCGCCGGCGGCTGCCATGGCAGCGGCGCGGGCGCCTTCGGGCGTGCCCTGCGTATCCTTGGGGATCATCAGGAGATTGCCGCTGCCGCGCTCGAACAGGGCCAGTTCGGCGGCGCGCAGCAGGCGCAGGGCTTCCGCGCGGGCGCCGGCATTCTCCGCCGAGAAGGGCAGCAGGACAGCGACGCGGACGAGGTCGCGATCGGCCATGTGCGGCGGAATGAGCCCGGTGCGCACTTCCGGCTCGGGTTCCGGCTCCGGCGTTGGCTCCGGTTCCGGCTGGGTAACGGGTGGCTGCTGTACCGGCGGCGGGGGCGGTGGCGTGGTGCTGCAGGCCGCCGCGGCGATGCCGACGAGACCGATGACAGCGAAGGCGCGCAAGCCCGCGCTTTGTGTCATGCTGGAAAGACAGGAATGAAAACGCGAAAGAATGACGGACGGCATGAGCGGACTACCCGGTGAAATTTCTCGCGAAGCTATCTGGCCGGGTGGAAAGGGGCAAGCACTGGAGCCCGGTCTCTACCTGGTTTCCACCCCGATCGGGAATCTGCGCGACATCACCCTGCGCGCCCTCGACGTGCTGGCCGCTGCCGATACCGTTCTGGCCGAGGACACCCGTGTCTCCCGCCGCCTGCTCGATGCCTATGGTATCCGCGCCGAGCTGCAGCCCTATCACGACCACAATGGCGAGAAGGTCCGGCCGCACATCCTGGCTGCGCTGGAAGCGGGCAAGCGGATCGCGCTGGTCTCCGATGCGGGCACGCCCCTCGTCTCCGATCCGGGTTTCAAGCTGGCGCGCGAGGTCATCGCGGCCGGTCACAAGGTGATCGCGATCCCCGGCGCGTCTGCGGTTCTGGCGGCGTTGGCCATTGCCGGCCTGCCGACCGACTGTTTCACCTTTGCCGGTTTTCCCCCGCCCAAGACCGGCGCCCGCGAGACCTGGCTGGCGGAAATGGGCCGGTCGCCGGGCAGTCTGGTTGTCTATGAGGGGGCGTCGCGCCTGCCTGCCTCTCTGGCGAGCATGGCGAAAGTGCTGGGTGACCGGCCCGCCGCCGTCTGCCGTGAGCTGACCAAGCTGCACGAGGAAGCGCGTCGCGGCACGCTCGCCGGACTGGCCGAACACTATGCCCAGGCCGGGCCGCCGCGCGGTGAGGTGGTGATCGTGATCGGACCGGCCAGCGAGACCGGCTGGGACGAGGCGCGGATCGATGCGGCACTCAAGCGCGTGCTCGCCGAGATGCGGGTCAAGGATGCCGCCGCCGAGATCGCCGCCCAGTCAGGCTGGGCCAAGCGCGACGTCTATGCCCGCGCCCTGGCGCTGCGGGACAAGGGGTGAGCCGGGCCCGGCAGGCAGCGGAAGCGCGCGGCCGCTGGGCGGAGTGGCTGGCCATGGCCTGGCTGGCCGCAAAGGGCTATCGCCTGCTCGATCGCCGCGCCCGCACGCCGGCCGGCGAGGTCGATCTCGTTGCCTGCCGCGGCGAATACATCGCCTTCATCGAGGTCAAGCTGCGCCCGTCTGTCGCCGAGGCCCGCGACTCCGTCAGTCCGCGCCAGCGCCAGCGCATCGAACGGGCCGCCAGTCTCTGGCTTGCCCGCCACGATGCCCGCTTCCGCCGGCTGTTTGTGCGCTATGATCTGTTTCTGGTCGCGCCGGGGCGGCTTCCAGTGCATCATCGCGCCGCCTGGGTCCCCGGCGATGGCGCGGTCAGCCTGATCTGACGCGCCGCGTACAGTCGGGCCGGGAACCGGGACGTGGTCTTGCGCGTCCCTTCGCGTAGAGTGAACCGCACGATTCGACTGGAGAGCGTTCCCATGTTCCGCATTCTGGCACTGCCTGCCCTCGCCCTGTTGACTGCCTGTTCAACGGTGCAGGAAGAGCGCTCGATCGGACGCCAGCTGGACGACACGAATGCCTCCGTCTCGATCAAGGCGGCGATGTTGCGCACCGAGGGCTATGCGCTCGACGGGGTCGATGTGGAAGTCACCGAGGGGATTGCCCTTCTGACCGGTGCCGTGCCGCGCGAGGCCGACCGGCGCATGGCGGAGTGCATCGCCTGGTCGTCGGTTGCCGTGCGCAATGTTGCCAACGAGCTGGAGATCGGTCCGGGAGACGGCTTCCGCAACCGGGTCCGCGACGGCCAGATCACCGCGCGGGTCAATGCCCGTCTCGCGGCCGACCGGAATATCCGATCGATCAATTTCAATGTCGAGACCCGGGCCGGCCATGTCTACCTGCTGGGTGTCGCGCGCAACCGGGCCGAGCTCGAGCGCGCGTCCAGCCATGCCTCGCTGGTCGAGGGTGTGGAGGAAGTGATCACCTATGTGCGCATCGATGGTGTGCCCACCGATCTGCCCGCTCGCGGCGAGCGCCGCGCGGAAGTGTGTGAGGGGGAAGCCCGCCCGGCCCTTGATCCGGCGGCGCAAACCCCTAACTCCGGTCCGCAATTGCTGGGCGCCCCGGAGACACGTTGATGACCATGCGCGTTGCGGTCCAGATGGACCCGATCGAGACGGTGAATGTGGATGCAGACACCACGTTCGCCCTGATGGAAGAGGCCCAGGCCCGTGGTGCCGAGCTCTTCGTCTATCATCCCGACCAGCTGGTCTGGCTGCAGGGCCGTGTGCTGGCGCGGGCGCGTCCGGTCACCGTGCGGCACCAGCAGGGCAATCATGCCGATCTCGGCGAACCGGTCATGCTGGACCTGGCCGAGGATGTCGATGTTGTCCTGATGCGCCAGGACCCGCCCTTCGACATGGCCTACCAGACCGCCGCCCACATCCTGGAATTCCTCAAGGGGCGGACCCTGGTGCTGAACGACCCGGCCTGGGTGCGCTCCAGCCCGGAAAAGATCATGCCGCTGATGTTCCCGGATCTGATCCCGCCGACGCTGATCTCGCGCGATATCGGCGCGCTGCGGGCCTTTCGCGACACGCATTCCGACATCATCATCAAGCCGCTCTACGGCAATGGCGGCGCCGGCGTCTTCCGGCTGCGTCCGGGCGACGGCAATTTCTCCTCGCTGCTGGAAATGTTCTTTGCCCAGTCGCGTGAACCGGTCGTCGCCCAGGCCTTCCTGCCGGCGGTCGAGAAGGGCGACAAGCGCGTTCTGCTGATTGATGGCGAGCCGGTTGGCGCGATCAATCGCGTGCCGCAAAAGGGCGAGACCCGCTCGAACATGCATGTCGGCGGTGTAGCCGAGGCGTCCGACCTCGATGATGCCGACCGCGCGATCTGCGCCGCGATCGGTCCGGTCCTGCGCGAGCGGGATCTGGTTCTGGTCGGGATCGATGTGATCGGCGGCCGGATGACGGAAATCAACGTCACCTCGCCGACCGGCGTGCAGGAGCTCAAGCGCTTCTCCGGTATCGATACCTGCGCCATTTTCTGGGACTGCGTCGAAAAGCGGCTGGCCGTCTAGATTGCACGCTTGACGTGTTGGTTGTCTTCGTTCACTCTGTGTTCCTGTTTTGATCCGGGTGTGGACAGGGTCTGTGGAAAACCCTGTCATGATGGGCCTTTAGGCCGGTCGCTGGGCGACTGTGGCAGAAAGGCACGGTGAGTGGCATTCTGCGACACATGCGGCTGCTCAGCGATTCTATTTCCCGGTACGTCAGGGAGAAAGCATGGCAGCGCGAACGACATCGGTGGCGTTCGACGGGGCTGAAGCGGGCCTGGTTGACGTACAAGTACAGGTGGCAGGCGGCCAGCAGCCGATTTTCTCAGTCGTCGGTCTCGGAGACAAGGCGGTCACGGAAAGCCGGGAACGGGTGCGTGCGGCGTTTGCCGCGCTCGGCCTGTCGCTGCCGTCCAAACGGTTGATCGTCAATCTCGCGCCGGCCGACCGCCCCAAGGAAGGGGCGCATTTCGACCTGCCGATTGCTGTCAGCGTGCTCGCGGAAATGAGCATTCTGCCCAAGGACGCCGTCGAGGGGCATCTCGTGTTCGGCGAGCTGGGGGCCGATGCGCGCATCCGCTCGGCGCCGGGCGCGCTGCCGGCCGCCGTTGCGGCCAACGCGGCCGGCCTGTCGCTGATCTGTCCGGAAGCGTGCGGTGCCGAAGCCGCCTGGGCCGGGGGCGACCTGGCCATTCTCGCACCGGCGACGCTGATCCAGCTGATCAATCACTTCAAGGGCACCCAGGTGCTCGCCCGCCCGGTGCCGGGTGAATTGCTCGATACCGGCACGGGGCCGGACCTCGCCCAGGTCCGCGGTCAGGAAGCGGCCAAGCGAGCGCTCGAGATCGCCGCGGCCGGTCACCACAATCTCCTGATGGTGGGGCCGCCCGGTTCCGGCAAGTCGATGATGGCCGAGCGCCTGCCGGGTCTCCTGCCGGCGCTGGCGCCGGAAGAATTGCTGGACGTCTCGATGATCCACTCGGTCGCCGGCCTGCTCGAGCGCGGGCGGCTGACACGGACCCGTCCCTTCCGCTCGCCGCACCACTCGGCCTCGATGGCAGCAATGGTCGGCGGCGGCATGCGGGCCCGGCCCGGTGAGGCTTCGCTCGCCCATCGCGGCGTGCTGTTCCTGGACGAATTGCCGGAATTTCACCCCCAGGTACTCGACAGCCTGCGCCAGCCGCTGGAAACCGGCTCGATCACCGTCGCCCGGGCCAATGCCCACATCGTCTACCCGGCGCGCTTTCAGCTCGTCGCTGCCATGAATCCCTGCCGCTGTGGCGGTGGCGGGGATGGCGGCACCGGCTGCCGCCGTGGCCCGCGCTGCGCGCGCGACTATCAGGCACGCATCTCCGGTCCGATGCTCGACCGGATCGATCTGCAGATCCACGTGCCGGCCGTCACTCCGGCCGACCTGGCGCTACCGCCACCGGCCGAAGGCACGGCCGAGGCTGCCCGGCGTGTTGCCCGCGCCCGCGATATCCAGACCGCGCGCGGCTATCTCAACGCGCATCTGCCAACCGACATTCTCGACCATGTCGCTACACCGGACCGGCCGGGCGAGGCCCTGCTCAACGAAGCCGCCACAGCGCACAATCTCACCGCCCGCTCCTATCACCGCGTCTTGCGCGTCGCCCGGACCATTGCCGACCTGGAAGGCCAGGAAGGCGTGCGCCGCATCCACATCGCCGAGGCGCTGGCCTGCCGGCGCGGCCTGTTCGAGGCGACGCAGCTGTCTGCGGGTGTGGCACTGGCGGCGCAATAGGCAGCTGGCCAAGCCGGTCACACCGCTGCGGCCGGCGCATCTGCGGGCAAGTTGCTGGCGGAGCTGCGAGCGGGACCTCAAAACCGGGCTCCGGAGGCCCGGGCGCAATCCGGCGCGGCGCAACCTCCTGCCGTTGCCGGGTTGCGCCCGGTGTTGCGCGGTGCGCGACGTTGTGCTGCGGGGGAGGCGGTCACGACGCTTCGTTAACCGTCCCCTGCTAGACAGGACGGCATGAAACGGGACGGCAAAGACGGGTCCTCCGGGCTCCCGCCCGGCGCATCGCGGGATGGGTCCCGCGCCGGCGCTGCAGGCGAGGGTGACAGGCAGGATGACGCAGAGCGGCGCGCGGGCGCCGGGGCTGACAAAGCGTTTGCGCCAAACTCCATGCGCCGCCGTGCGCAAATCATCCGCCCGACAGGTTCCGCGGCACGGCAGGCAGCCGTCCGAAGCGATGCCGGTTGTGACGATGCCGATCATGATGATGCCGGTCGTGATGATGCAGGGCGCAGTGACCCCGGACGCTGTGATGCGGATCGCCACAATGCCGGGCACGGTGATACGGGTCATGATGGTATACGGCTTGGTGATACAGGACGCCGAGACGGGGTTAGAGACCCGGACCGGGCGCCGGATCGCGTGCCGGACCCGGACACACGTCTTGCCGGCCGTGGCGTCGCTCACGCCCGCCACGCCAGAGAGAGCGCGCCGCGCCGTCTTCACGCCGAACCCGCCCTCGATGCCGTGCTCCTCACAGCGCTCGATGCGGCAGGTGAGCTGATGCTGGTGCGCGGCCACAGCGGCCGCGTGCTCTACGTCAATGCCGCCTTTCTCAAGGCCTTTGGCGGCGAGCGCACCGACTGGGTCGGCCGCTGGTTCTCCGTGGCGCCGCCGGTCTCGACCGCCGATCAGCGCCGCTATGAAATGCTGATGCGCACGCGTTCCGGTCCGCTCTGGATCGAATGGGACGAGCGTCTCCTTCCTGACGATGGCGGTGTGATCTCCGTCGGCCGCGACGTCACCCGCCGCCGCGAGGCGCACGACGATCTGGAAGCGTCGCAGCGCGCCAAGTCCCTGTTCTTCGCCGCCGTTACCCATGAATTGCGCACGCCGCTGGCCGGCGCGCTGGGGGTTGCCCGCCTGCTGGAAGCCACGCCGCTGCGCCCGGACCAGGCCGATTATGTCCGCTCGATTGCCACATCGGCCGATCATGCGCTGGCGATGGTAGACGATATTCTCGACCTGTCGCGCCTCGAGGCCGGCAAGCTCGACCTGCGTCCCGAACCGGTCGACGTGGTTGAACTGGTGCGCGAAACCGTCGAACTCGCGGCGCCGCGGGCCCGCGAAAAAGGGCTCGAAATAGGTGTGGTGCAGGGCGCGGGTGCACCGGTGCGCGTGATCGGCGATGCCGCGCGCCTGCGCCAGATCCTGTTCAACCTGATCGGCAATGCGGTGAAATTCACCCGGTCCGGCGGTGTGCGCGTCGATATCACCGGCACACCCGGCGCCGATGGGGCGGTGCGTCTGGCGCTCTCGGTCAGCGATACCGGCCCCGGCATTGCCGAAGCCGATCAGCAGACCCTGTTCGAGCATTTCGAGCGCGGTGCTGCGGAACGTGACGGCGCAGAAGGGGGCGCAGGTCTGGGCCTCGCCATGGTCCGCCGCCTTGTCGAGGCGATGGACAGCACGATGGGTCTGGAAAGCCGCTTGGGCGAAGGCGCGAAATTCTGGGTCGTGTTCGACCTGCCCGTCGAGGCGGTGATGGACGCGCAGCCGCTGACGGGCCATCGGGTCGCGGTCGCGGCACCCAATGCCATTCTGCGCACCAGTCTGTGCGACCAGCTCGAGGCGCTCGGCGCCGACGCTCTGGCAATCGACTCGCCCGACATGCTCGCCGCTGAGGCCGATGGCCGGGAGCTTCTTGTCGATCCGGTCTGGGCCGCGGCGGCAGCCGAAACCGGCGTCGTGCGGACCTGGCACCTGGTCGCGCCGGACCAGAAGGCGGCGGTCATCAAAACGGCCGGCCCTGGCGAGGGCTGGTTCGTCAAACCGGTGCGCCCGGCAACCCTGATCGACCGGTTGACGGGCCGGGAGGACGCGCCGGACACCGAAGCACCCCGGCGGCCGTCCGTGCAGCCTGATGTTTCCGGCCTCAGCCTGCTGGTCGCCGAAGACGATCCGGTCAACGCTCTTATTGCCCGCAAATGTCTGGAAAGCCTGGGCATTGCCGTCACGCTCGTGAGCGATGGCGAGGCCGCCAGCGAAGCGCTGGCGGTGCAGGAATTCGACGCCGCCCTGCTCGATCAGCGCATGCCGAAGCGCGACGGGCCAGATGTTGCCCGCAAGGCGCGCGAAGCCGGGCTGACCTTGCCGCTGATCGCGCTCACGGCGAATGCCTCGGAAAGCGACCGCAAGCTGTGTCTGGGCGCCGGCATGGACGAATTCCTCTCCAAACCCCTCGACCCCGACCGCCTCACCGCCGTCCTCGTTAACTTGTGCGGACGGGAAAAGCGGGCCAGCATGGGTTGATCTCAACCCCGCTGGAGTTTCAGGGACATGGCCGACAGCAATGCGGAGATCGGTGCGGCTGGCCGCACCACCTGGCTCAAGACGCTCACCGTCTACTTCACCCCGGTCATGATCTCCATGCTGATCCTGGGCTTCGCGTCGGGCCTGCCGCTCTACATGGTGTTCCAGAAACTGTCCTACTGGCTGCGCGATGCCGGCATCGAGCGCTCGACGATCGGCTTTTTCTACTTCGTTACCTTGTCCTATACGCTGAAATGGCTGTGGGCACCGATCGTTGACCGGGTGAAGATTCCCGTCCTTTACAGCCTGCTCGGCGCGCGCCGCTCCTGGATTGTCACGGCGATCTCCGGAACGGTGATCGCGCTGGTCATCATCTCGCAGACCGACCCTCTGGTCAGCCTTGTCCCGGTCGCCATTGCCGCGCTCCTGCTGGCCTATTCCGGCGCCACGCTGGATGTGGCCATTGATGCCTGGCGGATCGAGTCTGCGCCGAACGACATGCAGGCCAACATGGCGGCCGCCTACTCCTTCGGCTACCGCATCGCCTACATGACCTCCGGCCTGGGCCTCGCCATTTCAGAATGGGCTGACTGGGACGTGTCCTTCCTCGCCATGGCCGGTGCCATGCTCGTCTCCGCCGGCCTCGTCTTTGCGATGAAGGAACCCAGGGCCGGGGTTGGGAAGCGTGAGCTGGAGGGCGGCTTCGGGCTGAAGGTCGCCAAGGCCGTCTATGAGCCTTTCAAGGCCATTTTCGGCCGGCTGGGCTGGTGGATCATCCCGGTCTTCGCGCTGATCTCGCTCTACCGGATGAGCGACTTCACCATGGGTGTGATGGCTGCGCCGCTCTATTCTGACCTGGAGTTCGACCGTGCGGTCGTCGGCGGTATCCAGGGTGGGCCGGGGCTCGCGGCAACGCTGTTCGGCCTGTTCCTGGGCGGTGTGGTGGCCTATCGCATCGGCATGATGCGGGCCTTGATGGTCGGTCTGGGCATCACCTTCGTGACAAACGGTGCCTATGCCTGGCTCGCGGCAACGGCCCAAGCTGACGATGCCTGGAAACTCGCCATCGCGATTGTCGGCGACAATCTGGCCGGCGGTTTCGTCACCACTGTCTTCATTGCCTATCTGTCCAGCCTGGTCGATCCGGCCAATGCGGCGACCCAGTATGCGCTGCTCAGTTCCTTCTACGCCCTGTTTGCGAAGTTCCTGTCGGGCTTTTCCGGCGTGCTGGCGGATGCGGTCGGCTGGGTGATGTTCTTCGTGCTGACGGCGGCGTGGACCCTGCCCGCCGCCGCCTTGCTGGTGCTGGTCGCCTTCCGCGGACCACCGGGCGCACGCGGCGAGGAGAAGTTCGCTGAACGCGAGACGGTGGAGGCGGAGTAGGCCTACTCCGCCAGCGTGCTGTCCACCTCATGCTTTTCCGGATCGTAGGCGGCGAGTGCTGCGAGCGTGGTGATCTCGCTGACCGAGGCGCCGAGACGGGCGATCTGCACGGGTTTTTCGACACCGACCAGCATCGGGCCGATCACGGTCGCCCCGCCGGCCACGCGCAGCAGCTTGGTGGCGATGGAGGCGGCATGAATTGCCGGCATGACCAGTACATTGGCCGGACCCTTCAGGCGCGAGAAGGGGTAGAGGAAGCGGTGTGACGGGTCGAGCGCCACATCGACATTCATCTCGCCTTCGTATTCGAAATTCACGCCGCGCTCGTCGAGCAGGCGCACGGCCTCCTGCAGCTTGTCGGAGCGCTGGCCCTGCGGATTGCCGAAGGTGGAATAGGACAGGAAGGCGACGCGCGGCGTGAAGCCGAAGCCTTTCGCGGCCGCTGCGGTTTCCGTGGCGATATCGGCGAGCGCCTCGCTGTCGGGGAATTCGGCAATATTGGTGTCGGCGATGAACAGCGTACGGTTCTTCGCGAGCGCGATGGACATGCCCATCACGCGCTGTCCCGGCGCCGGGTCGAGCACCAGGCCGACATCGCTCAGCGCTGCGGCATAGGAACGGGTCGTGCCCGTGACCATGCCGTCGGCATCGCCCAGCTTCACCATGCAGGCGGAGAAGACGTTGCGGTCATTGTTGACCAGACGCTGCACGTCGCGGCGCAGATAGCCCTTGCGCTGCAGACGCTCATACAGGAAATCGGCATAATCGGCATTGCGGTCGGAGAGGCGGGCATTGACGATCTCGATCGCGTCTTCCGGCACACCGACCTGGCGCATGTTGGCGCGGGTGATCTCTTCGCGGCCGACCAGAATGGCCTTGCCCAGCTCCTGGTTCTGGAAGGCATAGGCGGCGCGGATCACCGACGGCTCCTCGCCCTCGGCAAAGACGATGCGGCGGCCATGACCCATCACCGCGCCCTGGATGCGCTGCAGCAGGGCAGCGGTCGGGTCGAGGCGCCGGGCCAGCGAGGCCCGGTAGGCGGTCATGTCGGCGATCGGCTTGCGCGCGACGCCGGTATCCATCGCAGCCTGGGCGACATAGGGCGGCACATAGTGGATGAGCCGCGGATCGAAGGGCGAGGGGATGATGTAGTCGCGGCCGAATGACGGGCGCGAGCCGTGATAGGCTGCGGCCACCTCGTCCGGCACATCCTCGCGGGCCAGCGCCGCCAGGGCGCGGGCTGCGGCGATCTTCATTTCTTCATTGATCGTGCGGGCACGCGCATCAAGGGCGCCGCGGAAGATGTAGGGGAAGCCGAGGACGTTATTGACCTGGTTGGGATAGTCCGACCGGCCGGTGGCGATGATGGCGTCATCGCGCACGGCACGCACGTCTTCCGGCCTGATCTCGGGATCCGGATTGGCCATCGCGAAGATGATCGGGTCCTTGGCCATCGACTTGACCATGTCCTGGGTCACCGCACCGGCGACCGACAGGCCCAGGAAGCAGTCGGCGCCGTCCAGCGCCTCGGCCAGCGAGCGGCGATCCGTGTCGGCGGCGTGCGCCGCTTTCCACTGGTTCAGCCCGTCGCGCCCGGTATGGATGACGCCCTTGGAGTCGCACAGCAGCGCGTTCTCGTGCTTGACGCCCATCGCCTTGAGAAGCTCGAGCACGGCAATACCGGCCGCACCGGCGCCGTTCACCACGACTTTCAGATCGCTGATCTTGCGGCCGGTGATATCGCAGGCATTGATGATGCCGGCAACAGAGATGATCGCCGTGCCGTGCTGGTCGTCGTGGAAGACCGGTACGTCGAGCAGTTCGCGCAAGCGCTGTTCGATGATGAAGCTTTCCGGCGCCTTGATGTCTTCCAGATTGATGCCGCCGAATGTGTTGCCGATCCGCTTGACGCACTCGATGAAGGCGTCGGCATCGGTCTCCTCGACCTCGATGTCCATCGCGTCGATATCGGCAAAGCGCTTGAACAGCACTGCCTTGCCTTCCATCACCGGTTTGGACGCCATGGCGCCCAGATCGCCCAGGCCGAGAATGGCCGTACCGTTGGAGATCACCGCGACCATATTGCCCTTGGACGTGTAATCGTAGACCGCGTCAGGGTTCTCCGCGATCGCCTTCACCGGCGCAGCAACACCGGGCGAATAGGCCAGCGAGAGATCGCGCTGCGTCGCCATCGGCTTGGTCGGAGACAGGGCGAGCTTGCCGGGGACAGGTTCCTTGTGGAAGGCGAGCGCTTCTTCGTCCTCGACGTGGCTGGTTCTGTCGTTCATCCCCGTTTTCCCTGCTTTATTTTGGTTATGGACAATCGTATGGGCTCTAGCCGCTTCACACCCTTGCACGCAAGGTGAAACCTCGCCACCGTCTGCGCCGATGAATTCCCTGTCCAGCCTTCCCATGCCCGCCGATCGTGCCTTTCCCTCAGCCGAGGGCGCCACGCCGATGATGGAGCAATTCCTGGCCCTGCGGTCGCAGGCGCCGGGCGATGCGCTGCTCTTCTACCGCATGGGCGATTTCTACGAGCTCTTCTTCGACGATGCGGTGCGGGCAGCGGCCGCGCTGGACATCGCGCTGACCAAGCGCGGCGAACACCAGGGCGAGCCGATCCCGATGTGCGGTGTGCCGGCAGCCACGGCCGAGGCCTATCTGGCGCGTCTGATCAAGGCGGGTTTCAAGGTCGCCGTGGGCGAGCAGATCGAGGATCCCAAGGCCGCCAAGGCGCGCGGATCCAAGGCGGTCGTGCAGCGGGCCATCACCCGTATCGTCACGCCGGGCACGCTGACCGAGGACAGCCTGCTCGATCCACGCTCGGCCAACCGCATTGCCGCGCTGGCGCAGCTGGCGACCGGCGAGAATGCCGTTGCCTGGGCGGATATCTCGACCGGCGAGTTTGCGGTCTGTGCCGTTGCGGGGGACGCCCTGACGGCGGAGCTGGCGGCGATGAACCCGGCCGAGCTGCTGGTCGAGGAGAGCCGGTTCGGCGAGGCGGCGGGTCTTTTGCCGCGCACCACGCTGACCCCGCTGCCGCGGGCCAAGTTCGATGTTGCCTCGGCGGAGCGCCAGCTCAAGGCCCAGTTCGAGGTGCAGGAGCTGACCGCGTTCGGGGATTTCTCGAAGGCGGAACGGGCGGCGCTGGGGGCGCTGCTGGATTATCTCGCCCTCTCCCAGGCCGGCGCGCCCGCCAAGCTGTCGCCGCCGCGCCAGGCGCGAGAGGGCAGTGTCCTGGCCATCGACCCGGCGACCCGGGCCAGCCTGGAAATCGACCGCACCCTGTCCGGTGACCGCCAGGGTTCGCTGCTCGGTGCAATCGACCGGACTGTCACCGCGCCGGGTGCGCGGGCGCTGGCCGACCGGCTGGCGCGTCCGCTGACCGATGTTGCCGCGATCGAGGCGCGGCTGGATGCCGTCGCCTGGTTCGAGCGCGAGGCCGGACTGCGCCGGCAATTGCGCGACCGTCTGAAGTCCGCCGGCGATGCCGAACGCGGCCTGTCGCGCCTGCTCGTCGGCCGGGGCGGTCCGCGCGATCTCAAGGCGCTCAGCGGTGCGCTGCAGGAGGGCGAGGCGATCGCCGCGCGCCTGCTGGACGCCCAGCTCGACCGTCCGCCGCAGCGTATCGCAGACGGGATCGCCGCGCTGACCCTGGCCGACAAGCCGGAGCTTGCGGCGCTGGTTGGCGATCTCGACCGGGCGATTGTCGACGAGCCGCCCTTGCTGGCGCGCGATGGCGGGTTCGTGGCGGAAGGCTGGATGCCCGAACTGGACGAGACCCGGCAATTGCGCGACGCCTCGCGCCGTATCGTGGCCGGTCTGCAGCAGACCTATGCCGAAGCGACGGGCGTTTCGAGCCTGAAGGTGAAGCACAATAATGTGCTGGGCTATTTCGTCGAGGTGACGGCGCGCCATGCCGATGCGCTGATGGGCGACGACACTTTCATCCACCGCCAGACCATGGCGAATGCGGTCCGCTTCACCACGACCGAGCTGGCGGAGCTGGAATCGAAGATCGCGAGTGCCGGCGAGCGGGCGCTGGCGATGGAGATCGAGACATTTGCCGCGTTGCGCGACCGCGTGGAGGCGCTGGCAGGCTTTATCCGCCTTGCGACGGCCGCTCTGGCAGAATTCGATGTGTCCGCGGCGCTCGCCGAATGGGCTGAAGAGGCCGGGGCGTGCCGCCCACAAATTAACGATTCGTTTACGTTTTCTGTCGATGGCGGCCGCCACCCCGTGGTCGAGCGCGCACTGGCGAAATCCGGCGAGGGGCGCTTCACCCCCAATTCCTGCCAACTGGACGGATCGGGGGAAAATGCGGCCCGTCTGACCTTCGTCACCGGCCCCAACATGGCGGGTAAATCGACCTTTCTGCGCCAGAATGCCTTGATCCTGATGCTGGCCCAGGCCGGCTGCTATGTCCCGGCGGAACGCGCCGAGATCGGTGTCGCCGACCGGCTCTATTCCCGCGTCGGCGCGGCCGACGATCTGGCGCGCGGCCGCTCGACCTTCATGGCCGAGATGATCGAGACCGCGGCGATCCTCAACCAGGCGACACCGCGCAGCTTTGTCATCCTCGACGAGATCGGCCGCGGTACCGCGACCTTCGACGGGCTGTCCATTGCCTGGGCGGCGGCGGAACACCTGCACGAGATCAATCGCTGCCGCGCGCTCTTCGCGACGCATTATCACGAGCTGACCCGTCTCGCCGAGGATCTGGATGCGGCCGGAAACGTGTCGCTCAAGGCGAAGGAATGGAAGGGCGAGCTGGTCTTCCTGCACGAGGTCGGAGCCGGGGCGGCCGACCGCTCCTACGGCATCGAGGTCGCGCGCCGGGCCGGTCTGCCGCGCAAGGCGATCAGCCGGGCGAAATCCATCCTGAAACGGTTGGAGTCCGACGGGGCTCCGGCCGCGGCACTCGACACCCTGCCGCTCTTTGCCGTGGCCGAGCCCGAGCAGGCGCCGATCCTCGAGCCGTCCGAGGTGGAAAAGCGGCTGGACGGGATCGACCCGGATGCACTGACGCCGCGCGAGGCGCTGGACCTTGTCTATGCGCTAAAATCGCTGGTGAAGAAGGCGTGACGGCGGCCCGCGGCACGACTAGATTGACGCCGTCATGACACGGTCCGCCCTGCCCGCCTCGCTCGACGCCCTGAAACTGCGGGCGCAACTGGCTGCCGCCACGGCGCAGTCGGGCTGGACCTCGCCTGCCGCACGCTCGGCCGGACTGGCCCATGTCCGCTCGGCGCTGGACGGGTTCCGCGAACAGGCCTTTGCGCGCCTGTCCGGTGCCGGCGGCGGCGCCGCGGCGGCGCAGGTCCTGTCGGACGGGATGAGTGTCTGCCTGCACGCCCTGTTCGACTCCATGGCCGCCGGCGATCCGGACGGTTCGGCTGGTATCGCCCTGTGTGCCCAGGGCGGGTTCGGGGCCGGCGAGCTGGCTCCGTCCTCCGATGTCGATCTCCTGCTCGTGAAGCCGGAGGGGGAACGGCCGGAGACGGATGAGTTCCTGCAGCAAGTCCTTTACGCCCTGTGGGATCTGAAGATCGATGTCGGCGGCGGCGCCTGCCGCACAATCGACCAGACCCTCGATCTGACGCGCGAGGATGCTTCCGAACGCACCGCCCTGCTCAGCCTGCGTCATCTGGCGGGCGACGAGACCGCGACCCAGTCGCTTGCCCAGCGTTTCCGCGAGGAAATCGTCGCGGGCGATCTGCAGGGTTTTGTCGAGGCGAAGCTCCGTGAACGCGATGCGCGGATCGAGAAGGCCGGGCGCTCGCGCTACACGGTCGAGCCCAATCTGAAGTCCGGCAAGGGCGGGCTGCGCGACCTGCAGCTGATGCGCTGGCTGGCGCAATTCCTCTATGGCGCGGATGCCTTCGAACGCTGGGTCGGCACCCGCCTGCTCTCGGTCGAGGATGTCAGCCGCTATGTGGCGGCCGATGATTTCCTGTGGACCGTCCGCTTTCACCTGCACGATCTGGCGGGCGGCAAGGACGAGCGGCTCACTTTCGATCTGCAGCCGGAGATCGCGGCCCGCATGGGCTATGAGGACAGCGAGACGGAGAGTGCCGTCGAGCGCTTCATGCGCCGCTATTTCCGCACCGCCATGGCTGTCGGCGCGCTGACCCGGCTCGTCTGCGCCAAGCTGGAAGCCGATGCCTGGAAGGCCAAGCCGAAGGGACTGGCCCGCTTCCTGCCGCCGGGCATGGATCACGAGGAAGGCACCGATGTCGGCGAATTCATTATCCGCGAGGGCCGGCTCGACTTTGCCCACGCCACCCAGATCCGCGAGGATCCGGTGCGGCTGCTACGCTTCTTCCACATGGCCGCCTCACGCCGGCTCGATCTGCACCCCGAAGCCGTCGCCCGTATCGGCCGCACGCTCTATCTGATCGATGACGAATTCCGCCGCGACCCGCGTGCTGCGCGCGCCTTCTTTGCCGTGTTGCTGGACAGTCCGGCGCCGATGGCGGTGCTGCGCATGATGACCGAGGCGGGGGTGCTGGGGCGCTATATCCCGGAATTCGGCGATATCGTCGCGCGCACCCAGTTTAACATGTATCACCGCTATACGGTCGACGAGCACACGCTGCAGGCGCTGGGCCTGCTGCGCGAGATCGAGGACGGGCTGCACCCGCTCGATCACCCGCTGTCGACCCGGATTGCGCCGCTGATCCAGAACCGCCGCGCGCTGCACCTCGCCATCCTGCTGCACGATACCGGCAAGGGGGCGGGCGACCAGTGTATCGAGGGCGCGCTGCGGGCGCTGACGGCCTGCGAACGCCTGGGTCTGGGCCATGACGATACCGAGCTGGTGGCCTGGCTGATCCGCTCCCACCTGCTGATGAGCGATACCGCCCAGCGGCGCGACCTGTCCGATCCGCGCACCGTCGCCGATTTCGCGGCCGCGGTGGGCTCGGTCGAGCGCCTGCGCCTGCTCACCGTGCTGACCGTGGTGGATATCCGCGCTGTCGGACCCGGCGTCTGGAATGGCTGGAAAGGTCAGCTGATCCGCGAACTCTACACCGCTACAGAAGCGGTACTGCTCAGCGATGGCGATGCGATGGCCTCGGCCCGGCGCAGCCTGTCGGATCGGGCGCGGGCCGAGCGCGAGGCTGTGCTGCCGCGGCTGGACCGGCTCAATCCGGAATTTGCCGCCTGGTGGATGGCCGAGCTGAATGACGCCTACTGGGTGTCCTTCGGCCGTGAGGACCGGTATCGCCATGCGGCCTTTGTTCGCCGGGCATTCGAAGCGGGGGAGACGACGGCGGCCGGTGTGCGCGTGGACCGCCGGCGCGCGGCGACCGAGGTGATGATCTGGTCGCCCGACCGTACGCGCATCTTCGCCGATATCGTGGCCGCCTTTGCCGAGATGGGCGCGGATGTCGTCGGCGCGACGATCAACACGACGGCATCGGGCCAGGTCTTCGACATTTTCTACATTCAGGACGCAGCCGGTCAGCCCTATGGCCAGCAGGACGAGCGCCAGCGCCAGGCCCTGGTGGCCTATCTGCGCGAGGTCGCGACCGGCGAGCTCACCGTGCGCCGCCGCAAGTCCATGCCGCTGCAGCGCCGCGATGCCGCCTTCCGCGTCACGCCGTCAGTGGCGATTTCCAACGAGATTGCCGAGAATGCCACAGTGATCGAGGCGTCAGGCCGCGACCGGCCGGGCCTGCTGGCCGATCTGGCAGACGTGTTGGCCGATGAAGGCCTGGCGCTTAATTCCGCCCAGATCGACGGCTATGGCGAACGGGCGACCGACGTGTTCTATGTCAGTCACGGGCAGGCCAAGCTGGAAGATGCCGAGGTGATCGAGCGGGTGGAAAAAGGTCTGATGGCCGTGCTGAGCGAAAGCGAGACGGCCGCCGACGAGAAAGCCGCCCAGCGTGGTATCGCGCGGGCCCGCGCCAGCGTTCTGAGGTAACGGCATGCGTCTTCTTCGGTCCTCGGCGGTGGTCGGGCTTTTCACCATGGCCAGCCGGGTCCTCGGTCTCGTGCGCGAGATGATGCTGGCGGCGGCGCTGGGCGCGGGCGCGGTTACTGACGTCTTCCTGACAGCGCTGCAATTTCCCAATCTTTTCCGGCGGATCTTCGCCGAAGGCGCGTTCAACGCAGCCTTCGTGCCGCTCTATGCCGGCAAGCTGGAGGCTGACGGTCTGACCGAGGCCCAGCTGTTTGCCCGCCAGGTCCTGTCGGTCCTCCTGACAGCCATGCTGGTCCTGGTGGTTGCGGCGCAACTGGTCATGCCCTGGCTGATGTATGCGCTGGGGCCGGGTTTCGTCGGAGATACGGACCTGTTCGGTCTGGCGGTCCTCCTGACACAAATCACCATGCCCTACCTCATGATGATGTCGCTCAGCGCCATGCTCAGCGGTGTCCTCAATTCCCACGGCAAGTTTGCCGTTGCCGCTGCCGCACCGGTCCTGCTCAATCTCACCCTGATCGGCATCCTCGCCTTTTCCCCGGCAGAGGGCGGAGAGCTGGCGCTCTGGCTGTCAGTCGGTGTCAGTATATCGGGTGTGGCCCAGCTGATCTGGCTGTGGGCGGCAACGCGGGCGACCGGGGTCCGGCTGTCGGTGCGCCTGCCGAAGCTCAGCCCGGATGTGAAGCGGCTGATCGTACTCGGCGTGCCTGGAGCGATGGCGGCCGGTGTCACCCAGATCAATATCCTCGTCACTTCCTCCATTGCAACGCTGCAGGAGGGTGCTCGGTCCTGGCTCTACTATGCCGACCGTCTCTACCAGCTGCCGCTGGGCGTGGTGGGCATCGCGATGGGTGTCGTGCTGCTGCCGACGCTGAGCGCGCGCCTGCGGGCCGGCGACCTGCCGGCGGCGGGCAATGCGATGAACCGCGCGCTGGAGATTTCCATGGCGCTGACCCTGCCCGCCGCGGCAGCACTGGCGGCGATCCCGGTCTTTATCGCCACCGGCATCTACGAGCGCGACGCCTTCACGCCCCAGGATGCCGAAATGGTCGCCCAGGCGCTGATCGCCTTTGCGGCCGGTCTGCCCGCCTTTGTGCTGATCAAGGTGCTCTCGCCCGGCTTCTTTGCGCGCCAGGACACGATGACGCCCATGAAGTTCGCGACGGTCGGCGTGGTGATCAATCTCGCGCTGGGGCTGACGCTCTTCTTCGGACCGCTGGGCTTTGCCGGGCTCGCCATCGCCACTTCGGTCGCGGGCTGGGTCAACACGCTGCTGCTTGCGGTGACGCTGCACCGGCGCGGCCTGTTCGAGCCGGATGCCCGCCTGCTGAACCGCTTGCCGCGCATTGTCGTGGCCAGTGCGATCATGGCCGGCTTTCTGCTGCTGGCGCACCGGAACCTCGGCTGGCTCTATCCCTGGCTGTTCAATTCGACCCTCCTGGTGCTAGCCGTGGTATGCGCGGCAGGCCTTGTCGTGTTCGCGCTTGCCGCGGTTCTGACCGGTGCCCTGCGCCTGTCCGAAGTGCGCACGGCGCTCAAGCGCTCTTGAGGCGCGGGCTCCGGCTGGGTAAGACGCGCCGTCCGACCCTTTTCTGCCAAGGCATGATCCCATGAGCGAAACGCCCACCGACTACACCGGTCCCAAGCGCATCTTTTCCGGCATGCAGCCCACCGGCCGCCTGCATCTCGGTAATTATCTGGGTGCGCTGAAGAACTGGGTGGCGCTGCAGGATGAGGGTGATGCCGAGTGCATCTATTGCGTGGTCGACATGCACGCGATCACCATGCCGCACGATCCCAAGGCCCTGCCCGGCGCCGTGCGCGCTGCGGCCGCGGCATATATCGCGGCGGGTGTGAACCCGGACAAGAGCATCATCTTTGCCCAGTCTGCTGTCTCCGCACATGCCGAACTGGCCTGGATCTTCAACTGCGTGGCGCGTCTGGGCTGGGCCGAGCGCATGACCCAGTTCAAGGACAAGGGCGGCAAGGACAAGGAGCGCGCCTCCGTCGGCCTGCTGACCTATCCCGTGCTGCAGGCGGCCGACATTCTCGCCTACAAGGCGACGCATGTGCCGGTCGGCGAGGACCAGAAGCAGCATCTCGAGCTGTGCCGCGATATCGCTGCGCGCTTCAATCGCGACTATGGCGATGGCGAGGCCTTTTTCCCGCTGACCGAGCCGGTGATCCAGGGCCCGGGCGCGCGCATCATGAGCTTGCGCGACGGGACGGCGAAAATGTCCAAGTCCGACGTGTCGGACAATTCGCGCATCAATCTGGAAGATGATGCCGACACGATCGCCCGCAAGATCAAGAAGGCAAAGACCGATCCCGAGCCGCTGCCGGAAACGGTGGAAGGCCTGGAAACCCGTGCCGAAGCATCCAATCTGGTCGGCATCTATGCCGCGCTGACCGGCAAGACCAAGGCGGATGTGCTGGCCGAGTTCGGCGGTCAGGGTTTCGGCGCCTTCAAGCCGGCGCTGGCGGATGTGGCCGTGGAATATCTCGCGCCGATCTCGCAGGAATTCCGCCGGCTGATCGCGGATCAGGCCGAGATCGACCGCATCCTGACAAAAGGCGCCGAGCAGGCCGATGTGATCGCCGCTCCGATCCTCAAGGAAACCAAGGAAATCATCGGTTTTTGGCACTAAAATCGATCCATTCATCAACCAAGATCGCGATGAAATGGTTCAGGCGGACAATTCGCCGCATGGCGGGCCTTTCCAAGGCGCGGTCCTGTAGCGGCTGGAGGACTTCAATGAAGCACTATGCCCTGATTGCAGCCGCAGGCCTCGCCCTGACAGCCTGCAGCGACCCGGCCGAAGACACCGCCACCCGGGATAGCGCCATGGACCATGGCGGGATGGATCTCGCGGCACCTGCTGAAACGGCTGACGCGGCCGCGCCGTTGCCTGATGACGGCATCGCCCCGGTGGTCGAGATTAGCGACGCCTGGATCCGGCCGCATCCGCAGGGCCGCGACGTGACGGCGGCCTATTTCACGGCGACGCTCGCGCAGGGCCATGCCGATCGCCTCATCGAGGCGCGCATGGACGGTGCCGGCCATATCGAGCTGCACACCCACACCATGAATGACGAAGGCATGATGCAGATGCGCCAGGTGGGTCCGCAGGACATCACCGATGCCGGCGCGCTGGCCTTCGCGCCGGGCGGGCTGCACCTGATGGTGTTCGGCATGGACCCGGTCGCCGAGGGCGATGCTGTCACCGGCACGCTCGTCTTCGAACGGGCCGGCGAGGTCGCGGTCACCTTCCAGGCGCGCAATACGGCACCGGGCGGGCATTCCGGCCACTAGCAGCCGTCAGGCCGGGTCCGGTTCGCGCTTTGTCGCGGGCCGGGCATAGGTTTCCGGATCATAGGGTTTCGGGCCGCGCGGCCAGAACAGGCGGGTCAGCCAGACGCCCGCCACCACCCCGGCGATCAGGAACAGGCCGGTCGGCTGTTCGCGCACCAGGAAGAGCAGGGCGAAGAAGAACAGGCTGATCCCGGTCAGCGCCAGGCCCAGTCCGAACATCACGAACAGGAAAACCATCGACGAGCCTTCGATGAAGCGGATGCCGTCGCGATAGGGCAGCAAGGCCAGGTGCAGCTCGCGCAGCAGGGCGCTGAATGTGTCGGCTGCAGGCTCCCAGTGGCCCACGCCCGTCCAGCGCATCGAGCCGAACACCGTCTCTTCTCCCTGTGTATCGGTGACACGGCAGACGACCTGGCTCTGCTGGCCGGCCATTTCGACGCTCAGCCGTACCTGGGCGATATCGGCCAGCTCGACCTGGCCGGCTGCGGCGTTCCCGTCCTCGCCGCGCCAGACCAGCGCCTTGTCGGTCAGGCCGAAAATTCTGGCCGGTGTCGCGGCATTGCGCCGGTCCCGATGTTCGTTTGCAGACATGCGCCCTCCCTTGCCCGCGCGGTGTTAGCAGCATTCTCTGGACGAGTCGCCCGCGAGACGCCAAACTCCGTTCCCATGCCTCAGAGCTCACGCAAATTCCTGGTCGTGGCCGACGACAGCAATGAGTGCCGGACGGCACTCTACTTCGCCGCCCGCCGCGCCGTGTCGACCGGTGCCCATGTCGCTATTCTGGCAACGCATGAGCCCAGCGACTTCAATCACTGGATCGGCGTCGCCGAGACCGCCAAGCGCGAGGCGGAAACCGCCGCCGAGACGCTGCTGGAATCCATGGCCGAGGATGCCGAGGCCGTGACCGGCGAGCGTCCGGAACTTCTCCTGCGTGAGGGTGATCGCCGGACCGTGCTGGCCCGTCTTCTGGAGGAAGATCCGCTGATCTCGCTCCTCGTGCTGGCGGCCTCCTCCTCGAGCGAAGGCCCCGGCCCGCTGGTGACGGCGCTGGCGCGCGGCCGCGGCCTGTTCGACAGCCGTGCGGTGCCCGTGACCGTGGTGCCCGGCGACATGGATCCGGCGGAAATCGACGCGCTTGTGTGAAACCCACACGCCGATCATGGTTGAAAGCCGCGGCCGGGTGGGCCAAGTGACGGGCAGGAGACCCGAACCATGTTCATCCAGACTGAAGCCACGCCCAATCCCAACACGCTGAAATTCCTGCCGGGCCGGGAAATCTCGCCCGACCAGCCGCGGGAATTCGAGAATGCCGAGGACGCCGAGGCGTCGCCGCTGGCGGCCGATCTCTTCTTGGTCGACGGCGTGAGCGGTGTGTTTTTCGGCGAGGACTTCGTCGCCGTCACCAAGACCGACGATTATGAGTGGGATCATATCAAGCCCTTCCTGCTGGGCGCGATCATGGACGGGCTGCAGTCGGGCCGTCCGCTGTTCGAGACGTCGCAGAGCGGGGTCGATCATGCCGAATACGATGGCGCCGATGCCGAGGTTGTGAAGGAGATCATCGATCTCATCGACACCCGTGTCCGCCCCGCCGTGGCGCGCGATGGCGGCGATATCCTGTTCCATTCCTATGTTGCCGACAGCGGTCTCGTGCGCCTGCGCATGCGCGGCGCCTGCTCGGGCTGCCCGTCCTCGACGATGACGCTGAAGGCCGGGATCGAGAACCTGCTGCGCCACTACATCCCCGAAATCCAGGGCGTGGAAGCCGTCGAATAACGGTTTCCGCTCGCCGGAAAGACTTTTTCCAGTGCGGAAATTCAAAAGCCGCTCGGCCCGGATTATGGTCCGGCCGAACTGGTTATTCGCACAGGAGCGACCCCATGGCTGACGAATTGTCGCGCAAGCCCACCCATAACGATCCGATTGGCGAGGCCGCGCTGAAGCAGATCCTGCTGGATGCCCGCACCTATAATGATTTCGACGAGACCCGCCCGGTCCCGGCCGAGACGCTGAAAGAACTCTACGACACGGTCCGCATGGGCCCGACGAGCGCCAATTCCTCGCCGGCGCGCTTTCTCTTCCTGACCACGCCCGAAGCCAAGGCCCGGCTGGAACCGCACCTGTCGGAAGGCAACCGGGCCAAGACGATGAAAGCGCCGGTCACGGTGGTGCTCGCCTGGGATACCGAGTTCTATGACAAGGTGCCCCAGCTGATGCCGCACAATCCCGGTGCCCGCGACTGGTTCACCGCCCCGGCCTCCACGATCGACAATGGCAAGCGGAATGCCGTGCTGCAGGGCGCCTATCTGATCATCGCGGCCCGCGCGCTGGGCCTCGATACCGGGCCGATGACCGGGTTCGAGAATGACGGTCTGGACAAGGAATTCTTCCTCGACGATCCGGAAATGAAGACCTGGCGGTCCGACTTCCTGGTCAATCTGGGCTATGGCACGACGAAGAACCTCTTCCCGCGCCTGCCGCGCCTGGACTTCGACGAGGCCGCGAAAATCCTCTAAAGGGCTGGCATGACCCTGCTGGCCATCGATACCACCGGTCCGGACTGTGCCGTCGCGCTGCGCGTGGATGGCCGGCCGGACCGCGTCCTTTGCGAACGGATCGGCCGCGGCCATGCCGAGCGCCTGGCGCCGATGGTCGAGCAGATCCTGGCCGATGCTGGTATCACGCCCCGCGAGCTGACGCGGATCGGTGTGACGATCGGTCCGGGCAGTTTTGCCGGCACCCGGGTCGGCACGGCCTTCGCCCGCGGTCTTGCCCTGGCGACCGGTGCGGTGGCCATCGGCATCGGCAATCTCGCCGTGATCGCCCGTCAGCTTGAGGACGTGCGCCCCTTGGCAGTCCTGCACGACGCCAAGCGCGGCGAGGTCATCCTGCAGGTCTGGGCGGGACCGGAAGCCTCCGGGCCGCTGCGCCTCACCGTCGATGCGGTGCCTGCACACCTCGAAGTCTTGGCTCTGAACGGTCTTGTGCTCGCAGGGTCGGGCGCAGCGCTTGTCGATCCGGCCGGCATGGATGTCCGCGATGTCACCGCGCTCGACCTTCACGCCCTGCTCGACCTGGTGGCCGAGGCAGATCCTGCGCAGGCACCGGCCTCGCCCTTCTATGCCCGCCCGCCGGACGCCAAGCTGCCGGGCGGGATCGCGCCGGCATGAGCGTCGCCATCGAGCGCGCCGGGGCGGAGGCCGCCGGCGAGCTGGCGGCGCTCCACGCAGCCTGTTTCGCCGCGCCCTGGTCGGAACGCGAATTCGCCTCTCTTCTTCAGACGGCCGGCGTGACGGCGCTGATCCTGCGCGGGGATGGCGAGGCGCGGGGCCTGGTTGTCGTGCGCCAGGCGCTCGACGAGGCGGAAATCCTGACCATCGGCATTGCGCCGCACGCCCGGGTCTCCGGCCGCGGCGGACAATTGCTTGCCGCCGCCCAGGACGGGCTGATGCAGGCAGGCTGCAGCAGGGTTTTCCTCGAGGTTTCGGTCGCCAACACGGCGGCGCAAAAGCTCTATGCCCGGGCCGGTTACCGGCAGGTGGGGCGGCGCAAGGCCTACTATGCAGACGGGACCGATGCGCTTGTCCTTGAAAAATGGCTGCGCGAAGATGGACAAACCCCGGCGTGAACGCCTATCTCTGCGATATCAAGGACGAGGACGATGATGCCTGACCGTATCGAACAGATCTGCATCGCGAAGGGACTTCGCATGACCGATCAGCGCCGGGTCATCGCCCGCGTGCTGTCGTCTTCCGACGATCATCCGGATGCCGAAGAACTGCATCGCCGGGCGTCGGCGGAAGATCCGCGGATCTCGCTGGCCACGGTCTACCGCACGGTCCGCCTGTTCGAGGAAGCCGGCATTATCGAGCGGCACGACTTCCGCGACGGAAGGTCGCGCTATGAGGAAGTCGGCGACGAGCATCACGACCACCTGATCGACCTGAAGACAGGCGAAGTCGTGGAATTCGTCAATGAAGAGATCGAACGCCTGCAGGAAGCGATCGCGCGCAAGCTGGGCTACAAGCTTGTCGATCACCGTCTGGAGCTTTACGGCGTGCCCCTGAAGGGCGCCGAGGACTAGGGCGTCCGCCTCCCGCAGGAGACGTCATGTCCGCCCGCAAGCCCGGCAAGCACGCTTTCATCTTCATTTTCATCACCGTGCTGATCGACATGATCGGCATCGGGCTGATCATGCCTGTCATGCCGGCCCTGATCGAGGATGTGACCGGGCTGGAAGCCAACAATGCGGTGGTTCTGGGCGCCTGGCTGACCGCCAGCTATGCCGGCATGCAGTTCATCTTCGCGCCGATCGTCGGCGGCCTGTCCGACCGGTTCGGCCGCAAGCGCGTTCTGCTCGCCGCGCTCGCCGGTTTCACGCTCGACTACACGATGATGGGCTTTGCCCCGCATTTCTGGCTGCTGCTGATCGGCCGCATCCTGGCTGGCGTGTTCGGCGCCAGCTATTCCACCGCCAACGCCTACATCGCCGACATCACACCGGCCCATGAACGCGCCGGACGGTTCGGCATGATGGGTGCGGCTTTCGGCATCGGCTTCATCCTGGGCCCGGCGATAGGCGGGCTGCTGGGCGAGCATTTCGGTCCGCGCGCGCCCTTCTTTGCGGCCGGCATCCTGGCCGGGCTGAACCTGATCTACGGCCTGTTCGTGCTGCCCGAGACGCTGGCGCCGGAAAACCGCCGCACCTTCTCGATCCGCCGCGCCAACCCGCTGGGCTCGCTCATGCAGATGCGCGCCTATCCGGCTGTTCTGGTGATGATGGGCGCGGTCTTCCTGATGCTGCTCGGCCATGCCGTCTATCCGGCTGTCTGGTCCTACTATACCGACTTCAAGTTCGGCTGGACCGCGGGCGATATCGGCCTGTCGCTGATGGCCGTCGGGCTGACGACGGCGCTGGTTCAGGGCGGGCTGACCCGCATTCTCGTGCCGAAGCTGGGCGAGTGGCGGGCCATCGCGGTCTCGCTTTCGCTGGCCGTGTGCTCCTACGCCGCCTACGGCCTGGCGACCAGCGGCTGGATGGTCTATCCGATCATCGTCTTCGGCGCGCTGGCCGGGATCGGCCAGCCGGCATTGCAGGGCGTGATCTCCCGCATCGTGCCGGCCAATGCCCAGGGCGAGCTGCAGGGGGCGATGACCTCGATGCAGAGCCTGTCGATGATTATCGGGCCGCTGATCATGTCGCGCATGTTCGAGGGCTTTACCGGCGCCGATGCGCCCTTTGTCTTCGCCGGCGCGCCCTTCCTTCTGGCCTCGGCGCTGACGATTGTCGCGCTCTTCCTGGCGCTCAGCGCCAAGCGGCACGATCCGGGCACGCATGAACTGCCGTCCCAGGAGACTGTTCCGGAAGGCGCCGTCAAGGCGGAATAGTCTTGCGGGCCTTGCCTATCGGCCCCATTTCCATCATAACGCCCCGCTTCCCGGCCGCGGGCCGGATGACGCTGATTGGGTGAACCGCCGGATGCGGTTTTGAAGGTTTCATGAGTTCGACGCGCAAACGTCTCTTCATCAAGACTTACGGCTGCCAGATGAATGTCTACGATTCCGAACGGATGAGAGACGTGCTGGCCCCGCTTGGCTATGAGCCGGCGGAAGAGCCCGATGGCGCCGATCTGGTGATCCTGAACACCTGCCACATCCGCGAGAAGGCCGCCGAGAAAGTCTATTCCGAACTGGGCCGCCTGCGCCCGCTGAAGGAAGAGAAGGCGGCATCTGGCGGCATGACGATCGCCGTGGCGGGTTGTGTCGCCCAGGCCGAGGGCGCGGAAATCATGAAGCGCGCACCGGTCGTCGATCTCGTTGTCGGACCGCAGACCTATCACAAGCTTCCCGAACTGATCGCCCAGGCGCATCGCGCCCGCGGCGAGGCGCTGGATACCGAGTTCGAGGTCGAGGACAAGTTCGACCGCCTCGCCGGCGAGCGCCAGGTCGAGGGCTATTCCGCCTTCGTCACCGTGCAGGAGGGCTGTGACAAGTTCTGCACCTTCTGTGTTGTGCCCTATACGCGCGGTGCGGAATGGTCGCGCCCCGTCGACCAGATCGTTGCTGAAGTGCGCGGCTTGGCGGCCAAGGGCGTGCGCGAAGTCACGCTGCTGGGCCAGAACGTCAATGCCTTCCACGGCGCGCCGCCGTCCGGCCGCGAGGCCGACGGTGCCTGGGGGCTGGGGCAATTGGTGCGTCATATCGCCCTGATCGGCGGTATCGAGCGCATCCGCTTCACCACCTCGCATCCGCGCGACATGGATGACGACCTGATCGCGGCCTTTGCCGACGAACCCAAGCTGATGCCCTATTTCCACCTGCCGGTGCAGGCAGGCTCGGACAAGATCCTCAAGGCCATGAACCGTCAGCACACGGCGGCGGAATACATCGCCATCATCGAGCGTCTGCGGGCCGCCCGGCCGGATATCGCGATTTCCGGCGACATGATTGTCGGCTTCCCCGGCGAGACCGATGCCGATTTCGAGGCCACCCTCGATCTGGTGCGCGAGGTGAATTACGCCTCCTGCTTCTCCTTCAAGTATTCGCGCCGTCCGGGCACGCCCGGGGCTGCGATGATGGGCCAGATCGACGAGGCCGTGAAAGGCGAGCGCCTGGCCGTGCTGCAGGATCTGCTCAATGCCCAGCAGGTCGCTTTCAACGAAAGCCAGATCGGCCGCACCCTGCCGGTCCTGTTCGAGAAAGCCGGCCGCCAGGACGGGCAATTGCACGGCCGCAGCCCCTATCTGCAGGCCGTCCATGTCGAGGCGCCGGCCGAAATGATCGGCCATATCGGCCAGGTCGTTATCGAACGTGCCAGCCGCAACGCGCTGGCCGGGCGTCTGGCGGGCGGAGAACGGAGCGCGGCGTGAGTTCAGCCAAGACACCGCCCCGCAACCGGGCCACCAAGCCGCGGCGCGAAGCCTCGGAAACGGTTTTTTTCGACGACAAGGAACGCCTGCGCGGCATGGCCGGCGCTGGCGACCGCTTCCTGATCCTGATCGAGCAGGAACTGGGTGTACGCCTGTCGGCGCCCGGCGGCGGCCAGATCGTCATCACGGCCGGCGACGGCGCGGCGCGCGACGAAGCCAAGCGCGTGCTCAAGCGGCTCTATGCCTCGCTGGAACACGGGCTGACCTGTGACGAGGCCGCCGTGCGCGCCGCCCTGCGCCTGCGCGACACCGACGAGCGCGCCGGCGAGAACGAGGATGGCGTGATCCGCGTGCCGCGCGGTTCCAGCCTGATTGCCCGCACCGAAGGCCAGCGCGAATACGTGCGCGCGCTGAAGAATGACAAGGCCTATGACCTGATTTTCGGCGTCGGCCCGGCCGGTACCGGCAAGACGCTGCTGGCGGTCGCCTATGGTGCTTCCCTGCTGGTCCAGCGCAAGGTCGAGAAGCTGATCATCACCCGTCCTGCCGTCGAGGCCGGCGAGAAGCTGGGCTTCCTGCCGGGCGATCTGACCGAGAAGGTCGATCCCTATCTCCTGCCGGTCTGGGATGCGTTGGCCGACACGCTGGGGCGACACCAGCTTGAAAAGATGCGCGAGGATGGCCGGATCGAGGTCGCTCCGCTCGCCTTCATGCGCGGCCGCACGCTCAATCGCGCCTTTGTCATCGTCGACGAGGCGCAGAACACGTCAAAGCCGCAGATGCAGATGGTGCTGACCCGCCTGGGCGAAGGCTCGCGCATGGCGGTGACCGGCGATCCCAGCCAGATCGACCTGCATCCGCGCGAACCGTCCGGCCTCGGCCATGCGCTGGGCATCCTGTCGGAGACGAAGGGTGTTGCCATCTGCCGGTTTTCGCGTGTTGATGTGGTCCGGCACGATCTGGTGGCCCGGATCGTGGAAGCCTATGAGGACGATGCGCGCCGCGTAAGCGGCACGGCGAAACCGGACCGATGAACGCTGTCGACCTGATCGTTGAGGACGAAGCCTGGAACGGGCTTGAGGGCAAGACCCGTCTCGCCGAGCAAGCCGTTGAAGCCGTCTGCGAAGAACTCGACGAACGCAGCCCGGGCGTGGTGGCTATCCTGCTCACCGGCGACGAGGCTGTGGCGGCCCTGAATGCCGAATTCCGTGGCCGGGAAGGGCCCACGAATGTGCTCTCCTTCCCCTCCGGCGGTCATGCCGACAATCATCTCGGCGATATTGCCCTGGCCGCCGGTGTTGTGGCGCGCGAGGCGCAGGCGCGCGAAATCGCGCTCGCCGATCACCTGCGGCATCTTATCATCCATGGATTCCTGCATTTGCAGGGGTATGATCACCAGGATGATGACGAGGCTGAAATCATGGAAGGTCTGGAGCGGCGTGCGCTGGCCAGACTGGGGGTGGCTGATCCCTATGCCGCCTGAGCGACAATTTCCCGATCGAAGACACAATGGCTGACAATCCTACCACGCCGGGCCCGGAGGGCCGCTCCTGGTTCCGGCGCATTCTGGGTAAAAGCGGTCAAACTCCCGTCGCACCGGCCGCCGCACCGGCGGCCCCGGCTTCGCCGCAACTCTCCATCGAGGCGGATGCGCTGGACCTGCTGCGCGTCGCCGATGTGATGGTGCCGCGCGCCGACATTGTCGGCGTCGAGGTCTCCACCCCGCTCGACGAGCTGGCGCAGCGTTTCGCCGAAGCCGCCCATTCGCGCCTGCCGATCTACCGCGAAACGCTGGACGATCCGGTCGGGGTCGCACACATCAAGGACGTGGTCGGCCATCTCGCACCGAGCGAGGATGGCGAGCGCCTGCCCGGCTGGCTGCAAAAACAGATACTGCCCGCCATCAGCCGCCCGCTCCTCTTCGCCCCGCCCTCCATGCGCGCCAGCGATCTGCTGCGCCGCATGCAGGGCCGCCGCATGCACATGGCGCTGGTGGTCGACGAGTATGGCGGCACCGACGGGCTGGTGACGCTGGAAGATCTGATCGAACCGATTGTCGGCGATATCGAGGACGAGCATGACGACGAGGATTCGCCGGCCATCCTCGCCCGCGGTCCCGGCGTCTGGGATGTCGATGCGCGGGCCGAGATCGACGATTTCGAAGCCGTCGTCGGCGAGGAAATCGCCGCCGAGGACGAGGACGAGGATGTCGACAGCCTCGGCGGGCTGGTCTTCACCCTGATCGGCCGGGTGCCCGAGCGCGGCGAAGTGATCCGTCACCCCACCGGCTATGAGTTCGAGGTGATCGAGGCCGACAGCCGCCGCATCAAGCGGATGCGTGTCCGCGCCGCGCATCGCAAGCCCAAGCCCGCGGCCACGCCGCCGGCAGAGGGAGCCGGACCCGCATCATGAACTGGCGCCGGCTCGCTCTCTGGCGTCCGCGGGCCTGGCTGGCCGCCCGTCAGGGCTGGCGGCATCTCGCCGTGGTCTTTGCAGCCGGCGCCCTGTCGGCGACCGCGATGGCGCCGCTGCATTTCTGGCCGGCCCTGGCGGTTGGCCTGTGTGTGCTGGTGTGGAGCCTGGACGGCGCCCGGCGTCACCCGAAACGCACCCTGGCCGGCTTCCTGCGCGGTTTCGTCTTCGGCTTCGGCTATTTTCTCGCCGGCACCTACTGGATCGCCTTTGCCTTCCTGACCCGCGGCGAGGGCTATGGCTTCATGGTGCCGGTGGCCGTGCCGGCCTTTGCGGCCATGCTGGCCGTGTTCTGGGGGATGGCCGGCGTGCTGCAGGCCTGGATCGCGCCGCGCCTGCCCTGGCGGGTGCTGGTCCTCGCCGCCGTGCTCACCGTGACCGAATGGCTGCGCGGGCATCTGTTCGGCGGCCTGCCCTGGAACCTGCCCGGCTATGCCTGGCCGGCCGGCGGGGCGATGAGCCAGGCGGCGGCCTGGTTCGGGATTTACGGCCTGTCCTTCCTGACGGTTTTTGCCCTGGCCTCCCCGGCGGCCGCCATCGGACGGCCCCTGCGCCTTGCGAGCCTGGCGCCGGTGATCGCCGGGGCGGTGATCGGCCTGATCGTGCTGTGCGGCGGGGCGCTGCGCCTGTCCGGCGCCGATGCGGGCTATCAGCCGGACATCCGGCTGCGTCTGGTTCATGCCGATATCCCGCAGCGCGCGAAATGGGCGCCGGGCGGGGCCGCCATGACGCGCGACCGCTATCTCGAACTGACCGGCGAGCCGGGGCTGGCGGACGTCACCCATGTCATCTGGCCCGAAGGCGCGCTGCCGGTTTTCATGCTGGAAGACGATGCGACGCTGGCCCTGATCGGCCAGCAATTGCGCGCCGGCCAGACCCTGGTTGCCGGCATCAACCGCCGCGCGGACAATGGCAATGGCGAATACGCCTACTACAACGCCCTGGTCGGCCTGCGCTTTCCCAATGGTTCGCCGCGGGTGGAGAGCCTGTACGACAAGGTGCGCCTGACGCCATTCAGCGAAATCGTGCCGCTGACCGGCCTTCTGCGTGCGGTCGGGCTGGACGAGTTTGCGCGCTACCAGTTCACGCCGGGACCGGGTGCAACGACGCTGGACCTGCCCGGCGCGCCGCCGGTGATGCCGCTGATCTGTTATGAGGCGATTTTCCCCGGCTTTGTCCGCGCCGCGGCCGACCGGCCGGCCTGGCTGCTCAACATTTCCAACGATGCCTGGTTCGGGGTGACGGCCGGGCCGCGGCAGCATTTCAACCAGGCGCGTTACCGGGCGATCGAGACCGGTGTGCCGATGATCCGCTCGGCTGCGCGGGGCGTGTCCGGCGTGGTCGATGCGCATGGCCGGACCCGGGTGGAAATTCCTCCGGGTGAGGAAGGTGTTCGCGATGTGAACCTTCCGAGGCCTGTGAGCGTTCCTCTATACGGGTGGTGGGGCGATGTGCCGGTCTGGATTGTTGTCCTGACAATTCTTTCCGGCGTTCTGATCCTGCGCCGCCGGGCGGTGGCCCGACTGCTGTCGATGCGAACATGAACTGAAAGTGATGTGAAATCACGCAAGGGTTGTGCTAGCATCATTGGGGCACCGCGGGGTGGCAAACCGGTAATGAGGTAATTGAATGCCCAAGGCGAATCCCAGAGGGCCCAACCCGATCGACGTCCATGTCGGCGCTCGGATCCGGTTGCGCCGCCAACTGGTCAAGATGAGTCAGGAAAAGCTCGGTGACGAACTGGGTGTCACCTTCCAGCAGGTCCAGAAATACGAGCGCGGCGCCAACCGCGTCGGCGCCAGCCGGCTCTACCGGCTGTCGCGCGTGCTGGACGTGCCTGTGCAGTTCTTCTTCGAAGGGCTGGGCGAACGTTCGGCCGCCACAGGCATGGCGGAAGGCGACCAGACGCCCGTCGTCTACGACTTCATCCAGAGCGCCGACGGTGTGTCGCTGGCCGAAGCCTTTTCGCGCATCCAGGACTCCAAGGTCCGGCGGCGCGTTCTGGAACTGGTCCGCACGCTGGCAAGCGAAGCCGATGAAGGCGCGCTCGCGCACTGAGGCGGCGGGTCTGCGACGCAAGGGATGTCAAGCGGTCGCAAAACCGCTAAATGCCCGCGCATGAGCAAGACCGCGAAACCGGACGCACCGGAATTCCGCCTGTATGGCCGTGCCCAGGGCAAGCCGCTCTCGGCACGCCAGCAGGGGCTGGTGGACGATCTCCTGCCGCGCATCGGCCTGCCTGAGAGCGGGCCGGTGGACGCGGCTGTCCTGTTGCCGCACTGCCGCCGGCAGGTGCTGGAAATCGGCTTTGGCGGCGGCGAGCATCTCGCTGCCCAGGCCGCCCGTGCGCCGGACACCGGCTTTATCGGCATCGAGCCCTTCCTCAACGGCGTCGCCAAGGCGCTGACCTATATCGACGAACAGGGGCTGGACAATGTCCGCCTGGCCCGCGCCGATGCGCGCGAGCTGCTGCCGCGCTTTGCCGATGCCAGTCTCGACCGGATTTTCCTGCTCTTCCCGGACCCCTGGCACAAGAAGCGCCACGCCAAGCGCCGCTTTGTGCAGCAGACCACGCGCGACGCCTTCGCGCGCCTGCTCAAACCGGGCGGCCAGCTGCGCATTGCCACGGATGTGAAATCCTATGCCGACCACTGCATGAGCGAGTTCCGGCAGGATGACCGCTTTGTCTGGCAGGCTTCAAAAGCCGATGACTGGCGCATCGCCCCCGCCGACCACATCACCACCCGCTACGAAACCAAGGGCCTGGGCGACTGCGCGCCGGTGTTTATGGATTTCGTGCGGGTTTAGCGCGCTTGTCGTCCAAGCGTCGTCAGCTTCTTGTAGAATGCAACCAAATAGCGAAGTGCTTGTTGACTTATAGCAGAAGGTGATTCACGATTTGTTCGCGAATGTGCGGGTGCTTTGCTGAGGACGTGATGTATGAAACGGAACCTCAAAATTGCCTCACCGAGGTGTCGGAGTTGTGGTCGTTTCTGGTCGCCTGAAGCAGAGGTAGCTGCAGAAGGCGCCTACTGCTCGGAATGCCGTCCTGAAAGGCGCGCGAAGGCAAAAATCGCTCTTGATCTTAGAGAAATCAGAGATAGCGATCTTGTAGGCGGATATCTGTTGCCGCGAGGCCTTCGAGTTGCCTAAGGGCAAAGGAAGCCATGTAGGCCTTTTTCAGCATCGTGGCGGCCCACTATACCATCTGAGCCATCCAGTTTGCGTTGGCGCCCTGAGCTCAGTGGTTCGCTCCAGGCGCGCCATCGATGTTTTCGCGCTGAAATACGTTCCCACTCAGCGTGGATGGTGCGCTGACCCTTTGATCGCTCCCACTTTATCCTTTCAGGAGTGATATCCGTCGACCAGGTGTAGTCAGTCAGTAGCGATGCAATGCCGTTAAGCGCCTGCTGTGCGTTCTGATAACGTCGGCTCGGGTCGTCTGTGAGCATTTTTCGGACAAATCGTCGCCACTCTTTGGGAATATGGGGGAGCCAGCGTAGCTTTTCCGAAAAATCCCCGTCCCTTACGACCAGTTTCGGGGTGGGGCTCTCTTGGTACCAAGCTTCTCCATGGAGAAGCCTGTAGAGTGTCATGCCTAGCGCCCAGATGTCCGTCTTAGTGCTGGTCCCGGCACCGTGCCACACCTCATAAGCTATGTGGTCTGCGTAACCCGCTTGGGATCCATAACCCAAGACCAGTTCGTCCGTCACCAGCCCAAAATCACCGAGCTGTGCAACCCCACTCCCATCTATAAGAATGTTGGCCGGTTTAATGTCACGATGAAGCATCCCACGCTTATGAAGTGCACTAAGGCCGTGTAGGACTTGGGTTGCGACCCTCTTAACATCTCCGAGCGTCATTGGCCTGCGCTCAAACTGCGCTTGAAGAGAGCCGCCGGCGCAAAAATCCATGCATATCAATATGCTATTACCGTCGTCGGCTTCTACCACATAGTGTACCTTAACGACATTGCGGTGCTGTGCTCGCGACAGCTTCTGGGCTTCGCCCAAATGCTCCTTCCGATATCTCGCCCAAAGGGCATCGTCCAACGTGGCATTTCGGCGGAGTATCTTAACGGCTACTTGGCCATGCGCAGGATCTTCTGCTGCGTGTACCTGACCGAAGTGCCCATTCCCGATTTTATCTCCAACCTTGAGGTTGGATTTGAACTCCGACATCACTCATTCCTCGACGCGATCACAAGCATCACGGCTTCCCGGCTCATTTTTCGAAGGGATGTTCCAGAGGTGTTCTTTTTCCAGAAAGCATCATCATTGATGTAGTCGTCGACCTTCCGATCACCGTAGACACGACTAACCACGGCCTTCGAAACCTGTTTTACAGGGCATGTCGAAGCTGAGGCAGCTATTATGACGCCTCGCACTTCCGCAGCCTGAAGCAGACCGAGCTTGGCACTCATACCGCCCATAACAGCGCTCGCCTTTACAAGAACCCTGTCTACATTCGCTTCTTGCACATAGTCGGAACACTGCTGGTGCAGAACCTGATATGCATTCGAGCGATCGCCTTTCTGAAGCTTCCAGTTTCCGTCCTCTAGGATCGTAAGCGGTTCGTTCTCATTGTCCGGAATCTCGACGTCGACATAGAGGACTCCATCTTTTGAGGTGGTAAGGCCCAGGACGCGTTCAGACATTGATCAACCCCGCCGATATTCGCTTCAGGAACGGTAATACATAAATCAACGAAAGGTTGGAAGTAGGCGTACCCGCATCCAATCCGTACAGACTGCCTACTTGTGCAAACTCTGAGTGTCGCGATGCCAACGGAGCGGGCAATCCTCCGCACCTGACGCTCATCTTGCATCATCGCCCCGTCGGGCGTATAAGAGCCTCGTTACATGTTCGATCGCATCGGATGATGCTATCGAGCGGTCGCTTCCGGCGGCCGCTCTTTTTGTTGATGGAGACACGGGTCCCTTGAAGACGAAGACCCCGCAAGACACCCGCATTCTCGCCCTTGCCGACCCGGTGGCTGCCGGGCTCGGCCTGGAAATCGTGCGTGTGCGCGTGATGTCCGGCAAGAAGCAGCGCCTTCAGATCATGACCGACCGGCTGGACGGCACCGGGGTGGATGTCGACGACTGCGCGCGCCTGTCGCGCGGCCTGTCCGACGTGTTCGAGGTCGAGGATCCGGTTTCCGGTGAATACGATCTTGAGATATCCTCGCCGGGTATCGACCGGCCGCTGACCACGCTGGCGCACTTTGCGCGCTGGGACGGTTACGAGGCCAAGATCGAGCTGGACCGCATGGTGGAAGGCCGCAAGCGCTTCCGCGGCATGCTGGCCGGTGTCGAGGACGGCAATGTCCTCCTCGACATGGACGGCGAAGAGGACACGGCGCTGATCCCGTTCGACTGGATCGCGGATGCCAAACTTGTACTCACGGACGCCTTGATCGAGGCGGATTTGAAAGCGCGCGGCGGCAATGCGCCCGCGCAGACTGAAGGAGACGAATGATGTCGCTGTTTACGGCAAAAGGGATTGCCCGATGAGCATTGGTGTTAGCGCCAACCGGCTCGAGCTGCTGCAGATCGCCCGTGCGGTCGCTGCCGAGAAATCGATCGACGAGAGCATCGTCATCGAGGCCATCGAGGAAGCGATCCAGAAGGCCGCGCGCTCGCGCTACGGTGCCGAGAACGACATCCGCGCCAAGATCGACCCGAAGACGGGCGAGCTGTCGCTGACCCGTAACATGACGGTCGTCGAAGAGGTCGAGAACGAGAGCCAGGAGCTCACGCTCGCCGACGCGCAGAAAATCGACAAGACCGCCGAGATCGGCACCGTCTTCTCCGACGAGCTGCCGCCGATCGAATTCGGCCGCGTCGCCTCGCAGACCGCCAAACAGGTCATCACGCAGAAAGTGCGTGAAGCCGAGCGCCAGCGCCAGTTCGAGGAATACAAGGACCGTGTCGGCGAGATCGTGTCCGGCATCGTCAAGCGCGTCGAATACGGCAATGTGATCATCGATCTGGGCCGCGCCGAAGGCATTATCCGCCGCGCCGACGGCATTCCGCGCGAAAACCTGCAGAACAATGAGCGCGTGCGCGCCTACATCTATGATGTGCGCGAAGAGGTCCGCGGTCCGCAGATCTTCCTGTCGCGGGCGCATCCGGACTTCATGGCCGCCCTGTTCGCCCAGGAAGTGCCGGAAGTCTACGAAGGCATTATCGAGATCCCGTCGGTCGCCCGCGACCCGGGTTCGCGCGCCAAGATCGCCGTGATTTCCAATGACAGCTCGATCGACCCGGTCGGCGCCTGTGTCGGTATGCGCGGTTCGCGCGTGCAGGCGGTGGTGTCCGAACTCGCCGGCGAGAAGATCGACATCATTCCCTGGTCCGACGATCCGGCCACCTTCATCGTCAACGCCCTGCAGCCGGCGGAAGTCGCCAAGGTCGTGCTCGACGAGGAAGACCAGCGCATCGAGGTCGTGGTGCCGGACGAGCAGCTCTCGCTCGCCATCGGCCGCCGCGGCCAGAATGTCCGCCTGGCCTCGCAGCTGACGGGCTGGTCGATCGACATCCTGACCGAGGAAGAAGAGTCCGAACGCCGCCAGAAGGAATTCGCCGAGCGGACCCAGCTCTTCATCGCGGCCCTTGATGTCGACGAGGTCATTGCCCAACTTCTGGCTACGGAAGGTTTCTCGGACGTCGAGGAAATCGCCTATGTCGACCTCGGCGAGATCGCCGTGATCGAAGGCTTCGACGAAGACACCGCCGAGGAAATCCAGGCCCGCGCCCGCGATTATCTGGACCGTCTGGCAGCCGAACAGGACGCCAAGCGCAAGGAGCTGGGTGTCGAGGACGCCGTGCTCGAGATCGAGGGTGTCGAACTGCCGATGGCTGTGAAGCTCGGCGAGAACGACGTCAAGACGGTCGACGATCTGGCCGGCCTGGTCACCGACGACCTGCGCGGCTGGTTCGAGAACCGCAATGGCGAGCGCGTGCGCGAGCCGGGCATCCTGGAAGACTTCAACCTGTCTGCCGACGATGCCGAGATGATGATCATGCGCGCCCGCGTCGCCGCCGGCTGGATCTCCGAAGAAGACCTGCCGCAGCCGGCAGTCGAAGAGGTCGAGGCCGAGGGTGAGGATGACGGCGTGTTCGACGTCGAGAACATGGATCTGGCGGCTCTGGAAGCCGAGGCCGAGGCCCTGGGTCTCGATCTCGACGAGGCGGCCGAAGAGGAGAAGGAGACTGACTAGGTCTCCTGCCAGCGGCCGGGAGCGTGAACGGCGCTGCGTCGCCAGCGGCGAGGTAAGGGATGAGGCGGATCTGGTCCGTATCGCCCTTGCGCCGGATGGCAGCGTGGTGCCCGACCTGGCCGCGAAACTCCCGGGCCGCGGTGCCTGGGTTTCCGCCGACCGTGCGTCGGTGGAGCGGGCAGTGGCCCGCAAGGCATTCAACCGGGCCTTTGGCGGTCCGGTCACGGTTCCGGAGGATTTCGCCGGGACCATAGAACGGCTTCTGGCCGAGCGTGCGCTGAACCTGATCGGTCTGGCGCGCCGGGCCGGCGAGCTTGCAGCGGGGCAGGACGCGGTGCGTCTCGCCCTCAAGGCCGCCCGCCCGGCCTGGCGCATCGAAGCGTCGGACGGGGCGGCGGACGGCCGGTCGAAACTCGACCGGCTGGCACGCGCAGCCTGGGGCGATGTCCCGGTGGCGGGGTGTTTCGAGGCGGAAGTCATCGGTCTGGCGCTGGGGCGCGGTCCGGTGGTCCATGCCTCCCTGTCGGAAGGACCGCAGGCGCGGGCCTTTTCGGCGGTGATGCGGAAGCTCTCGGGCTTCCGGCCGCTCGACCCGCACGGGGCGGGTCTTGCGGCAGATGCGAAATGAACCGCCTTCGCGGTTGCGTCCGGGCCTAAGCTGGCTAGTTTAGCGAGCCTTCAGACCGGACGAGCAGGTTTGGATAGTGCGCCGCACCGGCATTCGGCTACCGGGGCGGAACGTGGAACGAAAGCCGATTTGGAAGGCTCGCATGAGCGACGCAGACGACAACAAGTCCGGCCGCCGGCCGCTCTCTTTGAAACGATCCGGCTCCGGCACCGTGCAGCAGAGTTTTGCGCGCGGACGCTCCAAGGCCGTGGTGGTCGAGAAGAAGCGCAAGCGTGTGGCGACACCGGGCAAGGACGGGGCTCAGGGGTCCGGCAAGGGTGCCGGCGGCGCGGCCAAGGGCGGCGAAAGCGCGCTTGCGGCCAAGGCGCGCCAGCTCGGTCTGTCCGAAGAGGAACTGGTTTCCCGTCAGCGCGCCATCGCCCGGGCCCGGGCCGAGGCGGCCGATCGCGATGCGCTGAAGAAGAAGGAAGCCGAGGAGCGCGCCCAGCGCGCGGCTGACGAACAGCGTCATCTCGAGGAACAGCGCGAGCGCGAGCAACGCGAAGCGCGCGAAGCCGAGGATGAGGCCCGCCGCAAGGTTGAAGACGAGGTGCGCCGCAAGGCGGAAGAGGAGGCGGCCAATCTGGCGGCAGCCCAGGACGCGCCGCGCGGCGATGACGAGCCGCGCCGCAAGGCTGCGCCGGCCAAGGACAAGGACGAGCCGCGCCGCGACCGTCGCGATGATGGCGAGGACGCCGCCTCGGCCCTCGAGGCCATGGGTGGCCGCGTCAAGCGCAAGGGCAGTGCCGGTCCCGGTCCGGCCAAGGCCCAGCCGGCCCGCGCCAAGACCGACAATCGCCGCCGCGGCAAGCTGACGATCCAGAATATCGTCGATGGCGACGAGGAGCGGCAGCGTTCGCTCGCCTCGGTGCGCCGGGCCCGCGAGCGTGAAAAGCAGCGCCGCCAGGATACCGGTGCCGGCCGTGACAAGATCGCCCGCGATGTGGTCGTCCCGGAAGCCATCACGGTGTCCGATCTGGCCAACCGTATGGCGGAACGCGCTGTCGACGTCGTCAAATACCTGATGAAACAGGGCCAGATGGTCCGCGTGAACGACGTGCTCGATGCCGACACCGCCGAGCTGGTGGTCGAGGAATTCGGCCACATCGTGAAGCGCGTTTCCGAGTCCGACGTGGAAGAAGGCTTTATCGCCGAGGACGATCCGGAAGAAAGCCAGGTCACGCGTGCGCCGGTCATTGCTGTCATGGGTCACGTCGACCACGGCAAGACCTCGCTGCTCGACGCGCTGCGCGCCACCGATGTGGCGGCTGGCGAGGCGGGTGGCATCACCCAGCATATCGGTGCCTACCAGGTGCAGCTGAAGGGCGGCGAGAAGATCACCTTCCTCGACACGCCGGGCCACGCGGCCTTCTCGGCCATGCGTTCGCGCGGTGCCGAGGCGACCGATATCGTGATCCTGGTCGTGGCGGCCGACGACAGCGTCAAGCCGCAGACGATCGAGGCGATCCATCACGCCAAGGCGGCGGGTACGCCGATCATCGTGGCGGTCAACAAGTGCGACAAGCCGGATGCCAATCCGCAAAAGGTCCTCACCGACCTGCTGCAGCACGAGATCGTCGTGGAAGCCATGTCCGGTGACGTGCAGTCGGTGAATGTCTCCGCGAAGAAGCGCGAAGGTCTCGACGAGCTGACCGAGGCGATCAACCTGCAGGCCGAACTGCTCGACCTGAAGGCCAATCCCGACCGGGCCGCCGAAGGCATCGTCATCGAAAGCCAGGTCGACAAGGGCCGCGGCTCGGTGGCCACGGTGCTGGTGCGCCGCGGTACGCTGAAGCGCGGTGACGTTGTCGTCGCCGGTTCGCAGTGGGGCCGTGTGCGGGCGCTCGTCAATGAGCGCGGCCAGCAGCTCGATTCCGCCGAACCGTCCGTGCCGGTCGAGATCCTCGGCCTGGCCGGGGCGCCGGAACCGGGCGAGGTCTTCGCCGTCGTCGAGAACGAGGCCCGGGCCCGCGAGATCGCCGACTACCGTCAGCGCAAGGAGCGTCAGGCGGCCGGTGCGATCAGCGGCGGCGGCGCCTCGCTCGAGCAGATGATGGCGCGCCTGAAACAGGACCAGACCCAGGAAATGCCGCTGCTGGTGAAGGCGGATGTGCAGGGCTCGGCCGAGGCGATCAAGCAGTCGCTCGAGAAGCTGGGCAATGACGAGGTCCGCGCCCGCGTCATTCACGCTGCCCCGGGCGGTGTGAACGAGAGCGACGTGCTCCTGGCCAAGTCGTCCGGTGCACCGGTCTTCGCCTTCAATGTCCGCGCCAACAAGCAGGCCCGCGAGCTGGCCGAGCGTGAAGGTGTCGAGATCCGCTATTACTCGGTGATCTACGATGTGCTGGACGACGTGAAGAACACGATGGAAGGCATGCTGGCGCCGGAGAAGCGCGAGAACTTCATCGGTTACGCCGAGATTCTGGAAGTGTTCAACATCACCAAGGTCGGCAAGGTCGCCGGTTGCCGCGTGACCGAAGGCGTGGTGAAGCGCGGCTGCGGCGTGCGCCTGCTGCGCGACGATACGGTGCTGCACGAGGGCCATCTGAAGACCCTCAAGCGCTTCAAGGACGAGGTTCCCGAGGTCAAGAGCGGCACCGAGTGCGGCATGGCCTTCGAGAATTACGACGACCTGCAGAAGGGCGACCAGATCGAGTGTTTCGAAGTGGTCGAGATCGCCCGCAAGCTGGACTGACCGGCGCGCACGAACGGCAGGCATTGAAAAAGGGCGGCTCCGGCAGGGGCCGCCCTTCTTGCATCCCGCCATATCGGCCGGTGGATCACTCGGCAGCCGGGATCAGCCCCTGTTCCGGCGTGGCGTAATTGGCGTAGTCGTCATGACGGATCACCACGCCGTCGCGCACCGTCACCACGGTGACCTGTTCGGCACGCCAGCGGAAATTCTGGCCCTCGGTGCGCGCCGGGTAGAGCGCGTTGACATGGCCCATGAAGACGACCCGGCCATTGCTCTCGAACACGGTATCCCACTCGAAGCCGAGTTCGATCGGATTATAGCTGGCGCTGAAGCTGCGCAGCGAGGCCATAACCTCATCGCGGCCCTCGTACATCACGCCGTCCTCGCCATAGTCCGGGCCCATCGCGGTGGTGTCGGCAAACACCGCATCCTCGGCCAGAAAGGCCTCCATCGCGTCCCAGTCGACGGCCGAATAGTGCTCCATGTATTCGCGGGCGAGCTGTTCGGCCTCGCTCATCTCCTGCGCCCAGGCTGCAGGCATCCAGGCCAGGCTGGCGATGAGCGCCGCCGCGACGGTATGGTTTTTCATGCAAGATCCTCGTCAGTGATCGCCGGCGGGTGCGATCTGCACCATGCCGGCATAGTCGGTATAGTCGCGATGCTCGACGACCTGGCCGTCCTGCACCGTGACAATGGTGACAATCGGGAAGCGGTAGTGCCGTTCCCCGTCCTCCAGCGCGTAGACAGCGGTGACCGCGCCGTCAAAGACGGTGCGTCCGGACGCCTGATAATTGCGATCGACGGCATATTCGAGCCGTTCGACATTCCATGAACGCAATCCGGTGAGGATGGCCTCGCGGCCCTGCCAGTCGATCGGCTGTGTGATATTGCCCACATCGAAGGAGGTCGGGTCGATGAAGGCGGCGTCCTCGGCATAGAGTGCGGCAAGCGCATCGAAATCCTGCGCCTGGTAGGCGGCCAGATAGGCCTGTGCGACCGGGACCTCCGGCGGCGCATCGTCCTGCCGGGCGACCAGCGCCATCATGATCACGAAAAAGCCGGCAACCGACTTGCTCATCTGCGTCCTCCTCCCCAGGTGGCCGGCCAGACTAGATGCGGTGTCCGGCCGGGGCCATTCACGCTTTTGCGAGCGGCGGCCCCGCGAAGCCGGGCGCATGCCTTGCATCGCGGCGGCAAGAGGCGTAAACCCCCGCGCCCCGGACCCGAACCGATGGAGCGCGTCATGGCCAGGCATCAGCATCGCAACGAAACCAAGGGCCCCTCGCAGCGCCAGCTGCGCGCAGGCGAGCTCATCCGTCATGCGCTGGTCGACATTCTCGCCCGCGAGGAGCTGCGCGACCCGGATCTGGACGGTGTGCTGATCTCGGTCACCGAGGTGCGGCCCAGCCCCGATCTGCGCCAGGCGAAAGTCTATGTCGCGCCGCTCGGCCAGGGCGACCAGGAGCGTCTGGCCGCCGCCCTCAACCGTGCTGCCAGCTATCTGCGCGGCAAGCTGGGGCGCGAGATCGACATGAAGTTCACGCCGCAGCTCCACTTCCACCCGGACAACAGTTTCGACACGGCCAGCCATGTCGACGAATTGCTGTCGCGGCCGCAGGTGAAGCAGGACCTCAGACACGATCAGCCGGGCGAGGACGAGGAATAGCCTCGCCGCCCGTTCAAACCGCTCTTGCGCATCCGGGTCCGATCCCCGGCGAAAGAAGGAGATTTATATGGCCCGTCGCCGCAAGGGGCTGGACGTCCATGGCTGGATCGTCCTGGACAAGCCGCTCGACATGACCTCCACCCAGGCCGTCTCGGCTGTGCGCCGCATCTTCAATGCGAAGAAGGCCGGTCATGCCGGCACGCTCGACCCGCTGGCCTCGGGCCTTTTGCCGATCGCGCTGGGCGAGGCGACCAAGACCGTGCCCTTCGCCGTCGAGGGCGAGAAGATCTACCGTTTCACGGTGAAATGGGGCGAGCGCACCGACACGCTGGATGCCGAGGGCGAGATTGTCGCCACGTCGGACGTGCGCCCGGACCGCGCGGCCATCGAGGCGGCGCTGGCCGGCTTCATCGGCGATATCGAACAGGTGCCGCCGGTCTATTCCGCGATCAAGGTGGATGGCGAGCGCGCCTACGACCTCGCCCGCGACGGCGAGACGGTCGAGCTGGAGGCGCGCCGGGTGCATGTCTTCGACCTGCGTCTGATGGACTGCCCGTCGCCGGATATGGCGGTGCTGGAGATGCGCTGCGGCAAGGGGGTCTATGTGCGCTCCCTGGCCCGCGATCTGGCCTTCGCGCTGGACACGGAGGGGCATGTTGCGGCGCTGCGCCGGATCCGGGTCGGCCGTTTCGATGAGGCTGAATCCACAAGACTGGACGTATTGGAAGAAATGGCCCATAAGGGCGCCGCTTCGGAAGCTCTGCTCCCGGTTCAGACCGCGCTGGACGACATCCCGGCCCTGGCCGTGACCGAGGAGGAAGCCTTCCAATTGAAGCAAGGACGCTCGATCGTCCTGCTCCCGCGTCAGGCGCTAGAGCTGAAAACGCAGCGACGCCCGCTCTCGATAGCGGGTCGGGACTGCAGCTTCTCGGCTTTGGCGGTCTGCAAGGACCAGGCAGTCGCGATCGGCGACGCCAGAGCCGGAAAATTCCAGCCCTGGCGCGTTTTCAACCTCACCCCGTGACCGGGGCGACATAACGCGTTTTAGGAGAACACGATGTCGATTACGCAAGAGCGCAAGACCGCGCTCATCAAAGACAATGCTCGCGGCAACACGGATACGGGTTCGCCCGAAGTCCAGGTGGCTATCCTGACCGAACGGATCGCCAACCTCACCGAGCACTTCAAGAGCCACAAGAAGGACAACCACTCGCGTCGCGGCCTTCTGAAAATGGTTTCCCAGCGTCGCCGGCTTCTCGACTACCTGAAGAAGAAAGACGAAGCGCGTTACACGGCGCTTATCGAGAAGCTGGGTCTGCGCCGCTGATCCGCGACCACATCCGTACGAAAGACGATATGTTCGATATTCAGAAAGAAACGATCGAGTGGGCGGGTCGTCCGCTCACCATCGAAACCGGGCGGGTCGCCCGGCAGGCAGACGGCGCGGTCATGGTGACCTATGGCGAGACCACGGTCCTCGCCACCGCCGTCGGTGTCAAAACCGCGAAAGAGGGGCAGGACTTCTTCCCCCTCACCGTGAACTATCAAGAGAAATACTTCGCCGCCGGGAAAATTCCTGGCGGTTATTTCAAGCGCGAAGGGCGTCCGACCGAAAAGGAAACCCTCACCTCGCGCCTGATCGACCGTCCGATCCGCCCGCTGTTCGCACCCGGCTTCAAGAACGAAGTCCAGGTGATGATCACGGTCCTGTCGCATGACATGGAAAACGATCCGGACGTGGTCGGCATGGTTGGCGCCTCGGCGGCGCTGGTCCTGTCCGGCCTGCCCTTCATGGGCCCGATCGGCGCTGCGCGCGTCGGCTATATCGACGGCGAATACGTCATCAACCCGCATGTCGACGACATGGCGGACAGTGCACTCGACCTGGTGGTCGCGGGTACGGGCGATGCCGTGATGATGGTGGAATCGGAAGCCAAGGAGCTGTCCGAGGAAATCATGCTCGGCGCTGTCATGGCCGGCCACAAAGCCTTCCAGCCGGTGATCGAGATGATCATCAAGCTGGCCGAAAAAGCCGCCAAGGAACCCTGGGACTACCAGCCAGCCGACTACTCGGCCGAGGAAGCCAAGGTTCGCAAGCTGGTCGAAGCCGACCTCGCCAAGGCCTACACCATCACCGACAAGACCGAGCGTTATGCAGCGGTCGGCGCGGCGAAGGAAAAGGCCGTGGCCGAGCTGGCCCTGAGCGAAGAGCGTCCCGACGGTATCCCGGGCACGGTTCTGAAAGATGTGCTGAAGTCGGTGGAAAGCTCCATCGTCCGCGGCGGCATCATCAAGACCGGCAAGCGGATCGACGGCCGTTCGCTCGACCAGGTCCGTCCGATCGTGTCGGAAGCGGGCATCCTGCCGCGCACGCACGGTTCGGCCCTGTTCACCCGCGGCGAGACCCAGGCGATGGTTGTCGCCACGCTGGGTACCGGCGAGGACGAACAGTTCATCGACGACCTGACCGGCACCTACAAGGAAAAGTTCCTGCTGCACTACAACTTCCCGCCCTACTCGGTCGGTGAGACGTCCTTCCGTCTCGCGCCGGGCCGCCGGGAAATCGGCCATGGCAAGCTTGCCTGGCGTGCGGTGCGGGCTGTCCTGCCGAACCATGAAGACTTCCCGTACACGGTCCGTCTCGTCTCCGAGATCACCGAATCGAACGGCTCGTCCTCCATGGCCACGGTGTGCGGTTCCTCGCTGGCCCTGATGGATGCCGGTGTGCCGATCACGCGTCCGGTCTCCGGTATCGCCATGGGTCTGATCAAGGATCCCGAAGGCGTTGCCGTCCTGTCCGACATCCTGGGTGACGAAGATCACCTGGGCGACATGGACTTCAAGGTCGCCGGCACGTCCGAGGGCATTACCTCGCTGCAGATGGACATCAAGATCGCCGGTATCACCGAAGACATCATGACGACGGCCCTGGAACAAGCCAAGGGCGGCCGCATGCATATCCTCGGCGAGATGGGCAAGGCGCTGGGCGAAGCCCGCACCGAGCTCGGCGAATTTGCGCCGCGTATCGAGACCATCACCATTCCGACCGACAAGATCCGCGACGTGATCGGTTCGGGCGGCAAGGTGATCCGGGAAATCGTCGAGAAGACGGGTGCCAAGGTCGACGTCAATGATGACGGCGTGATCAAGGTCTCCTCTTCCGATGCCGCCTCGATCAAGGCTGCCCTCGACTGGATCCACGGTCTGACCGCGGAACCGGAAGAAGGCCAGATCTACAAGGGCAAGGTCGTCAAGGTGATGGACTTCGGTGCCTTCGTGAACTTCTTCGGCCCGAAGGACGGTCTCGTCCACGTGTCGCAGATGAAGAACGAGCGCGTGAAGCACCCGTCCGACGTCGTGGCCGAAGGTCAGGAAGTCTACGTCAAGCTGCTCGGCTTCGACGATCGCGGCAAGGTCCGCCTGTCGATGAAAGTCGTCGACCAGGAGACCGGCGAAGAAGTCCAGGAAGAAGCCGAAGCCGAATAAGGCCCGCTTCATCCCGACTGAAACGAGACGCCCCCGCAGGTTTTGCCTGCGGGGGCGTTTCTTTTTCAACACACTGTAAAGTCAGTATCATTTATGCGGCACTCGCGGCTTGCAGCCGCAAAACAGCCTGCTAATACCCCCATCTCTTTTCGGGATTTCCCGGCGCGATACGCCGGCAAAGGGGACGTTTCAGTGAAAACCATTCTTCTGACCACTGCTGCGCTCGCGGTGGCAAGCGGTGCTGCTTCCGCGCAGGACCATGATGTCGAATACACGGCGCTGGGCCGTCACATCCGGGTCGACCCCGCGCTCACCGCGCAACTGGCCGATACCCAGGAAGGCCTGACCCAGGATGTCGCCTTTCTGCTGCGCGCGCGCCAGTCCGGCCAGATCGATCCGAACACGCTGACCCTGGGCGGTTTCTTCAAGGGCGCCTATTTCCACGAGACCACGGATACGGCCGGCAAATTCCCGATCCTCAACCGCTTTCCCGACCAGCACGGCTCCGGCGAGGAAAACTCCGATTTCGTGATCAATGCCGCCGGCCTCACCTTCACCGGCGCCGTCGGCGACTGGCTGACCGGCTTCGTGCACACCGAGTATTCCGAGGTCACCTTCACGCGTGACCAGAACCAGTTCCAGACGCGCGAATACTATGCCGTTCTGGGCAATCTCGACGTGTTCGGCGGCTATCTGGCCTATGGCCGCAAGACGATCGATTTCGGCGAGCAGTTTGGCTACAACCCCTTCACCCACTCCATCAACCAGCACTTCTTCTGGGCTCTGGCCGACGAGCCGGTGCTGGAGCTGGGCTATATCGCGGATACCTGGCGCGTCTCCGCCACGGCGGCGACCGGCGAGCGCATGCTGCGCACCGGCTATTCCACCGACCGGGATGGCGGTCTGGGCACGAATTTCGCCCTGAAGGCCGAACGCCGCTTCGACCTGGGCGACGACCGGGCCCTGCGCGTGTCGGCCAGCTATCTGCACGACACGATCTACAACAACAACTTCACCGCCCACACGGTGCAGGCCGTCGACCGTTTCTCGCCGCCCAACGCGCCGCTGCCGCCGCTGGTCTATATCGAATACCGCACCGGCCTGTGGGACATCGCCGCGGAATACACCACGCCGCGCTATGACTTCGCCGTGGAATACACGCGCTCGGCCGATGTCTGGTCGGCGACCGGCTTCGACACCGATACCGGTGCGGCCTTCGACGGCAACCGCCATCTCGACGCGCTCACCGTGATGGGCCGCTACCGCACCGAGCTTCTGGGCCATGACACCGATCTCAGCGCGATCTTCTCCCACACCACGCTCGGCCCGGACAATACCGAGTTCGACGAGGCCTTCCAGCACGTGCTCGGCCTGGAAATGCACCTCACACCGCAGCTCGATCTGGGCGTGGAATACGTCTTCAATGACGGCTTCCAGCCCTTCGTCGGCATCCAGGACGTCTCCCTGTCCGGCGTCCAGTCCAATGTCGGCATCGTGGGGATCAAGGCGCGGTTCTGATCTGTCGCCGAAGTCGCGAGACGGGCCTTGCCGTTCGCCAGACGGTGAGGCCCGGTCTATCCCGCCGGGCGGGAGGTCCGGTGGGGTGACGTTGACGGCGCAGCAGCATGTCCAGGCGGCGATGGATTATATCGAGGCGCATCTCGATACGCCGTTGCCGCTCGACCGGGTCGCCGCTGCGGCCGGTCTGACGCGCTATCATCTGCACCGGTTGTTCCAGGCCCATTATGGCGAAGGGCTGAAGGCCTATATCCGCAAGCGCCGTCTGACATGGGCGGCCGCCCGGCTGCGGAGCAGCGACGTCCGTATCCTGGATCTCGCGCTCGATTGCGGGTTCGAGAGCCAGGCGGCTTTCTCCCGCGCATTCAAGGCCCTGTACGGTACGGCGCCGGGCCGCTATCGCGCCCGGCCGGCGCAGCGTTATCAGTCCGGCCTGCGCCCGCCGACACCGCCCGGCCTTGCCCAGCGGCGCCGGGTTCTGCGCGACCCGCCGCAGCTGGTCGAGTGGACGCGACCGCTGCAGCTCGCCGGCCGGGGCATCGGTGTTGCCTTTGAAGACCAGGCCGCCGTCGAGGCCTTGTGGATGTCCGTTCTGGACGCCGAACCGCCCGCACCCGGCGACACGCTGTTCGGCGTCACCCTGGCCGACCATCCCGCCATCGCCGATACGCCGGACCGCTGCCTGGTCTATCTCGCCGCCCGGCCGCGTGAAGCGGGGGCAGAAGCCGGCGGCGCCGGGACGGGCGAAGGCGAGGCGGGCGAAGGCGCGCCGGAAGAAGGCGAGATCGCCCTCGACATCCCGGCGGGCCCCTATGCCGTCTTCGTCCATGACGGCCCGCTCGAAACCCTGCTCGATACGGTCAACTATGCCTGGGCCAGCTGGCTGCCGCGCAGCGGCTGGGTCAAGTCGGAGCGTCCGGACTTCGAGCGTTTCCGGGCCGATGCGATCCTGGGCGGGCCGGTGCGGGTGGAGTTGTGGGTGTCAGTTGAGCGCGCCGATCGTGCCGGCGATGATGGCGATACCGGCCAGGGCGAACGCGCCGCCGAGAATGAGCCGCCGCGCACCGGCTGACAGGGCGTGCGCGGGGGCGGGGTCCGGTTGCGGGCGGCGCAGGTCGCGGGCGGCGGAGCCGATGATGGCGAGGCCGAAGGCCAGCCCGGCAAGCTCGAACCCGATCAGGGCCGGCGACATCGGCGTCGGCGAGACCGGGAAGATGTGCAGCAGGTCGAGGGCGAAAATCGCGACATAGCCCAGCCCGTCGGCCATCACCCAGACCAGGATGTCGCGGCCGCCCCGGCGCGCCAGCGCGGCCAGCGGGATCGAACCCAGCACCACCAGCGTGATGAAGGCGTTGAACGCGATCAGCACCGCGACGGGGATGTGCCCGAAACTGCGAGTCTCCACCGGCCCGCCCGGTATCAGGGGCGCCATCGACAGCACGGCGAGGATCAGGAGGATGGGGGTCAGGCGGCGGGCATTCATCGCGGGCTCCGGGGCAGGGAATGGGACAGGCCCGATGTCTAGACCATCGCAGGGCGGCCGTTTTGACCGTTTGTGACATTGGCTCCAGCGGACTGGACAGACCGGCAGCGGGGTCTGCTATTCTCGTTGTCCAGATGGACGGGAGAGACGGATTATGGACTGGAGCGCTCTGGACTTTGCGATGGCAGCCCTCTTACTGGCGAGTCTTGCAATCGGGCTCTTTCTCGTCGTGACGGCCAAGGGCCCGCGCTGGTTTCGTATCACATCCTGTTTCGCCGTGACGGGGCTGGTTGCTTTGATATGGGCACAAGGGGCCGTTGGCGTATTCTGAGGGCGCAGCGCGGGCTCAGGCCGCGGCCAGCCTGTCGCGATAGCGGCGGCTGCCGGGGATCCGGGCGCCGCTCTCCAGCGTGATGGCGACATCGCCCTCGCCGGTCGGCGCGATCTCGGCGATCCGGGCGCGATTGACCAGCCAGGAACGGTGCACCCGCACCGCGTCGATGCCGGCTTCCGTCAGCTGTTTTTCCAGCTCAGACAGGGTGATCCGCGCCAGATGCCCGCCGGCCGGCGTGTGCACTTCCACATAGTTTCCGGCCGCCCGGGCGCTGTCGAACCGGTCCGCTTCCAGCCGGATGATCCGGCCGCCGCATTTCAGCGTCAGCCGGTGGGTCTGGCGGGCCTCCGCCCGTGCGCCGATGGCCTCCATGCGGTGCGTCTGGATCGCCCGGAAGCCGGACAGGACGAGGAAATGCGAGGCATAGGTCAGCACGTCCTTGCGCAGCTCGTAGACGAATTCGCGCACAGGATCCTCGAAGAACCGGTAGTCGATGCCGAACAGGAGCGGGGCCAGGGCTTCGCGGGTCCAGGCCATGGCGAAGATGTGGAGCGTCGCATAGCCCAGCACGCCGGCGATATGGACGGGGATGGCGATCGTCCAGCGGGTCGAGGCCAGCGGGAAGCGCCGCTCCAGCAGGATCAGGCCGATGAAGAGCAGCAGGATGTAGACGACGCTGGTCGCCTCGATGAACCAGGAAAAGGCGGGCGCCATCTCCTGGCCGATGCGTTCCAAATCGGTCACCCGGGACGCCGAATTGACGGCCAGATGGCCCAGCGTCATGGCATAGGTGAACAGGCCCGCATACAGCGCAACGCGCCGGTCGGTGCCGTCCTCGATCTGGCGTTCGGTCCGGGTCATGCCGTGTTCTTGCCCCTGCGCGCGCCGGGTGCAAGAGGCAGGCGCGCCGCTTGTCCCGGAGAACCGCCGCCTGTCCCCGCCCTGCAGTCGCTCATCCCGCCGGTCCGGATATCGTCCCGCACCGCTGGGGCTATTGCGAGGGCCATGCAGTCTGGCGGCGAAAGGATACCGCCATGACGCCGCTCTCCCATCCCGCCGCCTCCGGGCCCGCTTCGACCCGCCGCCACGATCTCGACTGGCTGCGGATCATCGCCTTCGGCCTGCTCATTTTCTACCATGTCGGCATGTTCTTCGTGCCCTGGGACTGGCATGTGAAGAGCACCCAGGCCAATGACGGCCCCGTCTACGCCATGCTGCTGCTCAATCCCTGGCGGCTGGCCCTGCTCTTCTTCATTTCCGGCGTGGCGATCCGCTATCTCTCCGACAAGCTCGGCGCCGGCCGTTTCGCGCTCGACCGGACGGGGCGTCTCCTGCCCGTGATCGTGTTCGGCATGCTGGTCGTGGTCATGCCCCAGACCTGGGCGCAGCTGCGTCAGGCGGGGGTGATCGAGGAGGGACTTCTCGCCTTCTGGCCGCGATATATCCTCGGGTGGGAAATCGGTGGTATAGAAGTGCCGACGTGGAACCATCTCTGGTACGTCGTCTACCTCTTCGTCTACTGCCTCATACTGGCGCCTTTTGTGCCGCTCATGAGGGGCTTATGCGACGGCAATGTCACCCGTATGTTGCAGGTATTGAACCGTCCCGTGACCGGTTTGCTCCTGCTCGCCCTGATCCCCGTCCTGCCCTTCTGGGCCTACCGGATTTTCCTGGAACCGCATTTCCCCACGACCCATAATCTCGTATGGGACTGGGCCAATCACGCCCATCGCCTCACCATCCTGCTGATCGGCTATGCCGTTGCGAAGAATGAGGTTTTCTGGCGTGCCGCTGACCGGATCCTGGTCCCGGCCCTGATCTGCTGTGCCCTCTACGCTGCCGCGCTCTGGTGGGGGTTGGGACGTCCGGAGGCCGACTGGGAGGGGCAGGCCTGGCTGAGCTGGATCTTCCGCCTGGGCCGTATCCTCTATGCCTGGCTGGCCATTCTGGCGCTGATCGGTCTGGCCCGCCGCTATCTCAATGGCGACGGTCCCGTGCGCCGCTATCTCACCGAGGCGATCTTTCCCTACTACATCCTGCACCAGACGATCACCGTGCTCACCGGCTACTGGATCGCGCCCCTCGGTCTGAATGTCTGGGTCGAGTTCGCCATCCTGGCAGGCGTCACCGCGGCCGGCTGCGTGGCGGGCTATGAGATCATCCGCCGCATTCCGCCGCTTCGGCCCGTCATGGGGCTGAAATGGCGGTCCACTCCGGCGCGCTGAAGACCGAACATTACGGAATTTTCAGCGACCGGACGGAGTGTTCGCCCTATTCTCCCCGTCATCGATCGGGATACGGGGAGATAGTCATGAAACCGCTCGGACTTCACATCGCGCTGCGCTGTGCTGCGCCGGCCCTGGCGCTGGCCGCTTTTGGCCTGGCGCCGGTGGCCGCGCAGGAGGCCTACCGCCTGCCGCCGCAGGACATTGTCGATATCGTTGACGCGGCGCCCGCGCCCTACACCTCGCTCTCCCCGGCCCGCGACACACTGCTGCTGATGCATCGTGAAGCCCTGCCGCCCGTCTCCGAACTGGCCCGGCCGATGGAACGCCTCGCCGGCCTGCGTCTCGATGCCGCGACGAATGGCCGTCACGGACCGCGCACGGTCACCGGGCTCAGCCTGATCGATCTGGAGACACAGGAAGAGCGCACGATCGAACTGCCGGACGATGCCGGTATCAGCTCGATCTCCTGGTCGCCGGACGGCTCGAAGATCGCCTTCACGGTCACCCGCAATGAAACGATCGGGATCTGGGTCGCCGATGTCGAACGCGCCCGCGCCCGCGCCGTCGTGGAGCGTGGCGTCAATGCCGTGTTCTCGCCCTTCACCTGGATGCCCGATGGCGAACGCCTGCTGGTCAGCCTGACCGATCCGGATCGCGGTGCCCAGCCGCAGCGTCCGCGCGTGCCGGCCGGCCCTGTGATCCAGGAAGCCAGCGGCTATGAAGCGCCGGTCCGCACCTATCAGGACCTGCTGAACGACGAACACGATGCCGAGCTCTTCGCCTGGCTGGCGACCAGCCAGCTGGCGATTGTCGGCGCCAACGGCCGGGGCCTGCGCAATGTGGGCGAGCCGGGCCTCTACTTCATGGCCGATCCGGCCCCGGGCGGCGACTACATCCTGATCGGCGAAATGCGCCAGCCCTTCTCCTTCCAGGTGCCTTGGAGCCGTTTCCCCGACCGGACCTTCGTGATCGACCTCAACGGCAACGAAATCGCCGAGATCGCCGAACAGCCGCTGGCCGACAATATTCCGATCGGTGGCGTGGTGACCGGCCGCCGCTCTGTCGGCTGGCAGGACTCCCATGAAGCCCGCCTGACCTGGGCCGAAGCCCTGGACGGCGGCGATCCGCGTGTCGAGACCGACGAGCGCGACAGTGTCTGGACGCTGGAAGCACCGTTCGACGGTGAGCCCGTGGAACTGCTGCGCACTGAAGACCGCTATTACGGCGCCCAGTTCACTCAGCAGGGCGAGACCGGCTTTGCCATGGAGTATGACCGCGATACGCGGGTCGTGCGCCGCTGGCTGGTCGACTTCTCCGACCCCTCGGTCGAGCCGCGCCTGGCCGAGGAACGCAATATCCAGGACAGCTATGCCGATCCCGGCGAGCCGATCATGACGCGCAACCGCTTCGGCGAGAGCGTCGTCGCGGTGACGGACGGCTACATGTACTTCACCGGTGATGGCGCCACGCCGGAAGGCGACCGGCCCTTCCTTAACCGGGTCAGCTTCGACACGTTCGAGACCGAGGAGATCTGGCGCAATTCCGGCGAGAATTACGAGCAGGTGATCGGCCTGACCGCCCCGGACGCCTCGGCCTTCCTGACCTCCTGGGAAGACCCGCAGACGCCGGCGAATGTGCGCTGGCACCGGGCGGGCGAAGAGACCGTGCAGATCACGGACTTCCCCAATCCCCACCCGCAGCTCAACGCGATCTCGCGCGAGCTGATCACCTTCGACCGCGCCGATGGTGTGCCGCTGTCCGCCACGCTCTACCTGCCGGCCGATTATGAGGAAGGCGACCAGCTGCCGGTCGTCGTCTGGGCCTATCCGCGCGAGTTCAACAATGCCGAAACCGCCGGCCAGGTGCGGGGCTCGCCCTATGAGTTCACCCGCGTTGCCGGCACCAGCCCGCGCTTCCTGGTGACCCAGGGCTATGCCCTGCTGGAGAACGCCACCATGCCGATCGTCGGCGACGATCCGGAAACGGTGAATGACAGCTTCATCGAACAGCTCGTCATGTCGGCCGAGGCCGCCCGTGACGTCACGGTGGAGATGGGCTTCGGCGATGGTGAACGCCTGGCGATTGCCGGTCACTCCTACGGCGCCTTCATGACTGCCAACCTGCTGGCCCATTCGGATATCTTCCGGGCCGGCATCGCACGGTCGGGCGCCTATAACCGCACCCTGACGCCCTTCGGCTTCCAGGCCGAGCGGCGCACCTTCTGGGAAGCCTCGGACATCTATTTCGAGCTCTCGCCCTTCATGCAGGCCGACCAGATCGACGAGCCGATGCTGATGATCCACGGCCAGATGGACAATAATTCCGGCACCTTCCCGATCCAGTCGGAACGCATGTTCGCCGCCGTGAAGGGCAATGCCGGCACGGCCCGCCTGGTCATGCTGCCCTACGAAAGCCATGGCTATCGCGGCCGCGAGAGCGTGCTCCACGTGCTCGCGGAAAGCTTCGACTGGCTCGACCGCTGGGTCATGCCGGAAGAAGACCCGATGGGCAGCGGCGAAGAGGCCGCTGCGGACTGACGCAGCGCACCAGGACCCGACATGAAAAACCCCGCCGGAGTTGCTCTGGCGGGGTTCTTTCTTGGCTGACTGTCGCGAGACCTACTCGTCCGCGATGTCCGGCACCGCCACGGCGTGGAAGCCGGCGTCGACGTGCAGGGTTTCGCCGGTGCAGGAGAAGCCGAGATCGGACAGCAGGTAGAGCGCGGCACCGGCCACGCCTTCCATCTTGGTGTCCTCTTTCATCATCGACCATTCCCGGCCGGTCTTCATCAGCGCCTTGCCGCCGGAGATGCCGGCCATGGCCAGGGTGCGCATCGGGCCGGCCGACAGCGCGTTGACGCGGATGCCGCTCGGACCCAGATCGCGGGCCATGTAGCGCGTGGAGGCTTCCAGCGCGGCCTTGGCGACGCCCATGACATTGTAGGACGGCACGACGCGTTCGGAGCCGAGATAGGTCAGCGTCACCATCGATCCGCCATTCGGCATCAGATGGCTGGCGCGCTTGCCGGCATCGACGAAGGAGAAGGCCGAGATTTCCATGGCCCGGCGCCAGCCTTCACGCGTGGTATTCTCGGTGAAGGAACCGACCAGCTCGTCCTTGCCGGCAAAGGCAATGGCGTGGACGAGGAAGTCGATCGTGCCCCACTTGTCTTCCAGCTGCTTGAAGCAGGCATCCATCGAGGCGTCGTCGGTGACGTCGGCCTTGATCATGAAGGGCTCGCCCAGGCTCTCCACCAGCGGACGCACACGCCGTTCCAGCGCATCATCCTGGTAGGAGAAGGCCAGTTCCGCGCCCTGGGCGGCCAGCTGCTGGGCAATGCCCCAGGCGATGGAGTTCTTGTTGGCCACACCCATGACAAGCCCGCGCTTGCCTTTCATCAGGTCTCCGGCCGGAAACACGGTCTCGCTCATCAGGCTCTCCCCGAACGCTTTGAGGCTTAGATTTTCTTGAACACCACGGTGCCGTTGGTGCCGCCGAAGCCGAAGGAGTTCGACATGGCGGTCCTGATCTCGGCATCGCGGGTTTCGGTGACGATGGGCAGGTTCAGCGCCGCGATGTCCGGATCCATGTCGAAGACATTGATCGAGGGCGCGACGAAGCCGTGCTTCATCATCAAAAGCGTATAGACCGCCTCGTGAACGCCGGCGGCGCCCAGCGAGTGGCCGGTCATCGACTTGGTGGCCGAGATCATCGGTGCCTTGTCGCCGAACGTCTCCTTCACCGCGGTCATTTCGGCGATATCGCCGACCGGGGTCGAGGTGGCGTGCGGGTTGAGATAGTCGATATCCGAACCGGCCGTCTCCATCGCCAGCTTCATGGCGCGCACAGCGCCTTCGCCGGACGGGGCGACCATGTCGTAACCGTCGGACGTGGCGCCATAGCCGGTGATTTCCGCCAGGATCGGCGCACCGCGCTTTTTCGCGCGCTCATACTCTTCCAGCACGACGACACCGGCGCCGGCACCGCCGACGAAGCCGTCGCGGTCCTTGTCGAAGGCGCGCGAGGCGAGTTCCGGGGTCTCGTTGTATTTGGTCGACAGGGCACCCATGGCGTCGAACAGGTTCGACAGGGCCCAGTGGATTTCCTCGCAGCCGCCGGCAAACATCACGTCCTGCTTGTTCCACTGGATCTGTTCGGCCGCGGCGCCGATGCAGTGCAGGGAGGTCGTGCAGGCCGAGGTGATCGAGTAGTTCACGCCGAGGATCTTGAACGGCGTGGCCAGTGTGGCCGAAGCGGTCGAGCTCATCGCCTTGGGCACGGCGAACGGGCCGACGCGGCGCGGGCCCTTGTCGCGCGTGATGTCGGCGGCGTTGACGATCGTGCCGGCAGACGGGCCGCCGGAGCCCATGATGATGCCGGTGCGCGGATGGGAGATATCACTCTCCTCCAGGCCGGCTTCGGCGATGGCCTGTTCCATCGCCATATAGTTCCAGCCCGCACCTTCCGACATGAAGCGGTAGACGCGCTTGTCGACATGTTCGGCCGGATCGACCGACGGCTTGCCGCCGACATGGCATCTGAAATTGTATTTGACGAAGTCGTCCATGCGGCCGATGCCGCTCTTGCCATCCTTGAGGGATTGCGTGACTTCCGCGGCATTGTTGCCGATGGGAGAAATCACACCGAGTCCGGTGATAACGACACGACGCATGTCAGGTCTCCTGGGGTGAGGCCATTTCGCCGGGCTTGAACAGGCCCACGCGCAGATCTTTCGCTGTATATATGGTCTTGCCGTCGGCTTCGACACGTCCGTCGCCGATGGCCATGATCAGGCGGCGCTGGATGACGCGCTTCAGGTCGATGACATAGCGGACCTGCTTGGTCTCCGGCTTGATCTCGCCCTTGAACTTCACTTCGCCGACGCCGAGCGCCCGGCCCTTGCCCGGATTGCCCTTCCAGCACAGGAAGAAGCCGACCAGCTGCCACATGGCGTCGAGGCCGAGGCAGCCGGGCATGACGGGGTCGCCCTTGAAGTGGCAATCGAAGAACCAGAGATCGGGATTGATATCCAGTTCCGCGACGATATGGCCCTTGCCGTATTCGCCGCCGTCTTCGTCGATATGGACGATGCGGTCCATCATCAGCATGGGCGGTGCGGGGAGCTGGGCGTTCTCGGGACCCCACATCCGGCCTTCGCTGGATTCAATCAGATCTTCGTAGCTGAAAGAGCTTTGGCGTTCAGTCATGTAGCCGATCGGTTGCGCCGCGTACGACCGGAAGAAGGTGGCCGCCGGGCTGGTCACTGGGACCCGGTCCGAAGGCCGGCCGGGTGGATCAGGGCAGAGCGGTATCACGCGGGCGGGTGGTGCTCAAGACGGCGCTGCCGTCACCCGTCTGCGTCTCGGTGTCTGCTCTTTCCTCCGGATACACGCCCCACAGCGTGTCCGTCCTTGCCCAGCCTCGATAACCCTGCGCCTCGACACGGCACCAGCCGGTGCGGCAGCGTTCGAGCGACAAAACGACGCCCGGCCCGGCAATCGCCTCGACCGGGGAGTCGCCATTGTCCCGTGCATGCAGGGGTGTTTCGTCAAGCGTCCAGACTGAACGGCGGCCGGACAGGATCGACCGGTGCATCCAGGTGACCTCGCCATCGGGGTCGCGCACGCGGCGCCAGTCCGGCGTTTCCGCGATCACTTCCATCGGCAGACCCGCCCGCACATAGCGCCAGGCAATCGGGTGGGAGCGGGATGGTCCGGAACGGCCGTTGGCGACATCCACTTTCAGGCTGACAAAGCGCGGCACCTGCTGGCCTGACGGCGTGTCGGCACGGTCGCTGTCGTCCTGCGCGACGGCAGAAGCGGACGCCAGGGCGGCGGCTGTGACGGCGAGGGCAAGCATGATCGAGCGGCGCATGAACGGACTCCTTCCACCAAGCCTGTGCCCGGCTTCGGTGAACAGGCCGTAAAAGCGGTGCGTCCCAACGCGCATCCAGCATGAACCCGCCGTGCAAAACCGGCAAAGATGAAATCGCAGCGCGCCTTCCTATATCTTCAGACAGGCGGCCGGAGCGGCCGCACCGATTCAGGGAGGGACAGGATGAGCTTTCGTCTTGCGATAACGAGTGTCGCCGCGCTTCTCGCCGCCGGCAGTGTCGTGCCGCGTGCGGCCGAGGCCAGTGTAAGGATGCGCCAGAGCGAGGATGTCCAGGTCGAAACGACCGATATGGGCGACGGCATTTTCATGATGTCGACCGGCATCGCCGGAAATCTCGCCGTGCTTGCCGGCGATGACGGTGTGGTGATGGTCGACGACCAGCTGCCGAACACGACGGCCGTGATCGAGGGCGCCGTCGTGGCGGTTACCGGCACGAATGCGCCGCGCTTTATCGTCAACACGCACTGGCATGGCGATCATACCGGCGGCAATGCGCACTTTGCCGAGCTGGGCTCGACCATCGCGGCGCATCACAATATCCGCCGCCGCCTGGCCGATGCCGACGACGAATGGGCGCAAAGCCCGGCGACCCTGCCGATCATCACTTTCGGCGAGGACCTGACCTTCCACATGAACGGGCAGACGGTCGAGGTCACGCACGTGCCCACCGCCCATACCGATGGCGATGCGCTGGTCTATTTCCGCGAGGCGGACGTGCTGCATATGGGCGACGTCATGTTCTCCGGCCTCTTCCCCTTCATCGACCTGTCGGCCGGTGGCACGGTCGACGGCTATATCGCCGCCATGGAGCGCGGGATGGAGATCGCCGGTGAAGAGACGCGCATCATTCCGGGCCATGGGCCGCTCTCGACCCGCGCTGACCTGCAGGCCTCGATCGACATGCTGCGTGAAGCCGCGTTCCGGGTGCGCACGCTCGTCGAGGGCGGTGCCGATCTGGAAGCCGTGCGTGCGGCCGAACCGCTGGCCGATCTGCACGATGACTGGAACTGGGGTTTCATCACCACCGACCGCATGGTGCAGACGCTCTACAATGATGCCGTCGGCAATGAATTTGCCTACGAGTAGGCGCGGATCGTGACCAAGATTTAAACCTGTGACCAGTTTCCGGTCAGCCTTGACGCGCTAAATGGTGTGTTATGGCAAAACCGGAAACACCCCCTTCCGGGTCGCATGGCCCAGCCCCGCTCGGATCCCGCCTGGGACGCCCCCTGGGATTTGCTGCGGGGCTGGGTATCGGCCTGCTGCTCTGGCTGATTATCGGCCTGGCGACCTCCAATCTCGTACTGGGGCTGGCCTTTGGCCTTGCGCCCGGTGTTGCCATCGGACTGGGACTGCAGCTGACGGCAAGGCGTTGAAGGGGAGAGTGTCATGGTGTTGAGCGCGTGGGAGGCCGGGCATCTTCGGCTCGCAGCTGTTGGCGTGATCATGGTCGGGCTGATGGCCTGGGCCGCGATCGGTGCGCTCAGCGGCAATCTCGCCCTGTCCCAGCTCTTTACCCTGCTCCCGGCGACCGCTGGCGGGGCGGCCTTGATGGTGAAAGCCCGCCGCAGCGAGCAGCGCCAAGCTGACAATCTCTAGCCGCCGCACACCGGACAGTCAGGGTCTCGCGGCAGCTTCACCGCCCGGCTCTCCATCGACAGCCCGTCGAACAGCCAGATCCGCCCGTCCAGTGTTTCGCCGGCCGTGCAGACATGCTTGATCGCCTCCAGCGCCATCATCGAGCCGACGACCCCGACCAGCGCCCCGACAATGCCGACGCGCGCGCAGGTTTCCGCGTCCGGCGGAATTTCCGGCACCCAGCAGCGATAGCAGGGCGAGTCCGGCGACGCATTGAACAGCGAAACCTGCCCGTCCCACCGCCCGACCGCGCCCGAGACCAGCGGAATGCCCAGCCTGCGGCTGACGGCATTGACCGCAAAGCGGGTCTCGAAATTGTCGCAGCCATCCAGGATCAGATCAGCACCTGCCAGCAGGCTTTCGGCATTGCCGGCATCGAGGGCCTCGCGGGTCGCGACGATTTGCGTGCCGGGATTGAGAGCGTTCAGGACCTGCGCACCCGTCTCGACCTTTGAGCGCCCGACATCCGCCGTGCGGAACAGGATCTGGCGCTGCAGATTGTCCAGGCTTACCGCGTCCGGATCGATCAGCGTGATGCGGCCGATGCCGGCTGCTGCGAGATAGAGCGCCGCCGGGGCGCCCAGACCACCTGCGCCGATCATGGCGATATGGGCATGCGCCAGAGCCTGCTGGCCCGGTCCGCCGATCTCGCGCAATACGATGTGGCGCGCAAAGCGCTCGATATCGATCTCGTCTGTCATGCAGGAGAGGTGGCGGATTGCCGGGCGGTTATCAAGCACGCTGCCGCTTCGCACTATGCTTTTTACCCGAACCCGGCCAGTTTACGGGGCATGTCCACCGTGTCCCAGCTTGCGTCGGTCCAGCCGACCCTGTCCGACCAGCAGACCCGCTTGCTCGACTGGCTGACGGGTGCGCGGCCGAATGTCTTCATCACCGGCCGGGCGGGCACGGGCAAGACCACGCTGATGCGCGAATTCTTGCGCCGGGCGGGTAATCGCGCCGCGGTAATCGCGCCGACCGGCGTGGCGGCGATGCAGGCTGGCGGACAGACCATCCACTCCTTCTTCCATTTTCCGCCGCGCATGATCGGCGCGCGTGATATCCGCAAGGTGCGCCACCGCCGCGTGGTGCAGGCACTGGAAACCCTGGTGATCGACGAGATCTCCATGGTGCGGGCCGACATGATGTGGGCGATCGACAAGGCGCTGCGGGTCAATCGCGAGCGCGACGAGCCGTTTGGCGGCGTGCAGGTCGTGCTCGTGGGCGATCTCGCGCAATTGCCGCCGGTGATCCAGGGGGCCGAGGCGGAATATCTGGAGAGCACGTTCGGCGGGCCCTTCTTCTTCAACCCGGAACCCTTCCGCCAGGCCGGTTTCTCGCTGGTCGAGCTTGAGCAGGTCTTTCGCCAGACCGACGAGTATTTCATCAACATCCTCAATGCCGTGCGCGATGGCGATCTGACGTCCGACGAGGCGGCGGAGCTGAATGACCGGGTGACCGGCCGCTCCGGCCTGGAAGCCTCGCTGACCCATATCGTTCTGACCTCGACGAATGAGGCGGCCTGGCGGATCAATTCCGCGCGGCTGGAAGGCCTGCGCACACCGGGACGGGCGTTCGAGGCCAAGGTGGAAGGCCAGTTCGACACGCGGCTGTTTCCGGCGGAGGAACCGCTGACGCTGAAGACCGGCGCCCGCGTCATGCTCACCCGCAACGATCCGGCGGGGCGCTGGGTCAATGGCACGCTGGGGGAGGTGGAAGGTTTCGACGAGAAGGCGGTGCGGGTGCGCATCGGCGACACGACCTATGCCGTCGAACCCCAGAAATGGGAGCGCAACGCCTATGCCTTCGATCCGGAAGCCCAGGCGCTGACCAAGACGACGGCGGGGTCTTTCACCCAGTATCCACTACGTTTGGCCTGGGCGATGACGATCCACAAGGCCCAGGGTCTGACGCTGGACAAGGTCTATCTCGATCTCGCCCGCCGCCTCTTCGCCCACGGGCAGGCCTATGTCGCCCTGTCGCGGGCCCGCTCGCTGGAGGGGCTGGAATTGTCGCGCCCGCTAACCCCCGGCGACATCATCTCGGACCCGCGCATTTTCGACGTCCGCAGCTTCTGCGACCCGGCGCCCGCGAGCGTGGAGGCTTAGCCAGTCACCCGCCTGGCCGGTTTTCACCGTCATTCCGGCGAAGGCCGGAACCCAGTTCGAAAAGCCGGGTCGTGCCAGACTTGGCACCCGCTCGCCCTGCGATCTGGGTCCTGACCTTCGTCAGGATGACGGTATTGAGCCGCGGGGCCCGCAGTCCGGCCCTACTCTTCCTCGAACAGCGCGGTCGACAGATAGCGCTCCGCACAGCTGGCCAGGATCACGACGATGGTCTTGCCGTCCATGTCGGGGCGTTTGGCGATTTCCAGGGCGGCCTTGAGGGCGGCGCCGGAGGAGATGCCGCCGGGCACGCCGTCAGTGCGGGCGGCTTCGCGGGCGGTGGAGAAGGCGGCAGCGTTGGAGACGGTGACGATTTCGTCGATCAGATCGGTCTCTAGGATTGACGGCACGAAGCCCGCGCCGATGCCCTGGATCTTGTGCGGACCGGGATCGCCGCCGGAGAGGACCGGGCTGTCTTCAGGCTCGACTGCCACAACGTGGAAGCCGGGCTTCTTCTCTTTGAGCACCTGGGCGCAGCCGGTGATCGTGCCGCCGGTGCCGACGCCGGCGACCAGCACATCGGCCTCGCCGCCGGTATCGTTCCAGATCTCCAGCGCCGTCGTCTTGCGGTGAATCGCCGGATTGGCCGGGTTGGCGAACTGGCTCGGCATCACCGCGCCAGGCGTGGCGTCGATGATTTCCTGGGCCTTGACGATGGCGCCCTTCATGCCCTTGGCCGCCTCGGTGAGAACCAGCTCGGCGCCAAGATATTTCAGCAGCTTGCGGCGCTCGATCGACATCGATTCCGGCATGGTCAGGATCAGCTTGTGACCTCGCGCAGCGGCGACGAAAGCGAGCCCGATCCCGGTATTGCCCGAGGTCGGTTCGACCATCACCGTGCCCTCACCCAGCTTGCCGGCGGCTTCCAGCGCGTCGATCATCGCCACACCGATCCGGTCCTTGACGCTGGCCAGCGGGTTGAAGAATTCCAGCTTGGCGAGGATGCGCGCCTTCACGCCATGGGACTTCGCCAGGCCGCTCATCTCGACCAGGGGCGTGCTGCCGACCGTGTCGGCGATGGAGGCGTAGACGCGTCCGCGTCCGGGTTGTTCGGTCATGGGGAACTCCCTTCGATTAGATACCGGTCGAGCCGAAACCGCCCTCGCCGCGCGCGGTTTCGTCGAGCGTGTCGGCGACTTCCCACACGGCCTGCGTGACCGGGGCGATGATCATCTGGGCGATGCGGTCGCCGCGATTGACGACGAAATCGGCCTTGCCGTGATTGATCAGGTTGACGCGGATCTCGCCGCGATAGTCGGCGTCCACCGTACCCGGCGTGTTGACGCAGGAAATGCCGAACTTGGCAGCCAGGCCCGAACGCGGACGCACCTGGGCCTCGTAGCCGGCCGGCAGGGCAATAGCGATCCCCACCGGGATCAGCCGCCACTCGCCCGGCGGAATGGTGACGGGCGCGTCTTCGGCGACTGCGGCGCGCAGGTCCATGCCGGCAGACTGGGCCGTCTCATAGGCCGGCAGGGCGAGGCCTTCATAGTGCTCAAGCGGTTTGATGCGAACGGATACGGTCATGTGCGGCGGCCCTCATGGTCTGGATGCTGCCCTGTTTTCCGATGCGTCGCGGTGCGAGGCAAGTCAGGCGAGGGCTGCGGCGATGCGGTTTGCCAGCTTTTCCGCAATCACGCCCTTGGGCGCGCGCTCCCACGCCTCGGACGTTTCGGCGGTGACCAGCAGGACGGCGTTCTCCGCACCGCCCATCACATCGCCGGAAACGTCATTGGCGACGATCCAGTCGCACCCCTTGCGTTCGCGCTTGGCGCGGGCGAGCGCTTCGACGTCGTGGGTCTCGGCAGCAAAGCCGATGACCAGGCCCGGGCGGTCTGTGTCGCGGCGCGAGATCGTCTTGAGGATGTCGGGATTTTCGACCAGTTGCAGGCTGGAGAAACTGGCCTTGTCCAGCTTCAGCTTGCGGTCGGAGGGCTGGGCCGGGCGCCAGTCGGCCACGGCGGCCACGGCGATGAAGACGTCTGCAGGCAGGGCCATCTCGACCGCATCGAGCATGTCGCGTGCCGTTTCCACATGAATGGTCGTCACGCCGTTGGGGTCAGCCAGGGCGGTCGGTCCGGCGACCAGCGTCACCTGCGCGCCCAGCGCGGCGCAGGCCGCGGCAATGGCATAACCCTGCTTGCCGGAGGAATGATTGGAGATGAAGCGCACGGGATCGATCGGCTCGCGCGTCGGTCCGGCCGTGACCAGGACATGGCGGCCAGCCAGCGGCTCAGACATTCAGCAGGCTCTCGATCTTGCCGGCGATCGTTCCCGGCTCGGCCATGCGACCCGGTCCGTACTCCCCGCAAGCCATGTCGCCTTCGTCGGGCCCGACAAAATGCACGCCATCGCCGCTGAGGGTTGCCAGATTTCTTTGCGTTGCCGGATGCAGCCACATCCGCACATTCATCGCCGGGGCCATCAGCACGGGCTTGTCTGTGGCGAGCAGTGTGGTGGAGGCCAGATCATTGGCCATGCCGGTCGCTGCCTTGGCCATCAGGTCGGCGGTCGCCGGTGCGACGACAATGAGGTCTGCGGACCGGGACAACTCGATATGTCCCATTTCCGCCTCGTCCGTGAGGTCGAACAGGTCGGCATAGACCTTCTCGCCCGACAGCGCGGAAACGCTCAGCGGCGTGACGAATTCCGCGCCGGCCTTCGTCAGGATGCAGCGGCTGCCAATCTCCCGGCGTTTCAGCTCGCGGATGAGTTCGAGGGATTTGTAGGCGGCGATGCCGCCGCCGATGATCAGCAGGATGCGCGGACTGGACAAGGCTCATCTCCCGTCAGGACGGGAAGACAGGTAGCGCTTCCGGGCGCAAATCCCAAGAGGAAGGGTGTGCCGGGCCGCTCAACTCGCCGCGAGCAGTTCGCGGACCTTCTCGGTGTCCTGCGCCAGCGCATCGCGCTTTTCCATGCGATGCCGGTAGAAGGCGCCGACGGTCAGCTCCATGTCGTACATGGTCACCCGCGTCAGGGCCGTGATGTCGTCAACGGTGAAACGATGGCGGTCCGACATGGCCAGTTCGACGATGCGTGCGAACATGTTGGTATAGGCCGCGGTGTAGACGTGCGAGTGGTATTCCAGGCGCGAATGGCGTTCGCCCATCTCGTCGGTCGCGGCGTAGTAGGCGTGATCGTAGCGCGCCGCGAACAGGCGTTCGCAATGGGCCAGCATGCCGGCGCGCAGATAGGTGACGTTCTCGGCGATCTCGTAATAGTGCGCGACTTCCGGATTGCCCATCAGATGATCGAACACCGTCTCCAGGGCTTCGTGCGCATAGGTCATCAGGCGCGGCTTGAGATGGCGGATACGCTCCGCCGTCTCCGCATCGATGCGGAAGAACTCGCGCTGGATCTCGCGTTGTTCGTTCGGGATCGAGTCGTGCCTTGCCATGCAAGCAGTCAATCACAGCTTCCTTGAGGGAAGGTGTAGAGGACCGCTAAAACTAGAACAGAGCCTGTGCGGCAAAGGCACCGGCTGCCGCTGCGGCGGCCAGCCAGGCAATGCGCAGGGCCCATGGCCGGATGCGCGGACTGCCGCCCAGCTTCAGCTCGCCGGCCTTCAGCATCGCGCCGACCTCGGCCCAGTCGTCGATGGCGCGGGGCAGCTGGCGCGCGGCATCGTGCAGGCGCTGCAGGTCTTCACCCAGATCGCGGATGCGGCCTTCAGGACCCAGCTCGCGCTTCATCCAGCGTTCGACCACGGGGGCCGCGGCGCCCCACATGTCGTGCTTGGGGTCGAGCTGGCGGGCCACACCCTCGCACTGGACCATCGTCTTCTGCAGCATGACGAGTTCCGGGCGCAGACGCATGTCGAACAGGTCGGTGATCTCGAAGAGCTGCAGCAGCACGCGCGACATCGGCACTTCGTCAGCCCGCTTGCCGAAGATCGGCTCGCCGACCGCGCGCAGCGCACTGGCGAAATCCTCGACAGAGTGATGCTGCGGCACATAACCGGCCGCGAAATGGGCGCGGGCGGCCGCCATGTAGTCGCGCGTCAGGAAGCCGTGCAGGATGAGGGCGAGGAAGCGCCGTTCGGCCCGGCCGATGCGTCCCATGATGCCGAAATCGACAGCCCAGACGGTGCCATCCTCTCCGGCAAAGAGATTGCCTGCATGCATGTCGGCGTGAAATACCCCGCGATCGAGGGCGGTTGCCAGGAAGGCCCGGGTGAGGCGCGTCGCCAGGGCCGGCCGGTCCAGATCGCTGCCCGCCACGCGTTCGATGTCGGACAGCGGAATGGCGTCGATCCACTGCGTGGTCAGGACACGCTTGCTGGAGCGCGACCAGTCGACCGCCGGGATGCGGTAACCTTCCGCCACGGCCGCCGCTTCGGAGAGTTCGGACGCGGCGGCGGCCTCGAGACGCAGATCGGTCTCGACCATCAGCGAGCGGGACACTGTGTCGACGAATTTGCGCGGCTCGAGACGGCGGGAGGCCGGTGCGAACCGCTCGGCAAGCGAAGCGCCGAGCGATAGCGTCCGGATGTCGCGCGCGATGCGGCGTTCCACGTCGGGCCGGAGAATCTTCACCGCGACGTCCCGGCCGTCGGCGGTGCGGGCCTTGTGGACCTGGGCGATAGAGGCCGCCGCGACCGGCGGGCCCAGCTCGGCGAACAGTTCCTCGGCCGGTGCGCCGAACTCCTCTGCCAGAACCTTGCGGGCCTCGGCATCGCCGAAGGGCGGCATCTTGTCCTGCAGGCGGGCCAGGCCGCGCGCAAAGCGCTCGCCGACGACATCGCCGCGCGTGGCGAGGATCTGGCCGAACTTCACATAGGAGGGTCCCAGCGCCTCCAGTGCCCGGGCGAGGCGCTCGCCGGGATTTTCGGGGCCGCCGCGCCGGGCGAACAGACGCGTCACCCGGCCCAGCATCCGCGCCGAGGCCGGATAGACCGACTGGTATTCGGCCGGCAGGATCGCATCGTGCCGCGCCAGGGTGACCAGGGCACGCACAAGACGGAAAAAGGAGGCGAGGGAGGCAAGCATCGAAAGCCGGTTTAGTGTCTGCAGCGCCGTTTGGCGAGCGTGGCGTGAAGTCGCGCAGCAAGCAGTCGGCAAGAATGCTTGCCTGCGCGCAACGGGTATCCGATTGTTGCGCCGTGAAACATACAATCGACCTCGACCGTGAAAACCAGTGGGCCGTCATTCGCTACCGAGGCGAGGTGGCGATCGAAGACGCGCTTGAGGTCATGCAGCGCCTGGTGGCGATGCCGGGCTGGACGCCGCATTGCGACCGGATCGTGGTGTATGATGACGGGTTGCTGGGCGGTATCTCGGCCGGGGATTTCCGGCGGGTCCGGAACGATCTGGTCGCGTTCATCGCCGAACACTATGGCGATACGCCGAACTATTCCGCCCAGGTCTGCGGAAACGCGATCCAGAAGCCGCTGGTCGAGTACTGGGTCAATTTCGGCCGCGACGCCTATGCGCCGGGCCTCGAACTCTTTGACACGGTGACAGCTGCCAAGGCCTGGCTGCTGCGCAAGCGCGCCGGCGACCAGGCCTGAGGTTTAGGCCCAGCCCGTGTGAAGGGCTGCGATGCCGCCGGAAAAATTGGTGTAGCTGACGCGGTTGAAGCCGGCCTCGCGCAGTTCCGCGGCAAATGTTTCCTGATCGGGGAAGCGCCGGATCGATTCCACCAGATACTGATAGCTTTCGCGATCCTTCGCGATGTGGGCACCCAGTTCGGGGATCACGTTGAACGACCAGGCGTCGTAGATCTTTTCCCAGGCCCGGCTGGTCGGCCGTGTGAATTCCAGGCAGAGGAAGCGGCCACCGGGCTTGAGCACGCGCCGCATCTCACTGAGCGCCGCAAGGCGTTCGGTGACATTGCGGATTCCGGTCGAGATCGTGACGCAGTGCGCCGAGCGGTCGGGCAGAGGCAGGCATTCGGCATTGCCGGTCACCCACTGGATGCGGCCCGATTGCCGGTCCGATACGCCGCGCTTTACACCGGCCCGCAGCATCTGCTCGTTGATATCCAGCACGATGGCCTCGGCATGCCGCGGGTCGCCGCGGCGGGCGGCCGCGCGATCGGCCTTCGCCAGGAAGCTGCGTGCGAGGTCTCCCGTACCCCCGGCGACATCGATCAGCCGCTCGCCGGGCTGCGGATTGGCGCGGGTGATCACCATGTCCTTCCACACCCGGTGCACCCCGACCGACATCAGGTCGTTCATCAGGTCATAGCGCCGCGCCGAACGGTCGAACACGCCGCGCACAAGGCCGGCCTTTTCCTCGCGGGCCACATCGCTGAAGCCGAAGGAAACAGTGGAATGGGTCTGGGTCTCTGTCATGGCCGCGACCATAAACCCCGGCGCGATGTGGGGAAAGCGGCCCGGGCGGTTCGCAGTGTCGCAGCCGGCAGGCGCTTGCCCGCAAGGCCGGAACGGGGCGATACAGGCGAAAAGGACGGATCGCCATGCCCGAGCTTCCCGAGGTTGAAACCGTAAGACGCGGTCTTGTACCGGCCCTGGAAGGGCGCCGGATTCTCTCCGTGCAGCAGAACCGGGCCGATCTGCGCTTTCCGTTCCCCGCCGGCTTTGCCGACAGGCTGACCGGCCGCCGGGTTGTCCGCATCGACCGCCGGGCCAAATACCTGCTGATCCGCCTGGACGGCGATCTGACGCTCCTCTCGCATCTGGGCATGTCCGGGCGGTACTCGATCGAGGCGGAACAGGGCACAGCACAGCCCGGCGATTTTGTGCATGCCATGCCGGCCAATCCGCGTCATGACCATGTTGTCCTGCACGTCGAGGGCGGCGTGACGGTCCGCTACAACGATCCCCGCCGTTTCGGTTTCATGGATCTGTTCGAGCGCGACAGTGACAACCCCTATCTGGCCGGGCTTGGTCCCGAACCGAACGATAACCGGTTCTCCGGCGCCTATCTGTCCGAAGTGCTGGCGGGCCGCCGGACGCCGATCAAGTCGGCGCTGCTGGACCAGAAAATCGTCGCGGGGCTTGGCAATATCTATGTCTGCGAGGCGCTGCACCGGTCCGGCATCAGTCCGCGGCGGCTGGCCTCCAGTATTCCGGGTCAGCGGGCGGAACGGCTGGCGCCGGTGGTTCGAAGCGTGATCGACGAGGCGATTGCCGCGGGAGGATCGACCCTGCGCGACTTCGCGGCGGCCGACGGTGCGCTGGGCTATTTCCAGCACCGCTTCCGGGCTTATGGCCGCGAAGGTGAAGCGTGTGTGACCGAGGGATGTTCCGGCACGATCGGCCGGATCGTCCAGTCGTCGCGATCGACCTTCTTCTGCCCGTCCTGCCAGCGTTAGGTTTCCGTGCGCACTATCTGTGGTGGTGTTGCCGCGCAGGGACCGTTATCCCTACAATCCCGGATAACACGTGCCGCGATCTCGCCTAGAAAACCTGTCATTGATCTGCGCTCCAAGGAGAAAGACCTCATGCTTCCTGTTTCCCGACTGACCCGCATGCGCCCTGCGCTCGCAGCCGGAACCGCTCTGCTGGCCGGGTTCCTGGCCAGCGCCACCATGGCGCAGGCCCAGCCCGCTGCTATCGATTATTCGGACGTTCAGGCAGACCCGGCGCTGTGGCGTGTCTCTGACGCGGACTCGGACGTGTACATCTTCGGCACCTTCCACATCCTGCCGGATACGCTGGACTGGCAGACCGATACACTGATGGAGGCGGTCGACTCCGCGCAGACCCTCTATCTGGAAGCCGATGTGCACAGCCCCGAGGCCCAGGCCCAGATGCAGGCGCTCATCCCGCAATACGGCCTCAATCCGCAAGGCGTGACGCTCTCGTCGATGCTGGACGAGGAAACCCGCGCGCTTCTCGCCGAAGTCGCGCCGAGCGTCGGAGCCGCGCCGGCCGCGCTGGACCCGCTCCGCCCCTGGCTGGCCCAGCTCATGCTCAGCGTCGCCAAGATCCAGCAGATGGGCTTCAACCCGGCGGCCGGAACCGAAATGCAGCTGATCGCGCGCGTCAATGGCACCGATATCGAGTTTGGCTATTTCGAAACCGCCGCCGAGCAGATCGGCTTCCTTGCCGGTATTCCTGAGGAGGTACAGGTCCGCGGTCTCGCAGAGACCCTGCATGAGCTGGAAGACCTGCCGCAGGAAGTGGACGACATGGTGCGTGCTTGGGCGACCGGAGATGTCGAAGCGCTCGACGAGTATGTGAACGGCGACCTGCGTGAGGACGAGCCGGAGGTCTATGAGGCCGTGATCGTCCAGCGTAACCGCAACTGGATCCCGCAGATCGAGGCTGTCCTGGAAGGCGAGGGCACGGTCTTCATCGCTGTCGGTGCAGGCCACCTGCCCGGTGATGAAGGCGTGATCGAGCTGCTGCGTGACCAGGGCTATGAGGTTGTTCGCCAATAGCCGATCGCTGACTGGAGGCGCGAGCGGATGACTCCGGCGAACTCGCCGGTATCGACGCTCGCGCCACCGTGCGTTATAGCGGCGCGGATTTTTCCCGCGCGGGGGCTTCCGCGCCGTCACATGGAGTGCCGAATGGCCTACAAGACGATACAGGTTAAGACCGAGGGACGGGTTGGTGTCATCACGCTGAACCGCCCCGAGGCGCTCAATGCGCTGTGCGACGCTCTGACCGGCGAACTTGCCGAGGCTCTGGCGGCATTCGAGCGCGATGAGGACATCGGCTGCGTCGTGCTGACCGGCTCGCGCAAGGCCTTTGCCGCAGGCGCGGACATCAAGGAATTGCAGAGCCGCGATCAGGTCAGCCTCTACCTGAACGACCCGTTTGCGCAGACCTGGGAGTCCGTTGCACGCTTCCGCAAGCCGATCATCGCGGCGGTGTCGGGATATGCGCTGGGCGGCGGCTGCGAGATTGCCATGATGTGCGATTTCATCATCGCGTCGGAGACCGCGAAGTTCGGCCAGCCGGAAATCAATCTTGGCGTCATGCCGGGTTCTGGCGGGACGCAGCGCCTGCCGCGCGCTGTCGGCAAGGCCAAGGCCATGGATCTGTGCCTCACGGGCCGCATGATGGATGCCGAGGAAGCCGAGCGTGCCGGGCTGGTCTCGCGCGTTGTCCCGGCTGACGACCTGATGGACACGGTTATGGAAGCGGCAGAAGCGATCGCGACCAAGTCGCTGCCGGTGGCCATGATGACCAAGGAAGCGATCAACCGGTCCTTCGAAGTGGGTCTCACGGAAGGCGTTCTGTTCGAGCGCCGTGTCTTCCAGTCGCAATTCTCTCTGGAAGACCAGCGCGAGGGCATGGCAGCCTTTGCCGAGAAGCGCGCCCCGCATTTCAAGCACCGCTAGCGGTCAAAGCGCATTACGGCGGTTGACGGCCCGGCTGCAAGGGCCTATACGCCGCCGCTCACGGATTTCGCCGGCCGCCTTGAGCGCCCGGCCGCATGAAGAGGTTAGGATCCATGGCCAATACAAACTCGGCCAAGAAGATGGTTCGCAAGATCGCGCGCCGCACGGCTGTCAACAAGGCGCGCCGCTCGCGCGTCCGGACTTTCGTGAAGAAGGTCGAGCTTGCGATCGCGGCCGGCAACCAGGCCGAGGCCAAGACGGCCCTGGTCAAGGCAGAGTCGGAAATGATGCGCGCTGTCTCCAATGGCGTGTTTCACAAGAACACCGGCTCGCGCAAGGTTTCGCGCCTTTCGGCCCGCGTGAAGGCGATGTCGGCCTGATCGGCCGTCGCTGAAACGACGAAAAATGCGATGCGCCCGGAACACACGTTCCGGGCGCATTTTTTTCGGCCGGACTCTGGCGGGCCCGGGCAAGCCCGGCCCGTGAGCGGGTTCCGGGGGTGCCAAATTATTGATATTTTATTCCTGATACGGATGAGCAAGGGCTCATCGCCGGACTTGATTTCCGGCCAGCGGGATGCGTCGGTTTTGTCGCGAAAAAAGACCGTTATGAGTGTCGTAAATCTGTCGTAAACGACAAGCTTCGATCCGATCACGGATTTCTCGTGTCAAGCGAAGAATCTCCAGAATCAGGCGTTGAATCCGGTTGACCATAATCGGGGAAGGCGTAACCTCTGGGCTCCTGAGGGCGACCAATCCCATGCGGATAAATTTCCGATATCGACGAGGCGATCCGTCTTGTTGTGTGGGTGGATTTTTGCCTAAAAAACAAACACCTGAACCGCGCAATCGCGTGATAAAAACAAAAGTGTGGCGAACGATGGCGTTGAACAAACTGGCTGTGGCAGAGGCAAAGACAGCGGGCTTTGAAGTCGATGGAACCGGTGGCATTTCGGCTATCTGGCGTCAGGTAAGATCCCGGCTCCGGGACGAGTGCGGTCAGGCACTTTACTCCCAGGAAATCGCCCGTCTCCGGGTCAGCGTTTCGGAGTCCGGTGCGGTTGTCATCGTTGCCCCGAGCCAGTTCAATCGTGACTGGGTGGAGGACCACTGGGGAGCGAGAATTCGCGCGATCTGGTCCGAGCTTGATACGACGCTTCGCCCGGTCCATCTCGTCGTTGAGGGCAGTGCGGATGCTCAACCGGTGGTCGCAAAGCGCGCCGAGCTGTTAAAAAAAGCTGTTTCGGACGCGCCCGTGAAGGAGTCGCGGGCTTCGCGGGAAGCGGACGCCGAGCCAGCGATCGGCGAGACCCGTTTTACCTTCGACAGCTTCCGGGTCGGTCCGGCCAACGAGGTTGCGGCCGCAGCAGCACGCACCGTGGTCGGCGCCCAGACTCCGCCCTTCAATCCCGTTTTCTTCTACGGTGACTACGGCGTCGGCAAGACCCACCTCATGCACGCAATGTCGAGCGCCTTCGAGCACACTTCGCGGCCGCGCAAGGCGCTCTATCTGACCGCCGAGGAATTTCTGTCCGGCTTTGTGACTGCCATGCGGGCGCGCGATACGATCTCCTTCAAGGAAACCGTGCGCGGTGTCGATGTGCTGCTGATCGACGATGTCCATTTCATCGCCGGCAAGCTGAAGACCGAAGACGAACTGCTGAACACGATCGCGGCGCTGATTGCCGAGAACAAGCAGGTCGTGCTGGCCTCGCACCGGCCGCCGGCCGAGCTGCAGGTGTCCGACGACCGGCTGCGTTCGCTGCTGACGGGCGGTCTGTCCTGTCCGCTCGGCAAACCCGATCTCGATCTGCGCCGCCAGATCCTTGACTGCAAGATCGCGCAGGCGAAGTGCCACTATCCGGTGCTCGACGTGCCGGAAGCCGTGCGCGACTTCCTCGCCGCCCGGATCACCACCAGCCCGCGCGAGCTGGAAGGCGTGCTGAACAATGTGATCTGCCGCACCGCGCTGCTGGGGCTGCCGGTGACGATGGAGGCGGTGTCCACGGCGCTGCGTGAATTGTCGCTGAATTCCGAGCGGCGCCTGACAGTGGATGATATCCAGAAGGTCGTCGCCAGCCATTACGGCGTGACGCCGGCAGATATTTGTTCCAAGCGCCGCACCCAGAGCGTCGTGCGCCCGCGCCATGTGGCGATGTATCTGGCCAAGACGATGACGACGCGTTCGCTGCCGGATATCGGCCGGCGCTTTGGCGGGCGGGACCATTCCACCGTCATCCATGCGGTCAACAAGGTCACAGCGCTGCTGGAAGCCGGGGATCCGGTGGGTGACGATATCGATCGGCTGACCCGCGAGCTGCAGAGCTAGGCCAGGTCCTCCGGCCAATGTCAGTTGTGGAGAAGGCGCGTGCGCTGGAGAAATCTCTTGCGAACGCGCGTTTTCATGTATCCTCTTTGACCCACCTGTTTCGGCACGGGGTGATTTGCTCGCCGTGCTGTCCCGACCGACCCGGTGTCACGCTGCGGTGATGCCGCCAATGTGCAAGCGGACGTAAGACATGAAGCTGACGATTGAGCGCGCAACGCTCCTGAAGGCCCTGGGCCATGTTCAGGCCGTCGTCGAAAAGCGCAACACGATCCCGATCCTGTCCAATGTCCTGATTTCGGCCGGGCCGGATGGTGCGAGTTTCGCGGCCACCGATCTTGATATCGAGATCCTGGAAACGACGGACGCGACCTGCGAGGGCGAAGGTCTGGTGACCGCGCCGGCGCACACGCTCTACGACATCACCCGCAAACTGCCGGACGGCGCCGATGTCACGCTGGAGATGACGGGCGGCGATCCGCGGCTGACGCTGAAAGCCGGCCGCTCGAACTTCTCGCTGCCCTGTCTGCCGCCGGGCGATTTCCCGGTCATGCCGACCGAGGATCTCGAACACCGTTTTTCGGTCCCCGCGAGCGAACTGGCCCGGGTGATCGACAAGACCCGTTTCGCGATCTCGACTGAAGAGACCCGCTACTATCTCAACGGCATCCATCTGCATGCCGCCGAGCATGATGGCCGCAAGACGCTGCGTGCCGTCGCGACCGATGGTGTGCGTCTGGCGCTGGCGGAGATCGATCTGCCGGATGGTGCGGACGGCATGCCGGGTGTGATCGTACCGCGCAAGACCGTGCAGGAGGTCCGCCGTCTTCTGGAAGACGCCGACGACGATGTCGAGGTCTCGGTCTCCGAAGGCAAGATCCGCTTCCGCCTGGGCCGCGCCGTGCTGACCTCCAAGCTGATCGACGGCGCTTTCCCGGACTATGAGCGCGTCATTCCGCGCGGCAATACCCGGGTGATGTCGGTCGAGAACAAACGTTTCGCCGAGGCCGTCGACCGCGTCGCCACGATCTCGGTCGAGAAGTCGCGCTCGGTGAAGCTCTCGCTGGGTCAGGACACGCTGACGCTGGCCGTGAACAATCCGGAAAGCGGACAGGCCGAGGAAGAGCTCGCCGTGTCCTATTCCGACGAAGGCTTCGCCATCGGCTTCAATGCGCGCTACATGCTCGATGTCGCCTCGCAGATCGAAGGCGACGAGGCGCGTTTCCACTTCGCCGATGCAGCCTCGCCAGCCCTGGTGACCGACAGCGGCGATGAAGACGCGCTCTACGTGCTGATGCCGTTGCGGGTGTGACGGACGGGTTTACCGAATTCGAGACTCCGACACCGCCGCCGGTTCCGCCTGCGGCGGTTCGTCGTTTGCGGCTTACCGATTTCCGCTGCTATGCCGCGCTCGATCTGGAACTGGGCCCGGCCCCGGTCGCGCTCTACGGCGCCAACGGGGCGGGCAAGACCAATCTGCTCGAAGCGCTCTCCTTTCTCGTGCCAGGCCGCGGTCTGCGTTCGGCCGGGGCTGACGGTGTTGCGCGCAAGGACGCGTCCGGTCCGGCCGAGGCCTGGGCCGTCTTCGCCGAGATGGAGACGCGCGATGGCGAGGTGCGTCTCGGCGTCGGCGCGCGCAATGGCGGGCGGCGGGAAACCCGGATCGACGGCGAGCCGGCGCCCCAGGGGGAATTGGCGCGGCTGGTGCCGATGATCTGGCTGACCCCGGCCCAGGACCGCCTGTTTGCCGGTCCCCGGGCCGACCGGCTGAAATTTTTCGATCGGCTCGTCTACGCAGCCGACCCCGCCCATGCTGAAGCGGCGACGGCCTATGACAAGGTGCGCACGCGCCGTCAGCGTCTGCTGGACGAGGGCCAGGCGGATCCGGCCTGGCTCAACGCGCTGGAAAGCGAGATGGCCGGTCACGGCGTGGCCATGGCAGCCGCCCGGCTCGATGCGCTGATCCGTCTGCAGGGCGAGATCGATGCCCGTCCCGAGGGCGCCTTTCCGCAAGCCGATCTGGCGCTCGACGGCGCGGTCGAGGCCGATCTGGCCGACGGGCTGGATGCCGGGACAGCCGAAGACAGGTTTGCCGCCGCGCTGCGCGACGGCCGCCGGCGGGACGGCGCGGCGGGCCGCACCCTGACGCGCGGCCCCCACCGGACCGAACTGGTCGCCCGTCATCGGGAGAAGGACCAGCCCGCCGGTGACTGTTCGACCGGCGAGCAGAAGGCGCTGATCCTCACCCTTGCTCTGGCCCAGGCCCGGGCGCTCGCCTGGCAGGGCGGCGTGGCCCCGCTCCTGCTGTTCGACGAGGCCTGCGCCCATCTGGATGCCCCCCGCCGCGAGGGCCTCGCCCGCGAAATTCTCGCCTCCGGCTCCCAGGCCTGGCTGACCGGCGTGGAGCGCGTGCTGTTCGAGCCCTTTGGGGAGCGGGTGCAGTATTTCGAGGTCGACGCGGCCCGTGTAAGGCGGCCGGAATGACGCCGGAAAATCTTCTTCTCTTTGCCGGTGCGTTGCTGGTCCTGTTCATCACGCCAGGCCCCGGGATTGCGGCGATGGTGGCGCGGACCCTGGATGCCGGGCCGGTGAATGCGGCCATCTATGGCTTCGGCATTCTGCTGGGCGACATGTTCTGGTTCACCCTGGCGGTGACGGGGCTGTCGGCGCTGGCGACGCAATTGTCCGGCTTCTGGCTGGCGGCCAAGCTGGTCGGCGTGGCCTATCTGTCCTGGATGGCGTTCCGGGCTTTCTGGAGTGCCTGGACCGGCGCCCGGCCGAAGCCAGTCTTCAAGGCGGGCTCGAAACGCAGCCATGCCGCGACTTTCGTGGCGGGTGTCGCCATGCCGCTCTCCAATCCCAAGCCCATCGTTTTCTACCTGACCCTGGTGCCGGCCTTTGTGCCGCTCGAGGCGATCACGCCGGCCACATACGCGCTGATGCTGGCCATGATGACCGTGCTGGCCGTACTTACGGCGGGCGCCTATATCGGCGGCGCGCATCGGGCCCGCGAATGGCTGGTAACGCCGGCGGTCCGGCGCGGGGCGGATATCGTGACCGGGCTGGTGATGACCGGTATCGCCATCCTGCTTCTGGTGGCGCGCTAGCATGCCGGCTATCGGACGCACGATGCGGCGATTGAGGTTTGTAACCGGCGCCGAAGCGGCACACACTCGCGGCGCAATGATCGGGGCAGGGAAATGAGCGATCCGACAAGCATCGATTTCCGGCGGCCGGAACGGTCCGGCGAGGGGCCGCGGGCCTGCGTCGTGATCGCCGTGCTCGACGAGGCGGAGAATGTCGCCGCCGTGTGCGAGGAAACGCTGCGCGAAATGGAACGCGCCGGCGCGTTCGAGATCGTCTTTGTCGATGACGGGTCGAGCGACGCTACGCCTGACATCCTGCAGGATATCGCCGCAAAGGACCCGCGCGTCCGTGTCGTCCGCCATGACCGTCGCTGCGGCAAGTCGCAGGCGGTCCGCTCCGGCGTTCTGGCCGCGCGGGCGCCCTGGATTGCGACCATGGATGGCGACGGGCAGAACGATCCGGCCGATCTTCCCGACATGCTGGAAAAAGCCTGGGCCGCCGAGGGTGAGGCGCCGCTGGTTGCCGGCACACGTGTGCGCCGCAATGATCCGGTCTCCCGGTTGGTGGCGACCCGTATTGCCAACGGATTCCGTGCCGCGGTGCTGGGCGATCACTGCCCGGATACCGGCTGCGGCGTGAAGGTTTTCCCGCGCGAGGCCTTCCTGTTGCTGCCCTGTTTCGAGGGCATGCACCGCTTCCTGCCGGCCCTGTTCCAGCGCTATGGGCATCCGCTGATCAATCATCCGGTGCGCCACCGCGCCCGCCATGCCGGCCAGTCGAAATACACCAATATCGGCCGCGCCTTCGTCGGCATATTCGACACGATGGGCGTGATCTGGCTGGTGCGGCGGACCAAGGCACCCGGCCGCATCCAAGAGCGCCGCCCGTGAGCGAGGCCGCCAGCCGCCTGGGGTGGAAGGACTGGCTCGTTCTGGTCCTGGTCTCCTGCGTGGTGCTGTTGCCGGGTATCTCCTCCATCCCGCCGGTGGATCGCGATGAGGGCCGCTATGCCGTCGCCACCAGCCAGATGGTCGAGACCGGCGATTTCATCGACATCCGCTTCCAGGAAGAACAACGCTATCTGCAACCGGCCGGAATCTACTGGCTGCAATCGATCGCCGTGACCTTGACCGGCACGGCGGACGACCGTGCGATCTGGGCGCATCGTATTCCCTCCTTTCTCGGGATCCTTGCTGCGGTCGCCATGACGGCGGCCATCGCGGCCGGCCTCTTCGGACGCACCGCGGGGCTGGGTGCTGGCCTGCTCGTCGCGACCGCCTTGGCCGTCGGCTTCGAGGCGCGGATTGCCAAGACCGATGCGGTCCTCTTGGCGACAATCACGGCGGCACACCTCGCCCTGATGCGGGTCTATCTGCAGCCGCAGGGGCATTGGTGGCGGCCGGCCCTGTTCTGGGCCGCGCTGGGCGCCGGCATGATGATCAAGGGACCGATCATCCTGCTTTTCATCGGCCTGGCGCTGGCCGCGCTTCTGGTCTGGGACCGCAAGTTTTCCTGGCTCAGCGGACTGAAACCGCTCTGGGGCGTGCCGCTTTTCCTGATCATTGCCTTGCCCTGGTATGTCGCCATCGGCATCGTGTCCGACGGCGCCTTCTACGCCGAAGCCGTCGGCGACAGCCTGATGGGCAAGGTGGGCGAGAGCCAGCAATCCCATGCCGGCCCGCCGGGCTATTATCTCGGCCTGTTCTCGCTGACCTTCTGGCCGGGCTCGCTGTTTGCAGTCTTCGCCGGCTGGTGGGCCTGGGCAAACCGGGCCCGCCCGGCCGTGCGTTACCTGATCTGCTGGGTCGTGCCGGCCTGGATCGCCTACGAGCTGATCGCGACCAAGCTGCCCCACTATGTGATGCCAACCTATCCGGCGCTGGCTGTACTGGCCGTTGCGGCAATCTTCGCACCGGGCGACAGCAAGGCACCGCTCTGGCTGAAGATTGCGGCGGGGCTCTATGCCGCCGTTTGGCTGGCCTTTTCCGGACTGGTCGCGGCGGTGCCGGCGGCCGGGTTCCACTGGTCCGAGGGCGTTGTCTCGCCGATGCTCGTCGTGCTGGGCGCGGCCACATTCCTCGCCGCAGCCGCGGCGCTGGCACTCTATCTCACCGGCCGCCGCCCGGCGTCTCTCGCAGCCGGGCTGGCCGGCGGGGCGCTGGCGGTGATCACGGTCTATGGCGTGACCATGCCGCGGCTGGAAACATTGTGGCTGACGCCGCGCATCGTTGCGGCCGTCGACGCGCATGCGGCGTGTGAACCGACCCATCTCGTCACCTCCGCCTTCCGCGAGCCCAGCCTGGTCTATCGCCATGGTCCCTATGACACCGTGCTCGCCGCAGATCCCGCCGATGCCGCGACCCGGCTGGCGGCGGACACGGCCTGCTCGCTGGCCCTGATCGATGCCTCCGAGGCCGAACCCTTTCTGGCGCAGGCCGAGGCGCTGGGGCTGTCCCTGCAGGCGCTGGAAACGATCGAGGGGCAGAACTACTCCAATGGCGACGAGATGCGGCTGACGCTCTACCGGGCGGGGCCGTGATCCCCGGGGCGCTGGCCGGTCTTGTCCGGCGCCATCCGGGCCGGGCGGCGGCCCTGATTGTGCTTGTTGCCCTGTTTTCGCTGGGCGGGTTTGCGGCCTTTCTTCTGCCCGAAGACGTCACACGGCGCGGTCTGGACATGCTCGACGCGGCAGGCGGCACTGTCTGGGCGCCGCCGGTCGCGCTGGTGCTTTTCCTGGTGCTGATCCTGCTGGGCACGCCGCAGGCGGTGCTGATCGCCGCGATGGTGGCGGCCTTCGGACCCTGGGCGGGCTTTGCATACAGCTGGGCCGGCAAGCTGGCCGCTTGTGCACTCGGTTTCGCCCTCGGCCGCAAGCTCGGCGCGGGCTGGGTGGAAGAGCGGGCGGGCTCCGACGCCGCCATCGTGATGGACGAGCTGGCACGCCACGGCTTCTGGGCGAGTGCGGTGATCCGCCTCGTGCCGACCCTGCCCTCCATCGTGATCAATGCCGCGGCCGGCTGCACGCCGATGCGCTTTCGCGATTTCATCGCCGGGACCGCGATCGGCAGCGTGCCGAAAATGGCGCTGATCGCCTTTGCCAGCCATGCCGCGATCCGGGGGATCGAGGGCGCCGGCCTGCAGGCCTGGATCGCGGTCGGCGGGGCGGTTCTGCTGCTCGTCCTCATCGGCGTGATTGGCCGCAACTGGCTGAAGCGGCGGATGGTCCGTCCCGAGGCTGAAGACGCCGCGAACTGACTCACGCGCGTACGTACGCGCGCGTGTGCGCGCGAGTGGTCACAGGGATGCGAAACCTGTACAACAATCCCATGACGGAACAAGCGAATCAAGAATACGGCGCGGAGTCGATCAAGGTCCTCAAAGGGCTCGACGCCGTGCGCAAGCGCCCGGGCATGTATATCGGCGACACCGATGACGGTTCCGGCCTTCACCACATGGTCTACGAAGTCGTCGACAATGCGATCGACGAAGCGCTCGCCGGCCATTGTACCGAAGTCGTGGTGCGCCTGCATGCCGACGGTTCGGCCTCGGTGCGTGATGACGGTCGCGGCATTCCGACCGACATCCACAAGGAAGAGGGCGTCTCTGCGGCCCAGGTCATCATGACCCAGCTGCACGCCGGCGGTAAGTTCGACCAGAATTCCTACAAGGTGTCCGGCGGCCTGCACGGCGTGGGCGTGTCGGTGGTGAACGCGTTGTCCGACTGGATGGATCTGACCATCTGGCGCAATGGCAAGAAGCACCACATGCGCTTCCGCCGCGGCGAGGCCGAGGAAGATCTCAAGGTCGTCGGCGAGGCCGAGGGCCAGAAGGGCACGGAAGTCCGCTTCATGCCCTCCGAGGACACCTTCACCATGACGGAGTTCGATCGCGACACGCTGCAGCACCGGCTGCGCGAACTCGCCTTCCTGAACTCCGGCGTGAAGATCACGCTGAAGGATGACCGCGGCCCGGAGCCCTTCTCCGACACGATGATGTATGAGGGCGGCGTGGCGGCCTTCGTCTCGCATCTCGACCGCACCAAGACGCCGCTCTTCACCCCGCCCGTCCTGATCCAGGGCGAACGTGACGGTGTTTCGGTGGAAGCGGCGCTGGAGTGGAATGACAGCTATCACGAGAATGTGCTCTGCTTCACCAACAACATTCCCCAGCGCGATGGCGGCACGCACCTGGCCGGTTTCCGCGGTGCGCTGACCCGTATCATCAACAATTATGCCGGCTCGTCCGGCCTGGCCGCCAAGGCCAAGGTCGCCATCTCCGGCGATGATGCCCGTGAAGGCCTGACCTGCGTCCTGTCGGTGAAGGTTCCGGACCCGAAATTCTCCTCCCAGACCAAGGACAAGCTGGTCTCGTCGGAAGTCCGTCCCGCCGTCGAGGGCGCGGTCGGCGAGGCGCTGGCCGAATGGTTCGAGGAGCATCCCAACGAAGCCAGGATGGTCGTCTCCAAGATCATCGAGGCCGCCGCCGCCCGCGAAGCCGCCCGCAAGGCGCGCGAGCTGACGCGGCGCAAGTCGGCGCTGGACATCACCTCCCTGCCCGGCAAGCTCGCCGACTGTCAGGAGAAGGATCCGGCCAAGTCCGAACTCTTCATCGTCGAGGGTGACTCGGCCGGCGGCTCTGCCAAGCAGGGCCGTCACCGCGAGAACCAGGCCGTGCTGCCGCTGCGGGGCAAGATCCTCAATGTCGAGCGCGCACGCTTCGACAAGATGCTCTCGTCCGACCAGGTCGGAACGCTGATCACGGCGCTGGGCACGGGCATCGGGCGCGACCAGATCAATTACGACAAGCTGCGCTACCACAAGGTCATCATCATGACCGATGCCGACGTGGACGGTGCCCACATCCGCACGCTTCTGCTCACCTTCTTCTACCGGCAGATGCCCGAGCTGATCGAGCGCGGCCACCTCTATATCGCCCAGCCGCCGCTCTACAAGATCACCAAGGGCCGCTCGGAACGCTATGTGAAGGACCAGGCGGAAATGGACGCCTACCTGATCGAGGAAGGCGCGTCCGACGCGACGCTGACCCTGGCCGGTGGCGAGGTGATCTATGGCCAGGACCTGGCCGGCCGTGTCGCTTCGGCGCGCGGCGTGAAACTCTCCGTCGACCGCCTGACGGCGCGGGCTCCGGGCTTCGCCCTGGAAGCCGCCGCCCTGGCCGGTGCGCTGGTGCTGGAGCCGTCCGAAGAGGCCGTGAAGACAGCCGCCGAACGCCTCAACGCCGTTGCCGATGAGGGCGAGGATGGCTGGACGGCGCGCCTGGGCGAGGAATACCAGCTGATCTTCCAGCGCGAGCTCCGGGGCGTCACCGAAACCGTGGTGCTTGACGCCAATCTGCGCGAAAGCCCGGAGGCGAAACGCCTGTCCGAGCGGGCCCAGGCAATCGCCGGCGACTATACCGGCCCGGCCGTGTTCGCGCCGAAATCCGGCGCTGTGCGGATCCATTCGCCCAGCCAGCTGGTCGAGGCCGTCATTACGTCCGGGGCCAAGGGCATGAAAATCCAGCGCTACAAGGGTCTGGGCGAGATGAATCCCGGCCAGCTCTGGGAAACCACGCTCGATCCGAATGCGCGCTCCCTGCTGCAGGTCTCGGTCACCCATGCCGATACCGCCGACGAGCTCTTCACCAAGCTGATGGGCGATGTTGTCGAACCGCGCCGCGACTTCATCCAGGAGCACGCGCTCGAGGCCGAAGTCGACGCCTAGACGTGTCGAGACGCATCACAGCGCCCGCCCTCCTGGGGCGGGCGTTTGTGTGTCGGGGGGCTTTTCCCATTCTCCCCCGCTTCCCCCGGCCCCCGTGCCGGGGCCCGGTTGAGCCTGCACCTGAAACGCCGGCAGGCCCCGGAACAGGTCCGGGGAAAGCGGCAGTGCGCATTTCAACCTCTTCCATTTCTCCCGGCCACCCGCTTTCGCGGGCGCAGGCTTCAGCCTGCGCAGGCAGGCTGCAGATCCGGGATCTGCTTTGCTGCGTGAAGCGTGAGCGGCTTCCAGTCGGTCCCGGACAGCGCTGCGCGCTTCCGGGAAAAATCGTGTGTGTTTGCAGATGAGGAAACACAAAACCCTCCACGGCGCTGTGCGCCTGGAGCGATGAGAGGGGTGCGGGATGCACGGCGGACATCGCGTGTCCGATTTGAAGCTTTGGTGGTGATGCCCGAGGCATCCCGCACGCGGAGATTTACCCGGATCCCTTGCGGGAC
>NZ_JBDWAS010000046.1:0-93477 GCF_039978735.1 Maricaulis sp.
CGCCCTCATCACCCGCCTCGCCATGAGCCTCCTGCAGCGCATCGACGACCCCAAAACATCCATACGAAGACGCATGAAACGTTGCGCCTGGGAAAACGACTACCTCCTCAACGCCATCGCCCATATGCGATAGCCCTGCCCTGGGAGAGGGAGGAATGGGTTCAGCGCTTACCGCACTTTCTTCCCCTCACCGTTTTCCCCGGCCCTGTGCCGGGGCCTGGCATGCGCAGCCTGATTTCACCGGCTCAGGAGCGCGTACCCGCAGATATCCCCGGGCCCCGGCACAGGGCCGGGGGAAGCGGGTCGGTGTTTCCGGGCGGGCTTTCCTGCCCGATTTCGCCAATCGACATGGCCGATTTTCAAATCGGCCAGACGGCAGGCACGCCCCGGTCAAGGCTGGACGCTGACAGTGTCCAACCCCTTGAACCGGAGCGTATTGATGACCCTTCGACTATCCGACGGCAGACTGGCCGGCCTGCTGTATCTCCTGCTCGTCCTGACCGGGATTTTCAGCCTGATCTATGTGCCATCGCAGGTGATCGACATGAACGATCCCGAGCGGATGCTGGCGCTGATCGGTGACAATCGCAGCCTGTTTGCCGCCGGCATCTGCGTCGGACTGGCCGCCTATGTGATCTATCTCGCCCTGCCGGTCGTGCTCTACCGCATCCTGGCGCCCCATGGTGCGACCGCTGCGCGGCTGATGGTGCTGTTTGCCCTGGCGAGTGTGCCGATGACCTTCCTGGCACTGGGCGAGAAGCTGGCTTTGCTCGATCTGGCGGGCGTCGACGGCGCCCTGGCTGCCGATGCGGGCGCGCAGGCGCTGGCGCGGATGGAGACCTATTTCCGCTACACGAATCTCGCCTCGATCTTCTGGGGGCTGTGGCTCTTCCCGCTGGGCTGGCTGGGCTGGCGCTCGGGCCTGCTGCCGCACGTTCTCGGCTTCCTGTTGATGATCAGCTGTATCGGTTTCCTGGTCGAGTTTGCCGGCCCGCTCTTCATGAGCGGCTATTCCGGCAGCCTCCTCAGCACGATTGCCGGCACGCCGTCCTCCTTCGCCGAGATCGGCACCTGCCTGTGGCTGTTGATCATGGGCGAACCGAAGGCGTGGCGGAATAGACCCTAGCGCTCTGCTGACGCGGCGGCGCTCCCCTTCTCCCTCGGGGAGAAGGTGCCGCCGCAGGGGCGGATGAGGGGGAAAGCCGGGTGCTGGCGTTTCAATCGCGAAGGCCGGTGTCTTCCCCCTCTCCCTCGATCCCTCTCCCTAGGGAGAGGGAGGAAAGGGTTCAGCGCTTGCCGTTCTTTCTTCCCCACATCGTGGGGAAGTGGCCCCTTCTTCGCCTTGGCGAAGGAGGGGTCGAAGGGGTGGCGCGCAGCGCCAGAAAGCAGCAGAGCCAGGCTCCACCATTCCGCCGCTGACGCGGCGGCCCCTCCCCCGTTTCACGGGTCCCCCTCCCCATGAAATGGGGAGGAAATGGACAGGCCCCCTAAGCGTCCTCGCCGAGTTCCTGGACCGGGCGGCCGTCGCTCAACGTCTCCGCGCCGGAGACGACGACGCGCTGGCCGGCTTCCACATCGCCGTCGATGGCGACATAGCCGCCTTCGCGCACGCCCGCCACCACAGCGACCTGATGAGCGATGTGTTCGTCATCGACGACGAAGACATGGCTGCCGCTGGAGCGCAGCACCACCGCGTCATAGGGCGCAGCGGCCTGCAGACGCGGGGTTTCGGCCGGGAAAGCCGCGCGGGCGGCCGAGCCGACAATCCAGTCGGAACCGGTCAGATCGATCCGTACCTCGAAGGTACGCGAGACGGCGTCGCCGACCGGGATGATCGCGCGGATCGGGGCGCGCTGGCTGGTGCCGTTGGCGAGCGACAGCGTGACCTCCTGGCCCACTTCCAGGAAGGGCGCGATGGCGACCGGCACCTGGGCGACGGCCTCCTTGTGTTCGATATCCACCAGACGGACGATCTCGCGTCCCGGCGCGGAGATTTCCCCGGCCTGGATCAGGCGTTCCGCGACCCGGCCCGGAAACGGTGCAACGATCTGCGTGCGCTCCAGTTCCAGCTCGGCGCGCATCACGGCAGCCCGGGCCTCGCGCAGGTCCTGGTCGGCCAGATCGCGGGCCAGTTCGACCTCGCGCAGCCGGTTGGCCGGCACGGTGCCGTTGGCGGCGAGGCCTTCATAACGGTCGGCTTCCGCATTCTGGTAACTGGCGTTCGAGTTTGCACGGGCCAGGCGGGCGCGGGCCTCGTCGAGCTGGATGCGGGCCTGGCGGTCGTCCAGCTGGGCGATCAGCCCGCCGGTCTCGATCATGTCGCCCGGTTCGGCCACGAAGGTGACCCGGCCGGAGGCTTCCGCGGCGATGCGGGCATCATTGCGCGCCATGACGCTGGCCGGTGTCATCACCGTGCGGGCCATGTCGCGCTCGACGATCTCGGCAGTGCGCACCACGGCCGGCGGCGGACCGTCCTGGGCCAGCACCGCGGCGGGTGCGGTGACCAGGAGCGCGGCGGAGCCGGCAGCGAGGCAGATGAAGGATCGCAACATGTCGGGGCTCCGGTTTATTCGGCCGGCATCGTAGCCGGATCTGCCACCGTGCGGGACTGGCGCAATTCGCCCAGGCGCAGGAGGCAGGGAATGAGAACGAGGGTGAAGACGAGGCTGACGCTCATACCGCCCACAATCGCGGCTGCCAGTCCGCGATAGATGGTCGAGCCGACGCCGGGCACCAGCAGCAGGGGCAGCATGCCCAGGAGGCTGGTCATGGTCGACATGAAGATCGGCCGCAGGCGCACGCGCAGGGCCTGGTCGACCGCTTCGCGCCGGGCCAGGCCTTCGCGCTCGCCCTGGCGGGTCTGGTCGACCAGCAGGATGGCGTTGTTGATCACCAGGCCCAAAAGGATGACGAAGCCCATCATGGTGAGAAGATCGAGCGGCTGGGAGACGAACAGGTTCAGCACCTGCAGCATCACCACACCGCCCACCCCGGCCAGCGGGATGGAGACCAGCACCAGCAGCGCGTCGCGCAGCGAGCGGAACATGCCGGCCAGGATCAGGAAGAGGATCACCATCGCCATGCCCATATTCATCAGCATGGTGTTGATGGCCCGGTTCAGGCTGTCGGCGCTGCCGCCATAGACGATCGAGCCGTCGGCCGGCAGTTCGGCGCGCATGGCCGGTTCGATCTCGGTACGCACGGTCTCCAGGATCTCTTCCAGCGAGACGTTTTCCGGCTGGTTGATATTGATGGTGACGGTGCGGCGGCGGTTGAGACGCTGGATGGCGCCCGCCCCCACTTCCTCGCGGATTTCCACCAGATCGCCCAGCGGCACGACGGCACCGGACGGGGTCGCCACCGGCATGCCGGTCAGCTCGTCCGGCGTCTCCCACGGGGTGGAGCGCAGGATCATGTTCATGCGCGTCTCGCCGTCGAAATACTCGCCGATGAACTGGCCGTCGCCCAGCATGGCGATCATGCCCGCCACATTGCGGCGCGCCCATCCGGCCTCCTGGATACGCCGGTCGTCCGGCACCAGGGTCAGGCGCGGCTGGGTCGCCTGGGGCGGCGGATTGGCATTGATGTTCACGCCCGGAAAGCGCTCGCGCAGCATGGTCAGGCCGACCTGGGTCGCCCGGGCCCGCGCCTCGGCATCGGCGGACTGGATATTCACCTGGATATTGCCGCCCTGGGAAAAGCCGCCGAACAGATCGCCCTGCTGGGCAAAACCGAACACGTCGGGAATGCCGGTGATGATCTCCTCGCGGACAATGCGCTCCAGCTCGCCGACCTGTGACTGGTCCTGCACGCGGATACCGGCCGTCGCCCCGGTGCCGCCGGGGAAAGTGCCGAAATAATAGTTTCGCAGCGCCGGTTCCCGCTCGCCGCTCATATAGGGCTCTAGGCGTTCGATGACGGTGGCGGCGACCTCGTCCTCGATCCAGTCGAGATTGGAGCCCGGCGGGAAGATCAGGAAAGCGTCCACCGCATCGCGCTTCACCGGCGGCAGATAGTCCAGATCCGGCCGCAGGAACCAGGTCAGGGCCAGCGGGATGGCGATCAGCGTGCCGGCCAGCGCCAGGCGCCGGCGCGGACTGTCGCTCAGCATCATCACGCCCGAGGCGATCCGGTTGAGCATGGGCTGGCGCGTCCGGGTCGCGCGGTCGCGCACCCAGTATTTCGCCGCCACCGGCAGGATGGTCACGGCAACGATCATCGACACGGCGACGCCCACCGCGATGGTGATGGCGAGATCGGCGAAGATCTGGCCCTCGGCATTGCGGGTGAAGATGATCGGCAGGAAGATGGCAACGGTCGTGGTCGTGGAGGCCAGCAGCGCGCCCCACACCTCGCCGGCACCGCGTTCGGACGCGGTGTGCGCATCCTCGCCGCCCTCGCGCCGCCGGATGACGTTCTCCAGCACAATGATCGCCGCATCCATCACCATGCCGGTGGCAAAGGCCAGGCCCGCCAGCGAGATCACGTTGAGCGAGCGGCCCAGCAGGAAGAGCACGATCAGGGTGGAGAGCAGCGAGACCGGGATGGCGAGCGAGATGATCAGCGTCGCCCGCGCCCGGCGCAGGAAGAGCCAGAGCCCGAAAATCGCCAGCGCCACCCCCAGAAGCAGATTGGTGCGCAAGAGGTCGATGGCGCGCATGATGAAGACTGAGGCATCAAAGGACGGCGCCATCACCAGCTGGCGTTCAGCGAGCAGCGTCTCGTTGATCGTCGCGACTTCCGCCTTCACCGCGTCCAGCGCGGCGAGCACATTGGCACCCTGCTGGCGGCGCACCTCGATGCCCATCGCCGGATTGCCGTTCTGATAGGTGAAGTTCGTGCGCTCGCCATAGGTCACCTCGACCGTGGCAACATCGGACAGGCGCACCGGCGTTCCGTCGCGCCAGACAATCACCAGATCGCCCATCTCGGACGGTTCGAATTCACCCTCGAAACGCATCTGGTAGGAGCGGCGGCCGATCTCGGCATTGCCGCCGGACACGTCCTGGTTATTGGCGATGGCGCCGGAAATCTGCGGCAGGGTCACGCCCAGCGCTGCGGCGCGGTAGGGATCGACCGTGATCAGTAATTCCTCGGGCCGCTGGCCCCAGCCGATATTGACGCTGGCCACGCCCCGGATCGCCTCGAGGCGCGGCACCACCGTGTCCTCGATGAAGCTGGTATAGTCGTGGATCTCCATCGGATTGCCCGGCAAGGCCTGGACGAAGAACCAGATCAGGCTCTGCTGGGCGTCGCCGCCGAACCCGCCGACATTGGGACCCACCGCATCGCGCGGCAGCGGCGGCAATTGCGACAGGCGATTCGATATCTCGATCGCCGTCTGCGTCATGTCGGTTTCAAGCGCGAAGGTGAGGTTGATGAAGGCCGCGCCCTCATTGGTGAAGACGCGCATCTCCTCCAGCCCGGGCAGTCCGGTGAGGAGCTGTTCCTGCGGCTCGACGATTTCCGATTCCATTTCCAGCGGCGAGGCCGAGCGCCAGAACGTGGCGATATTGACCTGCGGACGCTCGGTGTCCGGGAAGAGCTGAACAGGCAGGCGTGTGAAGGCAAGAATGCCCATCAGCACGATCAGGGCAATTCCGACGCACACGGCGGCCGGATTGCTCAATGACAATCGGGTGAGCGGCATGTTTTCCTCCCTCGCCCGGCTTTCATAGCACTGCGGTGCGGGGGCAGGATTAAACCTTGCTAAGGCGGCTCACGCTTTGGTGAGCCGCCTTGCAGGTCAGTAAGTTAGCACTGATTACTTTTGCGTCAGGTCAGGTCAGGCTGTCGCGTGCTCTTTCAGCTGCGGTGAGACCGTGTAGCTGGCTTCGGTCTTCGACTTGATCTCGTCCAGCGTGACGTCGGGGGCCAGCTCGATCAGTTCGAGATGATCGCCCTTCACGTCGAACACGCCCAGCGTGGTGATGATGCGGTCGACACAGGCCTGGCCGGTCAGCGGCAGGGTGCAGGCCTTCAGCAGCTTGGGCTCGCCGGCCTTGTTGGCGTGGTCCATGATCACCACGACGCGCTTGACGCCGGCGACCAGGTCCATGGCACCGCCCATCCCCTTCACCAGCTTGCCCGGGATCATCCAGTTGGCGATATCGCCCGTCTCAGACACTTCCATCGCGCCCAGGATCGAGATGTCGATATGGCCGCCGCGGATCATCGCGAAACTGTCGGCGGAGGAGAAATACGAGGTGCGGCGCAGCTCGGTGATGGTCTGCTTGCCGGCATTGATCAGGTCGGGATCGACCTCGTCCTCGTAAGGGAAAGGACCCATGCCCAGCATGCCGTTCTCCGACTGCAGTGTGACGTCGATATCGTCGGCAATATGGTTGGCGACCAGGGTCGGGATGCCGATGCCGAGATTGACGTAGAAACCGTCTTCCAGTTCCTGGGCGGCGCGGGCCGCCATTTCATCGCGTGTCCAGGCCATTATGCGCTCTCCCTTTCGCGGATCGTGCGCTGTTCGATGCGCTTTTCGAATTCGCCCTTGAACAGGCGCTGCACGAAGATGCCGGGCGTGTGGATATGGTCCGGATCGAGCGCGCCCAGTTCGACGATTTCCTCGACCTCGGCGATGGTCACCTTGCCGGCCGTCGCCATCATCGGGTTGAAATTGCGGGCGGTCTTGCGGAAGACCAGATTGCCTTCCGGGTCGGCCTTCCAGGCTTTCACGATGGAGACATCGGCGGTCAGGCCGGTTTCCATGATGTAGGTCTCGCCGTTGAATTCGCGGTGTTCCTTGCCTTCCGCGATCATCGTGCCGACGCCGGTCTTGGTGAAGAAGCCCGGAATGCCGGCACCGCCGGCGCGGATGCGCTCGGCCAGCGTGCCCTGCGGATTGAATTCCAGCTCCAGCTCGCCGGACAGGAATTGCCGCTCGAATTCCTTGTTCTCGCCGACATAGGACGAGACCATCTTCTTGATCTGCTTGGCGTCGAGCAGGACGCCCAGACCGAAACCGTCGACCCCGCAATTGTTCGAGATCACGGTGAGATCCTTCACGCCGGCTGCGTGCAGGGCCGCAATGGCGTTTTCCGGGATGCCGCACAGGCCGAACCCGCCCGCCATCAACGTCATGCCATCGAAGACGAGGCCGTCCAGGGCCGCCTTGGCGTCAGGATATACCTTTTTCATGCAGACCTCTGCGTCAAAGTTGATAACTGGTTCATGTTTATATCGCGGGCGCAGCAGAAATCCAGCCGCCTCGCCTGCCTAGCCTGCGATCCGGTCCCGGCGCGTGCCGTAACGGGCGTCGATCTCGATCGCCAGCGCGCCGCCGAAGAATACCGCATAGGCCGACCAATAAATCCACAGAAGGAAGACGACAAGGGCGCCCAGTGACCCGTAGACGCCAAAATCGATCACCTGGCCGACATAGAGCGAAAAACCTTTCGACAGCCCCAGCCAGAGACCGGTCGACACCAGGGCCGCGACGGTCGAGGCCCGCCAGCTGACAGCTTCGGAGCGGCGGCGCATCGTCATGCGGTAGAGCAGTTCCAGCGCCACGAACATCACCAGGGCGGCGGCCGTCCACTCATTCACCAGCCCGCCGAAATCGAGCGGTTCCAGCCCGAGAAGCACGAACACCTTGCGCAGAAGGACCGGGATGGCCAACACGGCCAGATTGGCCAGGGTCAGCATCATCCCGCCGATCAGCACGGAGCCCATCGCCAGGATGTTGAAATGGATCACATTGCGGATGTCCTGGTCTTCCGCGAGATGGTTGAGCCCGGCGATCACCGCCTTCACCCCGCGCGAGGCGGCAAACAGGGCGATGGCCAGAGCAATGGCACCGTTTACCGACAGCGCCGAGATCGGCGCCACGGCAAGCCGTGCCATCTGGTTCAGCACGAAATCCTGGGCGCCCTGCGGCATGATGCCGGCAAAGCGCGCGATCTGCGCTTCCACATCGGAGACGTCATTGGTCAGGCCGTAGATCGACATCGCCAGCGCCATGGCAGGAAACAGGGCCAGCATGCCGAAATAGGAGGCGCCGCCGGCGAACAGCATCACGTCGCGCGCCATCGACCGGCTCACGGCCTTGATGATGATCATCAGCACGTCGATCACCGGATGCGAGTCCGGTATGTGTTTGCGAATGGACTTGAACATTGCCTGCCAAACGGGCCCTCTGCCGCACGAAAACGGAATCAGTCGTGTCCAGGCTGCCCCGCTTGCCCGTGAAACTAGGATAACCCGATGGCGTTTTCCAAGGCCGTGGAACTGTTGCAGCTGGCGCGCATGGCCAGCGGCTATGCCGGCGTCTCGCTGAACGAGATCGAGGCGGAGTTCGATTGTGTGCGCCGCACCGCCCAGCGGATGACCGACGCGCTGGTGCGCGTCTTCCCCGACACCGAGGATTATGTCGATGCCGAGGGCCACAAGCGCTGGCGCGTGCCGCGCCGCCGGGTGGCGGAATTCTTTGCGCCGACGGCCGACGAGGTCGCCGCGCTGGAACTGGCCGGCACGACGCTGGACCGCCAGGGCCTGACCCGCGAGGCCGGACAGCTGCGCACGCTGCGCGAAACCATCAAGATCCTGATGCCCGACAAGCGGCGTCCGGGGCTGGAAGCCGATGAGGAGGCGCTGCTGGAAGCCATGGGCCATGCCGCCCGTCCCGGCCCGCAACCGGCCTCGGATCCCCGCATCGACAGCGCCATTGCCGAGGCGCTGAAAGGCCCCTTCGTGCTGGAGATCGCCTATCGCGGACGTCAGGACAGCGCGGCCAAGACCCGCCGGGTGGAACCCTATGGCCTGCTGCTGGGCGCGCGGCGCTATCTGGTCGGCCGCGACCGGGCGCGCGGCGACACGGTGATGCGTCACTACCGGGTGGAAGATATCGAAAGCGCCGTGGTGACGGAGGACTGGTTTGCCCGCGACGAGGCCTTCGACCTGGAAGCCTATGCCAACCGCTCCTTCGGCGTGTTCCAGAACGAGGCCGAGTTCGGCGATGTCGTCTGGAAATTCACCCCCGCCGCCGCGCCCCACGCCCTGCGCTACCGTTTCCACCCGCTGCAATCGACCGAAACGCTCGAGGACGGTTCGGTGATCGTGCGCTTTCGCGCCAGCGGCCTGCTGGAAATGTGCTGGCACCTCTATGCCTGGGGCGACCAGGTCGAGGTGCTGGAGCCGAAAGCGCTGGCCGACATGGTCGCCGGCCATCGCCGCGGGGACTTTCCGGGACTGCCGTAGGGCGTTAGCGCCTCCGGCACCGGGATATCCCCCTCATCCGCCCTGCGGGCACCTTCTCCCCGCGGGAGAAGGGGTTTTCTTTCATCGCACGCTCCGCCCGAACTCCCTCTCCCTGGGGAGAGGGCTGGGGAGCGGGGGAAAGCACCGCTGGGAAAAATGGGTCTCACCGAACCGCGATGCGGACCATTTCGGCCGGCTGCCAGGACGGCATGGCGTGGCCGTCGGCCGAGCTCATGGCGAGCTGGTAGCCCTTGTTGAGATAGCGGCACACCGAGCGCAGGTCTTCCACGTGCAGGCAGTCGATCTCGTCGCCGGGACGCTGCATGCGGAAGAAACCGTCGCGGAAACGGTGCGGGACCATGTTGCGCAGAACGCCGCCTGCACCTTCGACATAGGCATTGATCGCGATGGCCATTGGGGCTCTCCATCCGTGTTCATCTTCGATGGAGATCACTCTGACAGGCCGCCAGGACAAAACCTGTCACCCCTCTTTTGCCCTGCTGAAATAAAGAAGCGCCGACTGTTGGGGGCAGCCGGCGCTTCGGTTCTATCTAAGCGATATCGAGACCAGAAAACGAGCGAGGGACTACAGGGTGTTCGCCGGTCTCGAGACGGACATTGCCAAAGGCCCGCTGAACCCGACATGAACGCCATTCATCATTCATGTCCGTCGCGCCCGGCAGCGCCGCTTGCCAGCATGGAAGGGCTTGGGTATCGCAGTTGCACAAAATGTCTCAGGCCGCACGGACGAACCTTTGACCGCACATGCATCCCGCAGCTGGGACCGGGCCGGCATCGAAAACGCACTCCGGTCGCACACCGCTTACCTGAAAGGCGATCCGGGCGGACAGCGTGCCGTCTTCCGCGGCGGCTCCCTGGCCGGCCAGGATTTCAGCGGCTGCGATCTCACCGATGCGGACTTTTCCGATAGCGACCTCTCCGACGCACGATTGGACGGGGCGGACTGCCGCGGCGCCCGTTTCCAGGGGGCCGTGATGCGCGAAGCCAGCCTGGTCGGCGCCCGGCTCGACGGTGCCGATCTGCGCGGCTGCGATCTCACGGGGGCCCGGCTTGTCGCGGCGCGCTGTGCCGGCGCGGATTTCCGCGAACGTCCCCTGCCCGGCCCTGACGGCAAGCCGGCCACGGTGCAGGCCAGCACGCTCGACGATGCGGACTTTTCCGGGGCCTCGCTGGCCGGGGCCCGGCTGGGCGGCGTTTCGGCGCGCGGGGCCCGGTTCGAGGATGCCAATCTGTCGGGTGCCCGCCTGTGCCGCGCTGACCTGGACGGCGCACGTTTCGCGCTCGCGCTGGTCGCCGGAGCGGATTTTTCCAGTGCTTCGCTGAAAGCCGCCGATCTGCGCGGCTGCGACATGGACAATGCCCGGCTCGACATGGCGACGACGCGCGACATGCAGACCGGCGCCCATCCCGACCGTCCCATCCCGGAACCGGCCGGCGTGCTGACAGCGCGTGAGGCCGAGACGCGGCTGACCGAACATATCCAGCAGGTGCGCGGCAGCGCCAGTGGCCAGCCGGTCGATTTCACCGGCCTCGACCTGCGTCCTGCCGGCTCGCTCGCCGGGCGGGCCCTGACCGCGCTGCGCGCACCGCGGGCCTGTCTGGCCGGGCTGGACCTTAGCGGCTGCGAACTGCAGGGCGCCCGCCTCGCCGGAGCCGATCTGCGCGGCTGCAAACTTGCCGGTGCCGATCTGCGCGGCGCCGATCTCAGCGGCGCCTGGCTCACCCATGCCGATCTGACCGGTGCCCGCCTGACCCCGCTCACCCTGGGCGGCGGACGCGTCCTGCCCGTCCAGCTGGACAAGGCACAATGCCGCTACAGCGACTGGCGCGGCGCCGATCTAGACCAGGCACGCCTTGCCGGCACCGATCTCGCCTATGCGCGGATGTCCGGTGCACGGCTGTCGCCCGATGCGCTGGCCGGCGCCCTGGGCACCGACCGCCTGCTGGATCGGTAGCTGGCTATACTCCCCAATCCGACAGGATTGCCTCACGATCGGCGCCGGGCACAGGCGCCGGTCCCTGGATGGCGCCGGGTGTACGCGAGAAGCGCGGCGCCGGGGCCGGCTGGCGCACCCCGCCCGGCTCGGCATAGCTGCCGCGCTCGCGCATGTGGGGATGGGCGGCGGATTCCTCGTAGTTAAGGACCGGCGCAAAACACACATCCGTGCCTTCCAGCAGTTCGCACCATTCATCGCGGGTCTTCTGGCGGAAGAGACCGGCAAAGACCGGCCTGGCCGCCTCCCAGTTGCGGCCCGACCAGTCCGCCGGCAGAACCTGGGCATCGACACCCAGTTTTTCGCACAGGAGCGCGTAGAATTCCGGCTCCAGCGGGCCGATCGAGACATGGCCGCCATCGGCGCATTCATAGACGGTGTAGAAATGCGCCGCGCCGTCGAGCAGGTTGCGGCCGCGCTCCGGCGACCACAGGCCGACCGCTGCCAGCTGGTGCTGCGAGGCCATCAGCGAGACGGCGCCGTCGACAATGGCAGCATCCACCACCTGCCCCTCCCCGTGGGTGCGGGCATGGTGCAGCGCGGCCAGCACGCCGAAGGCGAGATACATCGCCCCGCCGCCGAAATCACCGACCAGGTTGAGCGGAATGGCCGGCTTTTCCTGGCTGCCGATGGCGCCGAGCGCGCCGGACAGGGCGACATAATTGATGTCATGGCCGGCAGCATGGGCGAGCGGTCCATACTGGCCCCAGCCTGTCATGCGGCCATAGACGAGGGCCGGATTGGCCGCCAGGGCCACGTCGGGGCCAAGGCCCAGACGTTCCATCACGCCGGGGCGATAGCCCTCCAGCAGGATGTCCGCCTTGCCGATGAGATCGCGGCACAGGGCCAGCTCGGCCTCGTCCTTCAGATCCAGCGCAATCGAGCGCCGGCCACGGCCCAGAACATCGGCATATCCCCCGCCCAGCGCGCCTTTCCGGTCGACGCGGATCACGTCTGCGCCCATATCCGAGAGCATCATGGCGCAGAAGGGTGCCGGACCCAGTCCGACAAACTCAATTACCTTAACGCCTTTTAGAGGTCCTTGGGGTTTCATGTCGCCAACCTTTGATTCGTTTGTTCCAGAAGCGTGGCACTTGTGACAAACTCGCGAAATACGGCATCGGCGCTCAAATCGGCAGGGGGACGAATGGGACGCTCGCTCGACGTCCTTATATTCGGACTATCCGGCCGCGTGGACGGACTGGCGGAGCAATTGGGCCGGCTGGCCCTGAACTGCCGCATCGTCCGGGCCGACAGCCCGCCTGCCCGGCGGCACCATTACTGGGCCGGCGGCGTGATCCTCGCCGAATGTGAAAACGATATCGATGACGGGCTGCGCGCCTTTGCGCGCTTTTCCGACCAGGCCCTGCCCGTGCTTGTGGTGGGACCGGCCGGTCTTGCCCCGCGCGATACGGTGGATGCCTGGCTGCGCGATCCGGCACCGGCGGTTCAGATCGCGGCGCGCCTGCGTGCCCTCTTCCGCCTGCACTCGATGGAAATCGTCGCCGCCCGCCGCGCCGAGGTCACCGCGCTCTACGGTCGCGGCCGCCCGCAGGTGGAGCGCCAGGACACGCCGCCCAGCGTGCTCTATGTCGGCGATGCCTCGCCGCGCTTCATGGGGCTGCAGCATGTGCTGGAACAGGCCGGCGCCGACGTCGTCGCCGCCTTCTCCTCCTATTCCGCCTTCGACTATCTGCACGAACGCCCCTTCGACGCCGTGGTGCTGAACGCCACCGGCAAGCGCGAGATCGCCTTCACCATCTCCTCGGCCATGCGCCGCAATGCCCGGCTCTATCACACGCCGGTCGTGCTGCTGGCCGACCGCGTCGACGCCCAGACCTCTGACGAGGCCTTCGCGCGCGGCGTGTCCGATATTCTCGAGCCCTCCGCGGGCGATGCCGAGCTGCGCGAGCGTATCCTCACCCTGACCGAGGAGCGCAAGCGCCGGCGCCACGCCAAGGCGGCGCTGGATGCCTGCCGCGATCCGCGGACACTGGATATCGAGACCGGCCTGTTCAATTCCGGTTTCCTGGTGTCACACATCCAGGACCTCTTGAACGTCTCGGCCCGCGACGAGCTGAGCTTTGCACTGATTGCGCTGCAGATCATGCTGCCGGAGGGCCGCGAACGTCCGGACGATACCTCCGCCGAGAAGGCGCGCCGCCAGTTTGCCGCGATGCTGCGTCACCTGCTGCGCACCGAGGACGCTGCCGCGCGCTTCTCCGGCGATGTCTTCATGGCCGTTCTGCCCTTCACCGACGCGCCGGGGATTGACTGTGTCGCCGCCCGGATCGCCGCGATCGCGGAATGCACGGCCTTTGAAAGCGAGGATCCGCTGCATCCTTTCCGTCTGACCGTGCGGGCTGCGCCCGTTCCGGTCCGCACCGGCGAGACGGCGGAAGCCCTGGTCGAGCGGGCGATGCGGGCCCTGCAGAGTCCGGCCCAGATCGTCGCTCAGGCCTGAGGCTTGCCGCCGACCGGCCCGTCGCGCACCAGAAGCACCATCCCGCCACCCATCAGGACAAGGCTGACAAAGAAACATCCGCCGGCCGCGAGCAGCAGGCCGGCCGCGCCGCCGAGCGAGTATTCGCGCCCGGCCTGCGCCAGGATCAGGAAGCCCAGCGGGATCCCCAGCATGGCGAGTTTCAACAGCATGCCGCCGGCACCGCGCAGCACCGCGCGTATCCGCAGCATGACCAGCAGAAACAGCATGAAGCTCAGCCCGGTCAGGATCTGAAAGGCCGGTGTGAGAATTTCCTTCGAGGCGTCCATGGCACATCTCCCCGCTTGATGATGCCCGCAGGCTCGCCGGAATCAGCGTGGCGGTCTCTCCCCCGTTCCGGGGGGCTGGCCGGGGGCGGTCCTGGCCACGAAAGCCGGCAAGACAAGAAATTCCTGCGCTTTCCCGGATAGTCCTTGTTATTCTTCTTCCAGTCGGTTCGGGACTTTCCAAGACTTCCGGAACGAGCCGCGCAGATGCGCTGCGGCCAGACCGTGAGGAAGACCATGAAATTCGGTGATTATCTGCGCCAGAAGCGCGAAGACAGGGGCTGGACCCAGCCCGAGGCCGCCGCAAAGGCGCGCATCGAACAATCCTATCTGTCCAAGCTGGAAACCGGACGATCCTACCCGTCCGACGACGTCTTCGAACGCCTGGTCGAGGTGTTCGGCATCGATACGGCCGAGCTCAGCGAAAGCGTCTCGGCGGCCGAACTCGATCGCTTGCGCGAAATCCGTGAAGTGCGCGCTGCGGTATTGGCCGGACAGGCCGGGCGCCTGCGCCTGACGCGCGGCTGGCTGCTGGCCGGCCTGGCCTTCCTGATGCTGGGTGGCGGCGCGCTGGGCCTGTCCCGCATCGACCTGTCACAGGACAGCCATCTCTACTACTACCGCTCGGAAGGCGTGCTGGCCGTCGATGAGAGCCCGCGCCTGTTCAACGACACTCGCCACACCCTGTCCGCCGAGGATCCCCGCGATGACGAGATCCGGGCCCTGCGCGAGCGGATCGACCAGGTCGATGTGGTGACCGACCGCAATCGCGGCAGCGGCTACTACGAGGAGGTGGAGAACGGCCGGCGCTATTTCGACCTCTATGAGGACGAGGTCGTCACCCTGCCCAACCCGCTGCGCTGGTTCCTGGTGCCCGGGCTGATGCTCCTGCTGGGCAGTCTGGGCTGCTTCTTCATCAGCTTCCGCTGGCGGTAAGCGCCCGGCTCCCCAAGAATCTCGAGACCAACCTGACCAAAACACTTTCCCCGGACCCGTTCCGGGGTCTGGCGGCGCTTCAGGCGCAGGCTCAACCGGGCCCCGGCACAAGGCCGGGGAAAGTAGATCGAGCCCGGGAAAACAGAGTGAGCTGAGCAGGCTCAGGCCGTTCCGGCCTGGGCCTGTTTCGCCCGGGCGGCGATGTCGGCAAGCGGCGCCATGGCCCGCTCGATGGCGCGCAGACGATCCTCCGGTGCATCCCATTCGGCGCGCAGGACCAGCTTGTGGTCCGGGCGCACCTTGAAGAGAGCCGGGTTCTTCGAGATGTGCTCGATCAACGCCGGTGGATCGACGAATTTGTCGCCGCGGAAATGGATGACCGCGCCCTTGGGGCCGGCATCCACCTTCTCGACGCCGGCATGCTTGCACAGCGATTTCACTGCGACGACACGCATCAGCGTCTCGACCTCGCCCGGCAGCGGGCCGAAACGGTCGATCAGCTCGGCGGCAAAGGCCTCGCGCTCGGTCTTGGTGTCCAGCGAGGACAGGCGGCGATAGAGCTGCAGGCGCACATCCAGATCGGGGACGTAGTGGTCCGGGATCAGGACGGCGGCGCCGGCATTGATCTGCGGCGACCATTCGCCCTCATCCTCGGCATCGCCGCCACCGCGCAGCGAGGCGACCGCTTCTTCCAGCATGGACTGGTAGAGCTCGACGCCGACATCCTTGATATGGCCCGACTGTTCCTCGCCCAGCAGATTGCCGCCACCGCGCAGATCGAGATCGTGCGAGGCCAGGGTGAAGCCGGCGCCCAGACTGTCGAGCGACTGCATGACTTTCAGCCGCTTGTCGGCGCCATCGGTGATCTTCTGGCGCATCGGCGTGGTGAGATAGGCGTAGGCGCGCGTCTTGGAGCGCCCCACGCGGCCGCGCAGCTGGTAGAGCTGGGACAGGCCGAACCGGTCGGCCCGGTGCACGATCAGCGTGTTGGCGGTCGGGATATCGATGCCGGATTCCACGATCGTCGTGGACAGGAGCACGTCATAGCGGCCCTCATAGAAGGCCGTCATGATGTCTTCCAGCTGGCTCGCCGCCATCTGGCCATGCGCCGCGACGAAGGACACTTCCGGCACGCTTTCGCGCAGGAAGGTCGCGGTCTCGTCGAGATCGGTGATGCGCGGCACCACGAAGAAGGCCTGGCCCCCGCGATATTTCTCGCGCAACAGCGCCTCGCGCACCGAGACCGGATCGAAGGGCGCGACATAGGTGCGCACGGCCAGACGGTCGACCGGCGGCGTGGCGATGATGGACAGATCGCGGATCCCGGTCAGCGCCAGCTGCAGCGTCCGCGGGATCGGCGTCGCGGTGAGCGTGAGCACATGTACATCGGTGCGCAGCTCTTTCAGGCGCTCCTTGTGCTTCACCCCGAAATGCTGCTCCTCGTCGACGATCAGCAGGCCGAGATCGGAGAATTTCACCGTCTTGGCGAGCAGTGCGTGCGTGCCGACGACGATCTCCACCTTGCCATCGGCCAGTTCGTCGCGCGTGGCCTTGGCTTCCTTGGCACCGACCAGGCGCGACAATTGCCGCACTTTCACCGGCCAGTTGCGGAAGCGTTCCGAGAAAGTCTTGTAGTGCTGGCGGGCCAGCAGGGTCGTGGGGGCCACGACGGCCACCTGGCGGCCGGACATGGCGACGACAAAGGCGGCGCGCAGCGCCACCTCGGTCTTGCCGAAGCCGACATCGCCGCAGATCAGCCGGTCCATGGGCCGGCCGCGCGCCAGATCGCCGAACACGTCCTCGACCGCATTGAGCTGGTCGTCGGTCTCGGCATAGGGAAAAGCCGCGCAGAACTCGTCGAAAATACCGCTGGCCGGTTCGATCGGATCGGCCTTGCGGGCCATGCGCTCGGCCGCGATCTTGATGAGCTGGTCGGCCATGTCGCGCAGGCGCTTCTTGGCCTTGGCCTTGCGCGCCTGCCAGGCGACACCGCCCAGCTTGTCCAGCTGCGCCGTCTCGCTCTCGGCGCCATAGCGCGAGAGAAGTTCTATATTCTCGACCGGCAGGTAGAGCTTGGCCGCGCCGGCATATTCCAGCTCGATGCAATCGTGCGGCGCGTCCTGTACCGGCAGGGTTTTCAGGCCGATGAAACGGCCCAGACCGTGATCGGCATGGATCACCAGATCGCCCGGCGACAGCGAGCCCGCCTCGACAATGATGTCTGCTGACTTGCGTCGCCGCCGCGGCCGCGCCAGACGGTCGCCGAGGATGTCCTGTTCGGAGATGACGGCGAGTTCGTCGGTCTCGAAACCGCGTTCCAGCGGCAGGACGACACGCGCCACGGCGGCGGCCGGCAGGCTCGTCACGTCGGCCCAGCTCTCGCAGGCGCGAATGCCGGAAATCCCGTGATCGCCCAGCACGCTGGCCAGGCGTTCCGATGCGCCGCCGGACCAGGAGGCCAGCACGACGCGCTTGCCGGCCTTGGTGAGGTCACGCACATGGCCGGCCGCTGCGTCGAATACATTGACGTTCTGGGCCGTGCGTTCGGCGGTGAAGGCGCGGCCCTGCTTGCCGCCGGCATCGATGGTCTGCGGGCCCGGCTCGCGGAAGGCGGTAAAGCGGCGCACCGCCCGGCCCTGCAGGGCCTTGGTCCAGTCGCCTTCGGCGAAATACAGCGCTTCCGGTTTCAGCGCCCGGTAGGTCGGCGCCGACAGGCTGCTCTCATGCCGGCTCTCATCGACCGTGGTGCGCGCCTCGTAATAGTCGGCGACCTGTTTGAGCCGCTCGTCCAGCGCATCCTGGGCCAGATGGTCGATACCGATCAGCGTATTGTCCGGCAGATAGTCGAACGGTGTGGCGAGGTGTTCGTAGAACAGCGGCAGCCAGTGCTCGACACCGGCCGGGCGCGCGCCGGCGCTGACCTGTTCATAGACCGGGTCGTCCTTGATCGCGCCGAAGGTCTTGATGAAGCCGGAACGGAAGCGCGACACCGTCTCCTCGTCCAGCAGGACCTCGCTGACCGGGGTGAAGGATATGCCGTCCATCTGGCGGGTCGAGCGCTGGGTTTCCGGATCGAAACCGCGGATCGATTCCAGCGTGTCGCCGAAGAAGTCGAGGCGGACCGGTTCCGGCGCGCCGGGCGGGTAGACGTCGATCACACCGCCGCGCACGGCATAATCGCCCGGCTCCATCACCGTGGCCGTGCGGGCATAGCCGTTGACCGCGAAATGGTGCTTGAGCTCTTCGACATCGACGCTGGCACCGGGGCGGATCGCAATGCCCGCGCCGGTGAGCACCTCGACGGGCGCACAGCGCTGGGTCATCGCATTGATCGTGGTGACCAGGAAAACCGGCTTGCCGCCCAGCCCGCCGGCCAGACGGGCCAGTGTCGCCGCCCGGCGCGCGGCCACACGCGGTGACGGCGAGATGCGGTCATAGGGCTGGCAGTCCCAGGCCGGCAGGCGCAGGATTTCCGCGTCGGGGGCGAAGAAGTCGAGGGCGGAGGCAAAGGCTGCCGCGCGGGAATCGTCGCGTGCGATAAAGACGCTCAGCCCGCCATGCAGACGGCCGGCATCGGCCAGCATCAGCGCATCCAGGCCCTCCGGCGCACCGCAGACAGTGGCCGGGCCCTGGGCGCGGGCGATCATCTCGATATCGGACATGTCTGCGCTGCCTCGCGAATATCAGGCTTTCGGCCCGTCGCCGAAGGCTGCGTCCGCATCGACGCGGAACGCCTTGAGCCGGTCCATCACCGGCGTGTCGAATTCGGCCGGAACGGGCTCGCGCCCGATGATCCAGCCGTACACATCCTGATCAGACTGGTCGAGCAGGGCCTCGAACGCGTCGAGTCCGGCCTTGTCCAGGCTGTCGATATTGTCGTCGCAGAAGCGGCCGAGGATCAGGTCGGCTTCCTTGAAGCCGCGGCGCCAGGCGCGGATCCGCAATTTCTTGCGTTGGGTGTCGAGCGTATCGGTCATGATGGGCGCATATAGTCCCGTTGAAAGGCCGCGTCGACCGGTGGCAGCCGCGCAACTTGCCGATAAAGTAGATAAGGATGCGCCCAGAGATTCTCTTCCCCCTGTTCCAGGACGTCACCGCCCTGCCCGGTATCGGCCCCCGGCTGGCCACGCTGGTCGCCAAGGTGGCGGGGCCGCGGGTGAAGGATGTGGTGTTTCTCAAACCGGCCAGCATCGTCGACCGGTCGCGCCAGGTCAGTGTGATCGATGCGCCGGAAGACCAGATCGTCACCCTCACCGCCACGGTCGAGGAACATGTGCCCGGCCGCCGCCAGGGCCAGCCCTACAAGGTGCGCATGTATGACGGGACGGGTTTCCTGCATCTCGTCTTCTTCCATGCCCGCCCCGACTATCTGCAGCGCATCCTGCCCGTGGGCGAGAGCCGCATCGTCTCGGGACGTTGCGAGCGCTATGGCTCGGAAATCCAGATGCTGCATCCCGATCTGGTGATGACAGAGGAAGAAGCCGCCGGCACGCCGCTGATCGAGCCGGTCTATCCGCTCACCGCCGGGCTTGTCGGCAAGACGATGCGCAAGGCCGTGTCCGGTGCGGTGGCGATGGTGCCCGCCCTGCCCGAATGGCTGCCGCCGGATATGTGCGGCGAGAAGGGCTGGCCGGATTTCCGCCAGGCCGTGCGCATGTTGCACGCGCCGGAATCCGCAGCCGATCTGGACCCGTCGCATCCGGCACGCGCGCGGCTGGCCTTTGACGAAGTGTTTGCCCGCCAGCTCGCCCTGCAGCTGGTGCGGGCACGCCGCAAGGCCCAGTCCGGCCGGGCGCTCAAGGGAACAGGCGAGAAGGTCCGCGCCATCCTCGACAATGCGCCTTTCGCGCCGACCGGCGCCCAGACACGGGCCTTCGAGGCGATCCGTGCCGACATGGAGTCCGGCGAGCGGATGACCCGGCTGCTGCACGGCGATGTCGGCGCCGGCAAGACGTTCGTCGCGGCCCTCGCTGCGGCCCAGGCCGCCGAGGCCGGCACGCAGGCCGCGATCATGGCGCCGACGGAAATCCTGGCAAGGCAACACGCCAAGACCCTGGCGCAGCTGCTTGAACCGGCGGGGCTTTCCGTGATCGCCCTGACCGGCCGGGACAAGGGCGCCGCGCGCAAGGAGATCCTGGAACGCATGGCCGCCGGCACGGTGGATGTCGTCTGCGGTACTCACGCGCTCTTCCAGGAGGGCATTGAATTCGCCGATCTCGGCCTGGTCGTGATCGACGAACAGCACCGTTTCGGCGTCTCCGACCGGATGCGGCTGACGGCCAAGGGGCACAAGCCGGATACGCTGGTGATGACCGCCACCCCGATCCCGCGCACCCTGTCGCTCGCCGTCTATGGCGATCTCGACGTGTCGCGTCTGGACGAGAAGCCGGCTGGTCGCATCCCGCCGGAAACGCGGCTGGTGTCGATGGAGCGGCTGGACGAGGTGGTGGAGGGCGTGCGCCGGGCCATCGGCCGCGGCGACCGGGTCTACTGGGTGTGTCCGCTGGTCGAGGAATCCGAACAGTCCGAACTCTCCGCCGCCGAGGATCGCTGGCGGCATTTGCGGGCCGCGCTGGGGGATCAGCGCGTCGGCCTGCTGCACGGCCGCATGAAAGCGGCCGAGAAAGAAGCCACCGCCAACGCGTTCCGCAATGGCGAAATGGATGTGCTCGTCGCGACCACCGTGATCGAGGTCGGCGTGGATGCGCCCGACGCCACGGTGATGATCATCGAACACGCCGAACGCTTCGGCCTGGCGCAATTGCACCAGCTGCGCGGACGCGTCGGCCGGGGCGACAAGCCCTCCTCCTGCCTGCTCCTGTACAAGGGCCCGCTGGGCGAGACGGCCCGCTCACGCCTGGAGACCATGCGCGAGACCGATGACGGTTTCCGCATCGCCGAGGAGGACTGGCGTCTGCGCGGCGCCGGCGATCCGCTGGGCCTGCGCCAGAGCGGTCTGCCGGACTTCCGTCTCGCCGACATGGAAGCGCATGGCGAATTGATCGCCGAAGCGAATGACCAGGCCCGCCTGCTGGTCCATCAGGACCCTGAACTGACAGGCGCTCGCGGCGAGGCCCTGCGGGTCCTGCTCTACCTGTTCGAACAGGACCAGGGCGTGCGCATGCTCAGGTCCGGGTGAACATTTCCGGCGGCAGGGTGGCGCGCACATCGCGCGGCAGCTTGTCCGGCGTGACCATGCCGAAGGAAATGATCAGCTTGGCCGCCTCCTCCACAGACATGTCGATCGGGATGGTGTTCTTCTTGGGCGTGTAGAGCAGGAAGCCGGAGGTCGGGTTGGGCGTTGTGGGCACGAACAGGCCGACCACATCGTCGGAAATCTTTTCCTTCAGATTATTGTCGCCATTGGCCGAGACGAAGGCGACCACATAGAGCCCTTTCATCGGATACTCGATCAGCACGACTTCCTTGAAGGAATTGCTCTTTCCGGAAAAAACCGTCTCCATGATCTGCTTCAGCGCGCCATAGACATTGCGCACAAGCGGCACGCCGGCGACGATCCGGTCGCCCAGATTGATCAGCGTCCGGCCGAACACATTTGCGGCGAAGGCGCCGAGCAGGGTGAGGATCACCACCGCGATCAGCACGCCGAGCCCGGGCAGGGTGAAGTCGCCCGGCAGATAGTTTTCCGGATTGTAGCGCGCCGGTATCAGCGGCTTGACGACATTGTCGACGAAGCCGACGAATGCGACGATCAGGTAAAGCGTCACACCCAACGGGGTTGCGATAACGATCCCGGTGAGGAAACTGTTGCGAAGCCAGCGAAACATGGCACTCCCGTGTCCGGACGGCGCAAGGCGCGTGAAAAGAGCTGATTCCCCCGCAGCAAGGGTAGTCTACGTTATGGATTCCGGTGCGCCAATCTCGGCACGCGACGTCTTCCGGCAAGTCTGCAGGGAGACCGTGACCGCATGAAGGCCAATCCTGTCTCGATCGCTCGCTGGATGATGCTGGCCGGCGCGGCCGGCTTCCTGGTCCTGCTCGCACTGACCAGCTGGGCCCTGCGCGACCAGATCTATCAGACCTTCCAGGACCCCGGCGAACCCTTCCAGACCTATACCCCGCCGCGCGGCGCCAATTATGCCAGCGCCGAGGCCTGGTTTGCCCGCGGCACCTTTACCGGGGAGGACGAGCCGGCGGTGTTCTTCGTCCATCCCACGACCTATCCGGGCGGTTCGAACTGGAATGCCGAGCTGGACAAGGAACGCGCCGTCGAGGCGGTGACGCGGACCATGCTGCCCAATTATGCGGCCCCCTTCGCCAATTCCGGCGTGCTCTTTGCGCCGAAATACCGCCAGGCGGCGCTCTATACCTTCATGAACAACCGCGAGGATTCCATCCTGGCGCGGCAGTTTGCCTATGGCGATGTCGAACGTGCCTTCGACGCCTTCCTGATGCAGGTGGGCGATGACCGGCCGATCCTGCTCGCCGGTGTCGGCCAGGGCGGTTTCCACGTGCTGGGCCTGCTGATCGAGCGGATCGCACCCGATCCGGAACTGCGTGAGCGGCTGATCGCCGCCTATATCCTCGAATCGCCGGTGCCGCTGGACCTGTTCAACAATGTGCTCGCCGATATCCCGCCCTGCGAGACACCCGAGGATGTGCGCTGCGTGCTGGCCTATTCCTATGCCCGCCCGGGCGAGGAGGATCGCATCCGCATCCTCACCGAACGCTCGATGACCTGGACGCCGCGCGGCGGTCTGGACTTTGTCGACGGGCGCGGCCTCCTGTGCGTCAATCCGATCCTGTCGGCGCGCACGGCGGAATATGCCTCGGCGCGCCTGCATCGTGGCGGCGTGGCCGCCGAAGGCCTGCCGCCGGACTCAACGCCAGCGCCCGTGCCCGGACAGACCGGCGCCCAGTGCGGCGATGGCATCCTGTTCGTGGAAGAGCCGGACTATGCCGATCTGCGTCGCCCCAACCGCATGGCCGAGGAATACCGGGTCCCGCCCTTCAACCTCTTCTACGAGGATCTGCGGCTGGATGCGGCTCGGCGCAGCCTGAACCTCTCCACCATCCTGCAGGAGGAACGCCGCTGGGCACCGGCACTGGACGGGATTGAGGAAGTCGAGGATGCGCCCGTTGTGCCCATCCCCGACAGACGGGAATTCCGCTAGAGGCCTTTGGCGAGAGCGTCGAACTCGAGCAGGCGTGCGGCCAGGGCTTCGAATTCGCTCAGCGGCACCATGTTGGGGCCGTCCGACGGCGCATTGTCCGGATCCGGATGGGTTTCCATGAAGACGGCGGCGACGCCCACAGCCACGGCCGCACGGGCCAGGGTCGGCACGAATTCGCGCTGACCGCCGGAGGTCGTGCCCTGCCCGCCGGGCTGTTGCACGGAATGGGTCGCATCGAACACGACGGGTGCGCCGAAGCTGGCCATGATCGGCAGTGAACGCATGTCGGAGACGAGCGTGTTGTAGCCGAAGCTGGCGCCGCGTTCGCAGGCCATAACATTCGGATTGCCGGCGTCGGCCACCTTGGCGATGACATTCTTCATGTCCCAGGGCGCCAGGAACTGGCCCTTCTTCACATTCACCGGCTTGCCGGTCTCGGCGGCTGCGATCAGCAGGTCGGTCTGGCGGCACAGGAAAGCCGGGATCTGGATCACGTCGACGGCCTGGGCGGCGAGCTTCGCCTGCTCGGCCGTGTGCACATCGGTCAGCACCGGCAGGCCGGACTTCTCACGGATCTCGGCAAACACCGGCAGCGAGGCTTCCAGCCCCATGCCGCGCGCGCTCGAGAGCGAGGTGCGGTTCGCCTTGTCGTAGGACGTCTTGTAGATCAGGCCGACATCGAGACGGTCGGCGATCTCGCGCAATTGCTGGGAGACTTCCAGCCCGTGTTCGCGGCTTTCCAGCTGGCACGGACCGGCGATGAAGGTGAGCTTGCGGTCATTGCCGATCTCGATCGGATCTCGACCGGGACGGGGGATGGAAATCACGGAATTGACCTGGCTCATTCACGGCCTCCTTCGGGCCTCGTTCTGCTGCCGGCCTGCAGCCGGCGCTGGTGTCGCTCGCCTGATCCGATATCGGGTCGGCGGCGTATTCAGACAAGGCCCTTATCGATCCACAGGACACTCATGGCAACTGCAACCGCCACCGCACCTGCACTCGTCTGGTTCCGGCGCGATCTGCGCCTTGCCGATAATCCGGCACTGCATGCGGCGGTCCAGAGCGGCCGGCCGCTCCTGTTTGTCTATATCCGCGAAGAGGATACGGCGCTGCGCCTGTCGCCGGGCGCCGCAGCCGACTGGTGGCTGCACCACTCGCTGACCGCCCTCGCCGCCGACATCGAACGCCTGGGCGGAACGCTCAGCCTGCGCCAGGGTGCGGCGGCCGATCTCATCCCGCAGATCGTACGCGAGGCCGGCGTGCGCGAGGTTTTCTGGAACCGGGTCGACTGGCCCTGGATCGACGCCCGCGACCGCGATATCGCCGAAGCCTTGCAGGCCGCGGATGTCCGGCCGCGCGCCTTCCGCGCCACGACCCTGATCGACCCGGCCAGCGTGCTGAACGGCTCCGGCAAACCCTATAAGGTGTTCAGCGCCTTCTGGCGGGCCGCACAGAAGGACTTCTCGCCCCGCGCGCCCCTGCCCGCACCGGACCGGCTGAGGCCCGCGGACGCAATTGCCAGCGATGCGCTGGCGGACTGGGGCCTGCTGCCGGTGAAGCCCGACTGGGCGGCCGGTTTCCATGACCGCTGGACGCCCGGCGAAGCCGCGGCCCGCAAACAGCTCGAAACCTTCCTCGGCGAGACGCTGCCCGACTACAAGACCCATCGTGACCGGCCCGACCTGTTCGGCACCTCACGCCTGTCGCCGCATCTGGGCTGGGGCGAGATTTCCGCCCGCTCGGTCTGGCACCGGGTTCAGCTGCACGCGGAGCGCGGCCAGTCCTTCGGGGCGGCCGAGAAATATCTCGCGGAAATCGGCTGGCGCGATTTCGCCTATTATCTCGTCCATCATTTCGGCGATCTGCGGGAAAAGAATTTCGATCCGCGCTTCGATCACTTTCCCTGGCGCGACAATTCCGACGGGCTGAAGGCCTGGCAGCGTGGCCGGACCGGTATTCCGATGGTCGATGCGGCGATGCGCGAGCTCTGGAAGACGGGCTGGATGCATAATCGTCCGCGCATGATCACCGCCTCCTATCTGATCAAGCATATCGGCTGTCACTGGCGTGACGGCATGGCCTGGTTCGAGGACACGCTGGTCGATGCCGATCCGGTGGTGAATGCCGCAAGCTGGCAATGGGTGGCCGGCTCCGGCGCCGATGCAGCGCCCTATTTCCGTGTTTTCAATCCCGCGACGCAGGGCGAGAAATTCGACCCGGACGGTCATTATGTCCGCCGCTGGGTGCCCGAACTCGCCGGACTTTCAACGCGCGACATCCACGCGCCATGGGAGACGTCAGCCGGTCAGCTGGCATCGCAGGGCGTGGAGCTGGGACGCACCTATCCGCGCCCCGTGGTCGATCTGAAAGCCGGCCGCGAGGCTGCCCTTGCGGCCTTCGAGCATATGAAATCGCAGTTTGCTGAAGAGGACGCCTAAACGTCCTGCAGGACGTAGCGGATTGTCTGGCCGCGCGCCTCAAAGGCACACCCGACCCAGCGCCCTTCGGCATCATACCAGAGATCGACCGTCAGCGTGCCGGTCATGCGGATGTGGCGCGCCTCGATCTCGCCGGACGCCGTCTCGATCGTTTCCAGCCCCAGATCCTCGATCTCCACGGGCATGGGAGCGCCGGTTTCGGTATTCAGGATGCGCGTAAGCGCCGGGTCATAGCCCAGCCAGTGGCTGGACGGTATCAGGTCGGCAAGGCCGGCATCGCTGCCGCGTTCGACATCCACTGCGACCCGGTCGCCATCCTTCAGTGTCTCGGCTTCCAGCGAGACCAGCTGTCCGTCGCGCCAGACTTCCTCGGCGGCATGTTCATACCGAAACACGGTGATCGGGCCGAGGCCCGCCCGAAGTTCGATATCGATATCGACCAGAAGCGCGCCATCCTGCCCCTTGTCGAAACGCACTTCATGGCGGCCGAAGGCCTGACCATTGCGCAGCACGTCGAACACGATATCGGCGGGCGGTTCAGCGGGAACGGACGCCGGCGAGGCGAAGGCGGTGTAGAGGAGGGTCAGGACGAGCGTTTTCATACCCTGTCTACGCGCGAAGGTGCGATCCGGATCCCCGGATTTGCGTTTTATGGCTGGAGACTCGACAAGACCGTGCCTATATCGCCCGAACCGTCCGCAAACTGGAGAACGCCCGTGACCCCCGCCAAGTCTGTCGTCGACCTGATCGGAAACACGCCGCTGATCCGGCTCAATGCCGCTTCGGAGGCCACCGGCTGCGAGATTCTGGGCAAGGCGGAATTCCTCAATCCCGGCGGGTCGATCAAGGACCGCGCCGCCCTGGGCATTATCCGCGCCGCGGAGGCTTCAGGCGCGCTGAAACCCGGCGGTACGATCGTGGAAGGCACGGCCGGCAATACCGGGATCGGCCTGGCCATGGTCGGTGCGGCGCTGGGCTACAGGGTGGTGATCGTCTTCCCGCGCACCCAGTCGAAGGAAAAGAAGGACGCGATCCGGCTTCTCGGCGCCGAGCTGATCGAGGTCGATGCCGTCCCCTATTCCAACCCCAATCATTATGCCCGCTATTCCGGCACGCTGGCCGAGGAACTGGCCAGGAGCGAACCCAATGGCGCGATCTGGGCCAACCAGTTCGACAACACCGCCAATCGCGACTTCCACGCGGCCACCACGGCACAGGAAATCTGGGAGCAGACGGACGGCAAGGTGGACGGCTTCATCTGTGCTGTCGGTTCCGGCGGCACGCTGGGCGGCCTGTCGGCCGGGCTGAAGGCGAAAAATCCCGAGGTGCAGATCGGGATCGCGGATCCCGGCGGTGCGGCGCTCTACGGCTATTTCGCCCATGGCGAGCTGAAGGCCGAAGGCACGTCGATCACCGAAGGCATCGGCCAGAGCCGCATCACGGCCAACCTCGTCGATACGAAGGTCGACCGGGCCTATCGCATCTCCGACGAGGAAGCCCTGCCCCTGATCTTCGATCTGATCACGCAGGAAGGCCTGTGCCTGGGCGGATCGTCGGGGGTCAACATCGCCGGCGCCATCCGCATGGCGCGCGATATGGGCCCCGGCCACACCATCGTGACCGTGTTGTGCGATCACGGCTCGCGCTACCAGTCCAAGCTCTACAATCCGGATTTCCTGCGCGAGAAGGGCCTGCCGGTGCCGGCCTGGATGGAGGCATGACCGACCCGGTTATCTCCGTTGCCGAGGCGCTCACCCGGCACGGCGCTGCCGGAACCGTCTTTCTTGATGCGACCTGGACCTTCGAGGGCGGGCCGCAGCCGCGCGTGACGGGTTGTATTCCCGGTGCCCGGCTGATCGATATCGACACGGTGAAGGACGAAACCTCGTCCCTGCCCCACATGCTGCCGCCGCCGGATGTATTCGAACGCCATGCGCGCGCCCTGGGCATCAACCGGGACAGCGAACTGATCGTCTATGACCGCATGGGCCTGTTCAGTGCAGCGCGTGTCTGGTGGATGTTCCGGGCGATGGGACATGAGGCCGTGCGTGTGCTGGACGGTGGCCTTCCGCTCTGGTTGACGGCGGGCGGACCGGTCGAGAACGGCCCGGCCGATGACTGGCCTCAGGGCGATTTCACCGCCGACCTCCAACCCCACCGTCTCGCCGGGCGGGAGCACGTGCTCGATGCGGTCACATCCGGCACGCACCAGATTCTCGATGCGCGGCCAGCCGCCCGCTTTGCCGGAAGCGCGGCGGAACCGCGTCCCGGCATGCGCAGCGGACATATGCCCGGCGCGTTGAGCCTGCCCTTCATCCAGCTGCTGAACGAGCGGGGAGAACTGGCCGGCCAGGCCGATCACTTCCGCGCCGCCGGCCTGCACGACGACAGGCCCGTCATTACCACTTGCGGCTCCGGGGTGACGGCCTGCATCCTTGCGCTCGGACTTGAAAGACTGGGCCGTACGGCCGCCGTCTATGATGGCTCGTGGGCCGAATGGGGCTCGCGCGACGATACACCGATTGAAACCGGCCAAGACTGACAACAGATTGAGGGACTTGATGAAGGACGAAACCCGGCTCACCCGGCTTGGACGGCCGCATGACGAACGCGGACAGGTCAATCCGTCCGTCGCCCGCGGCTCGACCATGCTCGCGCCCTCGGCAGCCGAGCTCTACGACTTCCCGCCGGGGCGCGTGCATTACGGCCGGGTCGGTCTGGAGACCCATCAGGCCCTGCGCGGCGCGCTGACCGAGCTGCAGGGCGGTGCCGGCTGCGCCCTCACCTCCTCCGGCCTGATGGCCAACACGCTGTCGATCCTGGCCTCGGTCGAGGCGGGCGGAACCGTGCTGGCGGCCGACTGCATCTACGGGCCGGTGCGCAACTTCCTTTTGACCACAATGCCGAAATTCGGCGTGAAGACGGAATTCTTCGCGCCCCGCATGGGAGCCGAGATCGCCGATCTCATCACGGACGAGACCCAGGCCATCCTGCTGGAATCGCCCGGCTCCCTGACGATGGAGATGCAGGACATTTCCGCCATAGCCAAAGTGGCGCGCGAGAAGGGCGTCATCACCATTATCGACGACACCTGGAGCGCCGGGCTGACCCTGAAGCCGCTGCAGCTGGGCGTCGACTATGCCGCCCAGGCGCTGACCAAATATGTCGGCGGGCATTCCGATCTTCTGCTGGGCGCCGTGGTGGCGCGCGACGAGGCGCTGTTCGCGCGGCTGCAGGCGACCGAGCGCAGCTTCGGCTTCCACACCGCGCCCGATGATGTCTATCTCGCCCTGCGCGGCCTGCGCTCGATGGCGGTGCGGATGGAGCGCAGCTTTGCCTCCTCCATGGCCATCGCCGACTGGTTGAAGACCCGTCCCGAGACCGGCCGCATCCTGCACCCGGCCCATGCAGACCATCCCGACAACGCCCTGTTCCAGCGCGACTTTACCGGCGGCTGCGGTCTGTTCTCGGTCGAGTTTCCCGGCTGGGATATCCCGAAAAGCGAGCGCTTCCTCGATGCGCTCGGCGTGTTCGGCATGGGCTTTTCCTGGGGCGGATACGAGAGTCTGGCGATCCATTGCGACCCCCAGCTCAAGCGCACCAAAACCGCGCACCGCCATGACGGCGCCCTGATCCGCTTCGCCATCGGCCTGGAAGCGCCGGAAGATCTCATCGCCGATCTGGAACGGGGCTTCGCTGCCGTCTCCTGATCCAGCATGAAAGGGACGTAGACATGTGGCTTTTTCTTCTGTGGTGGCTGGTCGACGATCACATCGCCGCCGCGCTCGATGCACCCGGTGTCGGCGAACTGCCGATCTGGGTCCCCCTGATCATCGGCATCGCCTTCTCGGTGACTTTCTCCGCCAATGGCGGCGGCAAGGGGCGTTGCCGGGACTGAAAATCGACCACTCATCCTAGCTCCCGCGCAACACGGTTGCCGGACTCGTGCGTGAGATCAGCACAAAGCAGATCAACGCGACCAGCAAGACCGGAAGGACACACACTGCCGACGCTTGGCCCATGGCCAGGATGCGGGTCATGGGATCGATCCGGGATAAACCGCCCCAGCTCGACCAGGCACCGTTTATGAAGACTGTCAGGATCGAGGTGCTGACGATACTAGCCACGGCCGACAGGAAAACGGGAAGGAAAATTCCCGGTGCCAACCGGGATGGCCGGGCACCCAATGCCAGCCGGATGGCGATTTGACTGCGCGCCGCTGCGAAGGTCTGCAGGGACAACGCCACGGCAACGAGCAGGAAAACAATCATCAGGACAAGAGAGGCGAGGTTGAGAATGCTCGCCACCCGCCGCTCGCGTTCATAGGCGCGCTGTCCAAGCTCGCCGATCGACAGGATCTGCGAATCCAGTCCGGAAAGAGTTGACGCGTCAAATACATCCGAAGGCACGAGACCGGGTTTCAGGCGCACAAGAAAGCTTAGATATGGATCGCCCTGGGGGTTGAAGGTGGTCGCAAGGTCCACTCCGGTCAGGTGCACCACGGGGTCGCCGTGACTTGCCAGTTTCCCGCGCCGGACCGGCTCGATAACGGCCACGATGCGGCAGGTTTCCACGCGATCCGCCAGTACGAGATTGCGTCCGATCTGCGACCTGTAGCCAAGGGAAGATATCTGATCCGCCGCCGTCGTCTCCAGCACGGCCTCGCAATGCCGCGCTGCACCCCACAGACGTTCTGGCACCGCGCCGGCCACGACGTCTGCGTCGACGAATTGCGGCCAGCTCATTCCTCCTGTCAGAACACTGACCTGGACGAGCGCCCCGCCTTCCAGTGCAACAGGCATGTTCAGACTGCTGTCCAGGAACGGGTACCAGTTCAACACGGTATACCCGTCGACAAACGCAGAGCGCTCAGCGCTTGCGACAAGCCGCCCGATCACAGCCCTGTCATAGCTGCTCATGCGCCATGTCCGGCTGTCCTCAAGACTGAGCACCGCCCCCCGGCGCGCCTCCAGGGAGAATTGTGCCGCAACAAAGCCGAGAGAGGCCGATCCCGTTGACAGGACGGCCAGACCGATGACCAGCGCAAAGGCGGTGTTCCGCCGTCTCGCCTGACCCGATAGAGCCAGCCGGGCCGGCGCTTCAGTCGCCAGCGGCGTCAGGGAGAGACCGGCAAACAGCAATATCAGCACCAGCCCGGACCCGAATGCTGCTGCAATCGGCTGAAGGAGTTTCGTGGGATCCGGCTTGTTCAACGCGCCTAGGACAGGTTCCCCGAACACGACCGAAAGGCTGAAAGCCCCCAACGCAAGAATCGCGCCTGCCAGACCGAGCAACAGGAGTATCCTGAACGCGAGGCGTTTCGGCGCCGCGCCCAGCATCACGCGAATCCCGAGCTTTTGCCTGTTTGTCGCAATCGAACCGGACGTCAGAAGGCCGATCGCCAAGGCTGTACCGCACAGTGCTGACAGCCCGCAAAACAGCGCGACGGCCAGTTCGAGCCCCTGCCCCGTGACAATGAAGTTAGCATCGCCGAGGCCCGGTGCTGCGCTGATCCTCAGTCCCGTAACGGGTTCGAGGCGGGCGGCCAGGAAGGGAAAGCCCACGTCATCCGCGAGAACTGGGGCAAGCTGCCCCTCCACCTCGGCCGGAGAAGACGTTCGGATGTAGATGACGCCGTCCCGTTCCGGGCTGAAGGCGCGTGAAAGCAGGATGGCTTCATACTGCAGGTGCGAACCGGCAGGCGGATCGGCAACCACACCGAGAACGGGATAATAAAGACCGGCAATCTCCACTTCTGCAGGCATGGCGCCTGTTTGTGGCCTCAACCGACCTGCCCCCGATCGAGTAAGCCAGACGCCGCTCTCATCGGACGCCAGGCCGAGCCCGAAAAAGTCGGGAAACCGGGTCGAGCTGGCAATGGTCCTCAGCTGGACGGCACTTTCGGAAGCGCCCACACGGTGCACATGTCCGCTTTCGGCGATCAGCAACGCGTCCTCAACACCCGATATGTCGGAGCGGATACGTTCCAGGGCCTGGGCGCTGAACTGATAGACTCTGAAATCCGGAAGCGTCGTCGAACCCGCAAACTCCGGAGCGAAGCCCGCAGTCAGGCGGTACGTCCTGAGCGCTGCCGGATAGCCCCTATCACCGGTCAAATCCGTCCAGGCACTTGAAAGCAGGACAGCCGAGACACTCAACCCGCCAAGCAGGGTGAATAGACCTGCCATCGCGAGCATGGCGGATTGTAGACGGAACGGCATTGGTCAAGATATTGGCATCAGCGAGCACGCGGGACGACCGGCGTGAAGCGCCAGCGACCGTCATCCTCCTTCCCGACTCTGCGCCTCAAGCTCCAACCCCTTCGCAACATACTCAGGCAAGGTGACTTCGGAGTCAGCATTCACATCGAACATCGCAAACCAGGCGTCGGCTGCCGCTTCGCCGGTCAAAGCCTCGCCCGTGTTGGCATTACTGAAGGACATGGGTATTCCAGCCAGTTCATCTCTCAGAACGGCCCCATCCCCGTTTTTGTCAAGAACACCAAATATATGTTCCATTTGAGCTTCGATCTCTTCCGCGGCCTCCGGCTCATCGTCCGGCGGGTTCGAGCACGCAGCTATGGCAATGCCAAGAAGCAGGGGAAGAGCAACTTTCCAAGCGGCATCCATTTTTTGACCTCAGGTTGTTCTCGTGTTAGGTGCATTACGTCGGGATGCCACCTTAAACCGCGCCAGCGAATAAGTTGGCCAACTGAAGGAAATCGTAATGATCAAACGAAAATATGCAACCTTAGCGTTGATCACCGCAAGCTTGCTGTCTTTTGGTACAGCATCAGCCTATGCCGGTGTCGTATGTCGGCAGACGCAGGTATGCAGCACCACCGGCGGGGTTCAGCACTGCATTTATGGCGTGGTGTGCTGGGAAGAGCAAAACCAAACCATCGAGTAAACCCATTTGCGTTCCTTTCTTGTGATGCGGCTCGAACAACGAGACCGCATCACCTTTTCCCAAGTATTTGTGCCTTGCGATTTCCAGCCGACGCATTACTTTTGGTTGTCTTGAATAAATGACGACTGGCAAGCTTGTCCAATTTCGTGATGACCCCGACCCGTTCCTTGCCCACAGATCGGCGAACACGCGCATTTCCTTGGGTCCTCGCGACAGGCGGTGCCGTCGCCGCCCTGCTCATCATGGTCATATTCCTGATCTGGCGAGCAGGCGTGTTCGTCCCGACGCTCGATGTCGATCGCGTTGTTTTGGGCGATGCCCAAAGCGGACTCTTTGCGCCGGAAGTCACGGTGCCGGGCGTCGTTGTGGACATGGCCACTACGGCCGCGCCATCGCCGGAAGACGGGTCGGTTTTGCAAATCCATTTCCGCAATGGCGATCAGGTGGCGGCCGGGGAAGTCGTCCTGATGCTCCGCAATTCTGCTCTGGAACGCGAAGTTGCTGACAATCTGGTCCGGCTGGGCCGGGAGGCGCTCGCCATCGAGGCGCAAATCGCCGATCTCGATCGCCGGGTAAACGACGCCAGGTCGCAGTTACGGGACATCGCATTCCGCAAACGCCAAGCCGTCATGGAGCTGGAACGGAATCTTGTCCTCGAACAACGCGGCTTCGCCTCCCCCGCCCGCATGGAGCGCCTGAGAGACGAAGTGGCCTTCTTCACGGAAGAAGAAATCAACGCCGACGAGGTCCTGGAAAACACCCGGCAGGACGCAAACCGGCGTTCCGAACGCCTGAATGCGGCGCAGGCGCGCCTTGAACGGCTGTCGCAGAGCATCGCTGATCGGCTGGACGGGCTGACCATACGCGCGCCCGCCGACGGCCAGATATCCGGGCTGACCCTGAGTGTGGGCGAGCCCGTCTCGTCGGGTGAGGTTCTGTTCACCGTCACCCGCGGCCGCCCGGACAGGATATCGGCCCAGGTCATGGAAAGCGCGGCCCAAGACCTGTTTGTTGGGCTGGAGGCCAGGCTGCGCACGCCCCACTCGGGCGATTTGAGTATTGAAGCCATCGACCCCCAGGCCCGCGACGGGGCCGTGGAGGTCCGGCTGTCATTCCTGTCAGAGGTCCCCGACGATCTCCGCGCCGGTCAGATGGTGCAGATCGCCATCCAGACGGACGAGCCCCGGACCGCCGTCAGCGTGCCGTTCGGCGAGCTTGTCGGACCCGATATGATCTGGGTGTACGACGAGCCGAACGGAACCGCGACACCCAGACCCGTCCGGCTGGGCCAGCGCGCGGGCGCCCGGGTCGAAGTGCTCGACGGCTTGTCCGGAAACGAAACGATCCTTGTAAGCGCGCCGCGCCCGATCGATGGTTTTCGCTCCGTGCGTATCCGGGGTGCGCAAAGCAATGAGTGACGCACTCACACTGATCGCGGTCACAAAGCGCTTCCGGACCCGAAAAGTAGAAACCACGGCGCTTGACCAGGTCACCATGAGTATTCCCCGGGGCGAGTTCCTGTCGATTGTGGGGCCCTCGGGATCTGGCAAGTCCACACTCATTGCCATCATGGGGTTGCTGGAAAAGCCGAGCGAGGGACAGGTGGCTTTCTTTGGCGAAGACGTCACCCGGGCTGGGTCCGGACGGCTTGCAGATTTGCGGCGCCATCATGTCGGGTTCGTGTTTCAGTCATTTCATCTCATGAGCGACGAAACTGTCGTAGAAAACGTCATGGCCGGCCTCGACGGGATTGAGCGTTCGAGACGTCTTCGCCGGGAGCGGGCAATGGAAGCGCTCAATGCGCTTGGCATTGAGCACAGGGCGGATCACTTGCCCGCTCAACTGTCCGGCGGCCAGCAGCAACGTGCCGCGATCGCTCGCGCCATGGTTCGCGAACCACGCCTTTTGATATGCGACGAACCGACGGGAAACCTGGACCCGGAGTCCGCTGGCATCGTCATGGGCCATATCGACGCCATCCGGGAGCGCGGCGCCACGGTCGTGCTGGTTACACACGATCATGTCATTGCCGGGCGGGCCGACCGGACCATCGCCCTCGAACACGGACGTATAAAACAGCCTTGAGCGCGTTCCATATGAGCATCGACCCCGGCACCGCAAGCGGCGACAGACTCGGGTCGTGCGGAGCGGGGACAAAGGAGAGATGGCGCCGGCTGATGGGCCGGCCTCAAACCCCGCAGCCCTGAGCGCGTTCCATGTGAGCATCGACCCCGGCACCGCAAGCGGCGACAGGCTCGGGTCGAGCGGAGCGGGAACAGAGGAAAAAGTGGCGCCCCCGGCAGGACTCGAACCTGCAACCATCCGCTTAGAAGGCGGGCGCTCTATCCGGTTGAGCTACGGAGGCCAGACAGGTCCGGTCTAGTGCGACCAGGGCTGTTTGCGATCGGCGGAGAAATTGTCGGCGTAGGACTTCTCGTACCGCTTGGGTTCGTGCGGCTCGACGACCTGGAAAGGGATGCCCTGGCGCTTGGCGTAGGCCACGGCGTCTTCCTGGCTGTCGAACTTCAGGCGGATCTGGCTGCGCATGTCCGAGCTGGACGTCCAGCCCATCAGCGGATCCGGCCTTTTCGCCATCTCCGGCGAAAACTCGAGCACCCACTTCTTCGTCTTGCCGCGGCCCGACTGCATCGCATTGCGGGCCGGACGATAGATCCTCGCGAACATGCGCGTCTCCCATTTCAACCGCATGGACCGGCGAAAACCGGTCAATGGTCGGGGCGGCAGGATTCGAACCTGCGACCCTCTGGTCCCAAACCAGATGCGCTACCAGGCTGCGCCACACCCCGAATATTGCCCTTATGTAAGCGCCCTCGCCTTTAGGCAAGCCTACTGCGCGTCTTCGGGCGTATCCTGTGCAGGCGTATCCGTATCCGGCTCGCCGGCAGTCCCGGCATCCATGTCTTCAGCCGTTTCTTCAGCGGTTTCTTCCGGGGCCGGCGCCGCATCGTCCGCACCCTCGTCCACATTGCCGAAAAAGGCGTGACGGACCGTATCGCCGGGGCGGATACCGAGTTCGAATGTGCGGCCCGCAGCCAGTTCCAGAACGCCGGAAACCACGGCATCCGATGCCAGGCTGCGGCGCGAGCCGGCCTGGGCATGACCGACAATCTTCACGATTTCGCCGTCCGGCGCGATGAAGACGAGGTCGAGATCGATCAGCGTGTTTTCCATCCACATCGCCGTGCGGCGGGGCGGAGAATAGTGGAACAGCATGCCGGCATCGGGATCCAGCGTCTCGCGCCACATCAGGCCGCGTTCCAGCTGTTCCGGCGTGGTCGCCAGCTCGGCCGTGAAGACATGCCGGCCATCGGCGCTGTCGATGACGACCGGCTCGGGCCCGCCAAACGTGATGGCGGACACTTCCGCGGTGGGGTCGGAAACGGTGGCGTCGGGCGTTGCGGCCGCCGGTTCGGCGTCCTGCGCCCAGGCCGGCGCTGAGACGCCGACCAGAAGGGAAAGGATCAAGCTGCGCATGTGCCGGAAGCTAGCGGGCGTCTGCGCGTTGCGCAACGCCGGACAGACGCCGCGAGCCCGTCATCAACAGCCGGAGCGGGTCTGCCCGGATCAAGCGCCCTGGGCAGGCCGGATTTCCGCGGCCAGAGCGCCCTTGGGGCCCTCGATGCAGCGCACTTCCAGCGTATCGCCCGGCGCCACGTCTTCCAGACCGGCGCGGCGCAGGGTGGCGGCATGCAGGAAGACATCGCCCTCCACTTCCGCGCAATTGACGAAGCCATAGCCGCGCAACGGATCGAACCATTTCACCACGGCCTGGCAGAAAGGCGCGCTGGATACGGCATAGGGATGGAAACGCCGCGGCCGCACCTCGGCCTGCGTGTCGCCGCCGCTCATCTCGACCAGTTCTATGGCCTGCCGCCCCTTGTCGCCGCGGACGGCCTTGCAGACCACTTTGGCGTTCGGTAGGGCCGGACCCTGCCCGAAACGGCGCAGACAGCTGGCGTGGAGCAGGATGTCGCCCTCGCCGTCAACCGCGTCAATGAACCCGTACCCGCGCGCGGGATCGTACCACTTAACGCGGCCCTCCAGTTGAAGCACTTCGGTGTCTTCAAAAACATCGTGAGCCAGAACCATGATATCGCTCGCTTAAACAACCCTCGAGTGAAGATTTGTACACAAATTCATGACCGAAGAGAAGACGAATCGGCCGATTGGTTGCGTTTTGCGACTTCGACATCTAGTCGCTGCGAGCGGTTCTCAACGAAATTAACGCAATATGTTGGGGTTGAACTGATTTTCAATCACAACCTGATGCGGATTTCCTGTCTTTCTCGTAAGGTTCATTTTTCTCCTGAGAGGCGAGTTTCTTCGCGCGAATCCGGTTCGGGAATTCGCGCCACGCGTAAAAACCGCCGATCCGGCGATCGGCGGTGGCAGAAAATCGTGGAAAACTCGAAACTTTCCCGGCGTCTCAGCCGAGTTCTTCGTGCAGCCGGTCGCTTTCGGCGAGACGCGCGACGGCGCGCGTAGAGCGATAGATGGCGCTGTTCGAACCGTGTTCGGAACATTCCACCGATTCCACCCAGCAGCGCCCGCCCGTGGCCTCCCGGACGATCTCGTCCGCCTTGTGGAAGGTCATCTCGGCCATCCGCTCGCAGCTCGTCCCCGGCACCACCCGGACGCGGGCAATGCCGCGCTCGCCCAGCGCTTCCAGCGCCGGCCGCTCCGGGTCGTCTTCTGCGACAAGAAGCGAGTGATCGAACATCTCGTGCAGCCAGTCGCGGATCTTGCCGAAACCGCCCTTGCCGAAGTCGAGCACCCAGCCGCGCTTGTCGAGCTGTTCGGCGGCAAACACGAAGCGGAAGCCGAAGGAGTAGCCGTGCAGGAGGCTGCAATCGCTGTCCGCCGCCCATTGCCGCGAGCAACAGGACAGGCCGCGCTCATTGCCATAGGTCTTGGTGGAAAGATGGGCCATTGCCTCACGCTCCCGACATCGCATCCGTGATCAGGGGACAAACCTGCCCCACCCTCGCCGGCATACCCAGCGATCCTACCACGTCTGCACATGAGAAGGAGGAGATCGCGTGGCAGGCCCTAGGGGAATCGAACCCCTCTTTCCAGGTTGAAAACCTGGCGTCCTAACCGATAGACGAAGGGCCCGCGGCGATGAGGGCCGTCGTATAGAAAAGCCTGAGACCGCTTGCAAGCGGGAATTTCGCAAAAACGTCAGTCTTGCGCAGTTGCCAGGTCGTCCAGTTGCAGCTGCACCCGCTTGCGGCCCTGCCAGGCATCGCACTTCACCCGGCCGACTGCATGCCAGAGCCCCTCGCCCGCGCTCAGCAGTGCCTCACCCAGCGGGGTGTCGGCCGTGCGGAAACTGATCCCCTGCACACTGGAACCGCTGAGATCCTGCAGCGAAAAGCGCACATGATCGGTGCCCACCCGCTTGGCAAAACTGACCCGTACCCGGGACAGCGCAAAGCGCGGTTCGGGATTGCCCTGACCGAAGGGGCCGGCGCGCTCAAGCAGCTCCGCCAGTTCCACCGTCACGCCGGAGGCCGCCAGCACACCATCGGCTTTGAGCGCCATGGCATCGCCGGCCTCTGCCAGCTCCGGCGCGAGACGTTCGTCCAGATAGGCGACCAGCGCATTGATCCGGTCGGCTTCCACTGTGAGGCCACCAGCCATGGCATGGCCGCCCCCGGCCAGCAGCAGCCCCTCATGGCGCGCCGCGGCGATGGCGCCGCCGAGATTGACGCCCGGCACCGAGCGCCCGGATCCCTTGCCGATGGCGACCTCGCCCTGGCGATCGATACCGATGACGATGACGGGTTTGGAAAACCGGTCCTTCAGGCGGCCGGCAACAACGCCGATGACACCAGGGTGCCAGCCCTCACCCGACGCCACCAGAATCGCCCTGTCCGCGCCCTGTCGCTCCAGCTGGGCCAGGGCCTCCTCCTGCACTGCCGTCTCGATCGTGCGGCGTTCGGCATTGAGCGCGTCGAGCTCGGCAGCGATCCGTGCGGCCTTCGCCGGATCGTCGGTGGTCAGCAGATGAGCGCCCAGGTCGGAACGGCCGACCCGGCCGCCGGCATTGATTCGCGGCCCGATCAGGAAGCCTGCATGATAGACGCTGGCCTCACCGTCGATACCGGCCGCATCGGCCAGGGCCTTGATACCCGGCTGCTGCCACTGGCTCATCACGCGCAGCCCCTGCGCCACCAGCGCGCGGTTGAGCCCCTCCAGGGCCACGACATCGCAGATCGTGCCCAGGGCAGCGAGATCCATCCATTGCATGATGTCCGGCTCGCCGGCCTCCCCGAAGGCACCGCGCCGGCGTCCCTCGCGATTAAGCGCCGCCAGCAGGACAAAGGTGACCCCGGCCGCCGCCAGATGGCCACACCCGGAGGTGTCGTCCGGCCGGTTCGGATTGACCAGCGCCGCGGCCGGCGGGAAATCGTCATCCATCAGGTGATGGTCGATCACGACAATATCGAGCCCGATCCCCGCACCATGCCGCAGGGCCTCATGCGCCGCGGCCCCGCAATCCAGCGTCACCACCAGTTCGGCGCCGCGCTCGCGCAGGGTCTCGAAGGCCTTGGCAGACGGTCCGTAGCCTTCCTCGATCCGGTCGGGAATGTAGATATCGGCATCCTGGCCCACATGGCGCAGCCAGCGCACCAGCTGGGCGGCGGACGTCGCACCGTCGACATCATAGTCGGCAAAGACCGCGATGCGCCGCCCCGCCGCGACGGCATCCCAGATCAGCCCCGCGGCCTTGTCCATGTCGGCGAGTGCGGAAGGGTCGGGAAACACATCGCGCAGACGCGGCGAGAGATACTGTCCGGCCGCTTCCGGCGGCACGCCGCGCGCAGCAATGACCCGGGCCAGGGCGTCGGGCAGGCCGTGCTGGCGGGCAATCGTGGTCACGGCCGTCTCGTCGGCCTCGCGCAAGCGCCATTTGCGCCCGCTCAGCGAGTTCTCAACGCCCAGAAGCGCGTCAGTGTGCCGTGTCGTGGCGTCCGTGACCATCCTGTGTCCGTGCTAGCCCAGCGGCCGTGCCGACCGGATGCGGCGTACGGAATGGTCGGCCGAGTCGAGCAGGAGTGTGTGCGTGTGAACCTGACCGGCGGACTTGCGGACACCGTCGACCAGGTCGCCATCAGTGACGCCGGTGGCGACGAAGAGGCAATGGCTCGCCGCCAGCTCGGCGACATCATACTTGCGGTCGAGGTCGGTCACGCCAACGCGCGCTGCCCGGGCGCGCTCGTCATCATTGCGGAAGAACAGGCGGGCCTGCATCTGGCCGCCGATGCACCGCAGGGCCGAGGCCGCCAGCACGCCTTCGGGCGCCCCGCCCTGACCGATGTACATATCGACACCGACGCCGAGACCGGCAGCGCCCATCGCGCCGGCCACATCGCCGTCCGGGATCAGACGGACACGGCCGCCGACCGACTTCACGCCGTCGATAATGTGCTGGTGACGTTCGCGTTCCAGGACGCAGACCGTGATGTCGGACGGGGCGACACCCTTGGCCTTGGCCAGGTTCTTCACATTCTCGGCCGCACTGGCGTCCAGGTCGATAACGCCGGAGGGCAGGCCCGGACCGACAGCGATCTTGTCCATATAGGTGTCCGGCGCGTGCAGCAGGCCGCCGCGCAGCGCAAAGGAGACCACAGCCAGCGCATTGGCCTGGCCCTTGGCCGTCAGCGAGGTGCCTTCGAGCGGGTCGAGTGCGATGTCGATCTCCGGCCCCTCGCCGGTCCCGACCTCTTCGCCGATATAGAGCATGGGCGCTTCGTCGCGCTCGCCCTCGCCGATCACGATCCGGCCCTTCATCGGCATGGCATTGAGACCATTGCGCAGGGCGTCGACGGCGGCCTGGTCAGCGGATTCTTTCTCGCCGCGGCCGATCCAGTCAGAGGCCGCAACGGCCGCGGATTCGGCTGCACGCACGGCCTGCAGTGCCAGATTGGTCAGGGCACGGGTATCGCTCATTTACAAAGTCTCCGGTCATCGCCCGGCACGGACCGGGGCGGTCTTGATCTAACGCTGCGGGGTTTGCGGCGGCGTCGTGCGCGCCTGCCCCTCATTGACAAAATCGGATGCGCTGGACGGCGTGTCCTGCCCTTCGCGGTCTTCCGCCTCGGCATTCAGCGCATCACGGCGCTCCAGCAGCCGGCGGGTCTGGGCGTCCATTTCCGCACCTTCTCCGCGCGGAAGCGTGCGATCAGGCACAGTGCGCGGTGCAGCACGATCTTCCACACCGGCTTCCAGGCGCTCCTCGACCCAGTCGGGATGCGTGGCTTCCACAGCCGGCATATCGACCGCTGCGCAGCCTCCCAGAAGGGCGGCAAGCCCTGCGGTCGTAACAAAGCGATGCATGACAACTCCTCGCGCTGGACGCGCGACGCGCTTTCTATACGCTGATCGGTGTCAGAGTCACCTGCCGAAGACAAGGACAATCAATGCCGGGCAAGACGGAAAACGACGCGCAAGACCGCGACTCCAACCCCTGGGCCGGCATGACCGCAGCGGAATGGGAGGCGCTCGACGAGGTGTCGCGCAATCTCATTCAGGCTTCGCTGAAGTCGCAGAAGCTCATGTCCGAAGCGATGCAGAAGGCGCTGGAAGGCGAAGCCGTGCTGCCCAAGGCCGATCCGTTCAACGCTGCGCCCGAATTCGGCGAGGTGTGGAATCACATCGTGCACCAGCCCGAGCTGATGATGCAGGCCCAGGCCGATCTGATGAAGGGCTATCTCGATCTGTGGTCGAACACGACCAGGCACTTCATGGCTGGCGAAGACGATGCCGGCAGCGCGCCGGTCATCGAGCCGGAAAAGGGCGACAAGCGCTGGAAGAGCGAGGACTGGTCCACCAATCCGGTATTCAATGCCATCAAGCAGTCCTATCTGCTCAACCAGCATTTCCTGATGGGGCTGGTCCGTAATGTCGACGGTGTCGATGAGCGCACCCGGCGCAAGGTGGAATTCCTGACGCGGCAGATGACCGACGCCCTGTCACCGACCAATTTCGCCCTGACCAATCCGGATGTGATCCGCGAGACCATGATCTCGCGCGGCGAGAACCTGACGCGCGGCCTGCAGAACCTGATGAATGATCTGGAATCCGGCCATGGACGGCTGGCCCTGCGCCAGACCGATACCGCAGGCTTCCAGGTCGGCAAGGACCTCGCCACGGCGCCCGGTCAGGTGATCTTCCAGAATGATGTGATGGAGCTGATCCAGTACGCCCCGGCGACGGAGACGGTGAAGCAGCGGCCGCTGCTGATCGCGCCGCCCTGGATCAACAAGTTCTACATCATGGATCTGCGGGAAAAGAACTCGATGATCCGCTGGCTCACCGAGCAGGGTTTCACGGTCTTCCTGATTTCCTGGGTCAATCCGGGTCCGGAACTCAAGGACAAGACCTTCTCCGACTACATGCATGAAGGCCTGTTTGCGGCGCTTCACGCCATCGAGGCGGCCACGGGCGAAACATCGGTGAATGCCGTGGGCTATTGCGTCGGCGGCACCCTGCTGGCCAGCGCCCTCGCCTGGCTGGAAGCAGAAGGCCAGGCCGACCGGATCGCGTCGGCGACCTTTTTCGCCGCCCAGACGGATTTCGAGCAGGCCGGCGACCTCCTCCTGTTCATCGACGAGTACTGGCTCAAGGAGATCGAGCGCATCATGGACGCCCAGGGCGGCGTGCTGGACGGGCGCTCCATGGCCGACACTTTCAACCTCTTGCGCTCGAACGATCTGATCTGGTCCTTCGTGGTCAACAACTACCTGCTCGGCCGCCAGCCGCAGGCTTTCGATCTGCTGTTCTGGAATTCCGACCAGACCCGCATGCCCAAGGCGCTGCACCTGTGGTATCTGGACAATCTCTACCGCAATAACCGCCTGTCGCGCGGCGAGCTGGAGCTTGACGGTCACACGCTCGATCTCGGCGCGGTGAAGACACCGGTCTACATGCAGGCCTCGCGCGAGGACCATATCGCGCCCTACCCGTCCGTCTATCGCGGTGCCAAGCGCTTCGGCGGACCGGTCCGTTTCATGCTGGCAGGATCGGGGCATATCGCCGGCGTGATCAATCATCCCGCCGCCGGCAAATACCAGCACTGGACCAATGACAAACTGCCCAAGACCGTCGAGGCCTGGATCAAGGGCGCCAAGGAGCATCCCGGCTCGTGGTGGGCGGACTGGCGCGACTGGCTCTATGAACGCTCCGGCGATGACGTGCCCGCCAGAACGCCAGGCGACGGCAAGCTGAAACCGATCTGTCCGGCCCCGGGCCGCAATGTGCTCGTGCGCAGCGACGCGCCGCAAAAGACCGAGGCCTGACACGGCCTGCATTCCCGCCCGGGGTGAGCGCGCGTTTACGCAAACCCTGGGTTTTTCTTGCGCTGCAGCGTATCCTGGCTAGCCTCGACCGCGTACTGCCGCATAACCGGGAGATCGCCGTGCAGGATGCCGCTGCCAGCCGCGAACGCCACATGCTCGGCTTCTTCGTCGATGCCGGTGGCAAGCGGCGTTTCGACCGCTTTCACCTGCTTGCCCATGGCGACCGGTGGGACGGCGAGATCCTGCGCCTGACACCGGGCCGTTCCGACGCCGTCCCGATCGCTGTCACCGGCCGTGTCAACGGCGCGGAACTGGAACTCGATCTCGACCGCCGCGACCGCCGGCCCGCCGAGGCGCTGCGCGTCCGCGCGGAAACACCGGACATCGATGCCGGCTATATCGGCACGCTGGACATGCAGCAGCCGGGGGATGTCCGCACACGCACGGCCTATGTCCTGGAAGAGGCGCCCGCCGTCCGGCTGGACCCCAGCCCTACGCATGGCTGGGGCACTGTCGCGGTCGCACCATTGACCCAGGGCGCCGAAGTCCTGCCGATCCGCGGCCCGTTCAGTGCTGTGCAGACCCCTTACTCCTTCCGCACCTCCGACGGCCGCCATGTCGAGCCGACCGGCTATGGTCATTTCGTGAACCATGCCTGCGAGCCGAGCTGCGAGATCGTCTACCGGCCGGACGGGCGGCCGGTGCTTGTCGCGCGCCGCGACCTGCCGGCCGGAACCGAAATCACCTTCGACTACACGGCCACCGAGGGCAAACTGGCCAACAGCTTTGCCTGTCTTTGCCCCGCTGACGCGCATAAAATCTGAACAAAATCCTGAGATTGCAGCGCTCGGGCCTTGCCCCCGCCGCACCGCACTGCAAAGACTGCGGCCACACCGTTAACGCCGCGACGAGGACAGGACATGCTCGACACCCGATCGCTTGTCAGCGCCCTTGCGCTCATCCTGACGATCGGGATCCTGCTGCACTTCGTGAACTGGCGCATCCACCGCACCAGCGAGGGTGCGAAGTTCTGGTGTATCGGGCTGAGCGTCCAGACCGTCGGCCTTTTCCTGTCGGCCGCCTTCAATATCGGCCCGGACACCGACCCGGCCTTTCTCTTCTTCATGAACATGATGGTCAGTTCCGGCCATATCCTGATGCTGTTCGGAACCGCCTCCTTTGCCGAACGCCCCTTCCGGCCGTACGTCTATGCCGGCCTCGCCGGTATCATGGCCCTGGGCTATGGCTGGTTCTGCCTGGTCGACACGAATGTCATCGGCCGTGTCCTGACGCTCGCGAGCATCCTGATCGCGACCAACATGCTCAGCCTCACCCGGCTGTGGGCGATCGCACGGCGCGACGGACCGGCCGGCGCCGTGGTGCTCGGCGCCGCCATGGTTGCCACGATCCTGGTCTCGGCCGCCCTGTTCGCCCTGCAGCTGGCCAATGGCGGGGCGGTCCAGAATGTCTATGACGGTGACAACCCGCTCCTGCCCGTCGCCGTGATGACGCTGATCGCCTTCGAAACGACGACGATCTTCGGCTATCTGCTGCTGAGCGCCGGCTATTCCCAGGCCCGGCTTAGCGAGATGGCGCTGACCGACCCGCTGACGGGCCTGGCCAATCGGCGGGCCTTCGACCGGGAAATCGTCCGCCGTCTGGCAACGGCAACCGCGCCGGACCGCCAGATCGCAATGATCCTGTTCGATATCGACCGGTTCAAGCAGGTCAATGACACGCATGGCCATGATGTCGGCGACCGGGTTCTGCAGCATCTTGCCACAATCGCCCGCTCGGTCTCGCGGCGGCGCGATGTACTCGCCCGGATCGGCGGCGAGGAATTCGCGATTATCGTCGATGAACGCGACAGCGAGGCCCTGGAGCCCCTGGCGGGCCGCTTGCGTTCCGCCGTGGAGGCCGCGCCGGCGCGGGTTGAAGGCGTGCACATCCCGGTCACGGTCTCGGCAGGCTGCGCCCGCGCGGTCTGCCGCGATGCGGCCGATGTGGAAAAACTGTTCCGCGCCGCCGACACGGCGCTCTACAGCGCCAAATCAAACGGGCGAAACCGGGTGGAGATGGCCGCTTCCGCCGGACAAGCCTAGCGCTCGAAGCGGACACGCACCGGCGCGCGACGCCCGGGCCCCTGCATCGCCGTGCGGACATGGGACTGGAAGCGCAGATTGGTCATCATCACCTGGTCGTCGAAGGCTTCGGCCAGGAGGTCATTGTCAACGATGAAGCTTCCGGTTTCCGACGGCTGCGGCGCGATGAAATAGATCCAGGCAAACTCGCCATCGACCTCGGCGCCGACATAGTTCAGCTCGAACAGGGCGCCCTCACCGTCCGCCATCCGGAAACGCTCGCCGGCATAGGCGCCGACCGTTTCCAGCCCGGCTTCGGTCTCGAGGAATTGCGCCGCATCCTGTTCGCCGCGATCGAGCGCGGTCAGGAGGTCATGGGCGAAGAGCCGGTGCACGATCTCCATCTCCCCGGTGCGCGGATTGACGGCAATCTCGGTGACACCGGCATGGACGCGATGGGCGCTGGCCGGTGCTGCAACAAGCAGAACACCGGCCAGGCTCGTCAGAAGTGTGCGAAGCCGCAGCATTCGCGCAGGTCCTTCCTATTGCGGACGCGTACGGATCGAGTCGCGCGTCACGCGCTGATCCATGTCGTCCATCATCGTGTCGTTGTCCGAGGACGAACGATAGACTTCCAGCCGGGTCGGCTCGATACGCGGCGGGAAGAAATTGTCGGACCGGTCCGCATCGGCGGTTTCGTGCAGCGGATCGAGTTCCACCGACACGACCTCACGATCGGTCATGTAGGTCCAGGTGACATTCTCCGGATTATAGCGCCAGACCTCAGCCGGGATCCGCACGATCTCGCTGCCGCCATCCGCGAAGGTGAATTCGAGGATGATCGGCATCACCACACCGCCCTGGTTGGTGAAGTCGAGATAGTAGATGCGCTCGTCACTGTCGACGATCGTGGCTTCCCAGTCCTCCAGCTCCTCGCGGAAGCTGTCATAGGCCTCACGTTCGCGATTGGTGACCGTGTGGGCGTCATTGCGCGAGTAGAAGTCGACCACTTCCGGATTGCGCGCTTCGTAGTAGGCGATGCCCGCTTCGCGATTGCCGGCCTGGGTGAGGCTCTCCGGAGCGGCATCATCCTCGGCGCGCTCGCGGGCATTCTCGATCTCCGGATTTTCCGTGTTGAAGGTGCCCTCGATCACCCGGTCGAGCGAGATGTCGACATGGTCGGTCGAGTAGAACCAGCCACGCCAGAACCAATCGAGATCGACACCGGAGACCTCTTCCATCGTGCGGAAGAAGTCATACGGGGTCGGCCGGCGGAAACGCCAGCGGTTGGCATAGGTGCGGAAGGCCTCGTCGAACAGTTCGCGGCCCAGAATCGTCTCACGCAGCACCACCAGCGCCGTCGCCGGCTTGCCATAGGCATTGCTGCCGAACTGCAGCACCGAGTCCGACTGGGTCATGATCGGCATCTGGTTGGTCGACACCATGTAGTCCGCGATCAGGTCCGGATCGCCGCGGCGGGACGGGAAGTCCTCTTCCCACTGACGCTCGGCCTGGAATTGCAGGAAGGTGTTGATGCCCTCATCCATCCAGGTCCACTGACGCTCGTCGGAATTGACCGTCATCGGGAAATAGATGTGGCCGATCTCGTGGATGATCACGCCGATCAGTCCGCGCTTGGCGCTGCGCGAATAGGTCAGATTGCCGTCATCATCGACCACCGGGCGGCCATAGGTGCCGCCATTGAAGGTGATCATCGGATACTCCATCCCGCCCTGCGGGCCGGCGATCGATTGCGCCACCGGATAGGGATAGGGGAAGGAGAAGGAGGAGTAGACGTCCAGCGTGTGCTCGACGGCGCGGGTCGAGAAGGCCGACCACAGCGGCTCGCTCTCATTGGGGTAGAAGGACATCGCCATGACCAGCTCGGGCGCCACGCCCTCACCGTCCTGTTCGACCCCCACCGCATCCCAGATGAATTTGCGCGAACCGGCCCAGGCGAAATCGCGGACATTCTCGGCGCGGAATTCCCAGGTGGCTTCGGACCGCGTGCCCCGGCGCTCATTGGCGCGGGCTTCGGACGGCGTCACGATGAAGACCGGCTCTTCGGAGGTCCGGGCCTCTTCCAGACGATCACGCTGGGCCTGGTTGAGCACCTCTTCGGGGTTCTGCAGCACACCGGTCGCGGAGACGATGAAGTCCTGCGGCACGGTGATGGACACGTCGTAATCGCCGAATTCCAGGGTGAACTCGCCGCGGCCCAGGAAAGCCTTGTTGTGCCAGCCTTCATAGTCCGAGAAGGCCGCCGCACGCGGGAACCATTGCGCGATCTGGTAGATGCAGTCGCCGCCGGTATCCTCGGTTTCCTCGAAGCATTCCCAGCCGGCGCGGCCGCCGATCACGCCGGTCTCGATCAGGCGATAATCCCACTCGATGTTCAGCACCACGCTCTCGCCGGTCTCCAGCGTGTCGTCGAGATCGATCCGCATCAGCGTGTCGACGATGGTAAAATCGACCGGATTGCCGTCGGCATCGGTCACGGCCGTGATGTTGTGACCATAGCCGTCATCGGCGATCTGCTGGCGCCGGCGCACGGCAGAGGCCGAAATCCCTTCCGGATTGGAACCGCCGACCCGGCCGGACGAACGGCCGCCATCGCCGACTGTCTCGGTCATCACGGCGATGGAGTCGGGGCGGAAACGGTTCTGGTCGAGCTGGAACCACAGGAAATCCAGCGGGTCCGGCGCGTTATTGGTGTAGGTGACCGTCTCGGAGCCGTAGAGATGCTTCTCGTCCTCATCGAGACGGATATCGATGTCGTAATCGACGTCCTGCTGCCAGTAGTCCGGCCCCGGCGCGCCGGTGGCGCGGCGTTCGCGGTTCGGCGAGGGCCAATCCTCGTCCTCGAGCTGGCGGAAGGCATCGCGCCAGTTGTTCGTGGTCTGCTGAATCGGCTGAGCGGCCGCAACGTTGAACGTCGCGGCCGCTGTCGCCATGGCAATAAGACTGAAGCTACGCATATCCCAGGTTCCCCATACCCCTAAAACGGGCTCTCTTCGGGGACTCATGTAGCGTCTGCCCGGGACCGCGTCACCCCGCGGTTACGGTTTTGTCATCTTCCGGACTGATTGCCGCAGCCGGAGCCGCATGACCGTTCTCCCGGCCCAGCGACATCAGCCAGGCGCCCAGGCCGATGAACATCAGGAAAAGACCGACCAGAGCCCCCAGTCCCGGAACGGCACCCAGCGCGGCAGAAACCGCCAGCACCAGCATCAGGGACAGAAGACGCATACCCATGCCCAGGGGCTGTTCCGGCTTGCGGTTGAAGATCAGATCGCCGACTGCCAGCGCGCCCAGTGCCAGGCACAGCAGCAGGAAGGGCCAGAACAGCAGCCACATGATCGGGATCAGCAGCACACCGATCACGGTGATCGCCAGCAGCACGGTCATGATGATCAGGAAGACCGGCGACAGGGCGAAGCTGATGAAGCCCAGGAATCCGGAGACCAGCGGCTTGCGGCGGAAGGTCCGCGCTACCCGCGCGGTGCCGCGCGGCGTCATCAGCACGGCCAGTGCGCCCAGCAGAAGGGCCGCACCCGGCACGGCCAGCCCCAGGAAGGCGAAGGGCGCACCGATGATTTCCCAGGGACCGTCGATATCGATGTCTATATCGTCCCAGTGCTTGGCGCCGAAATTGAACGGTTCGTACTCATAATCGACCGTGCCGATCTGGGCGCCGGAAGCGACAACCGGTTGGGACGGACCGCGCACGGTGATCTCGCCGGTCACCCGGGCCGAGTCGAGGATATAGACTTCCTCGGCCAGGATCTCGATATCGCCGTCGATCAGGCCGGACAGGGTGACCTCGGAGCCCTCGATATCGGTGAAACCGCGCACCGTACCGGCGATCTCGATCTCGCCGCCGCCGATCTCCAGACCGTCAGCAAAGACCGCGTCGCTTTGCACACCGACATACCCGCCGGCCAGTTGCACGGCGCCGCCGACCGTGGCGTCGATCTCGACATTGCCGCCAGCCGCGGCGAGTTCACCGGCGATATTGCCGCCGACACGGACATCGCCGCCGGCCGCGCTGACATCGCCGGCGACATTGGCGTCGACCTCGACATCGCCACCGGCGATCTCGATATCTCCACCGACCGAGCCGCGGATAAGAACGTCGCCACCGAAGAAATGGATCGAACCGGTAACGTCGGCATCGATCCGGCCATCGCCGGCTATCGCGGAAATATCGCCCTGGACATTGCCGCGGACCGTCATGTCGCCGCCGAGGAAGACGACGTCATTGCCGCTGCCGTCGATCTCGACTTCGCCGCCGATCACCTGGGCGCCTGCGGCGCCCGTCATTGCGGTGATGGCCAGCCCCAGGGCCATGATTGTGTGCTTGATGTTCATAACTCTCTCCCTGCGCCCCCCGGCAGTCAGGTCGGTTGTTGAAAATGAATTCCGGTCCCCACCGGTTTCAGTTGTCGATCAGGTCTTCGCAGTCGCGGCGGTCGCGCGGGGTAAAGACAAGGTCATCCACACGGGCGCCCGACTCGACCTCCGGCTCATGCTCGGCGAAGACTTCGAACCGGCCATCGATGCGGGCCGTCGACGCGATGGTCACGCGGATACCGCAGACCTGGCCGCCATCATGAACGCGCGCACCGATCTCGATATCGCCCTGATCGTCATAGTCGCGATTGCGGCGCATCTCGTTGATTGCAACAAGTTCGAGCGGGCCATGGATCTCGCCATTGATCGTCATCGAACCGGCATGCGCCGACAGGCCGTGCTGGAAGGTCGCATCGACCTCCATGTCACCGGACGCCAGGCTGGCCGGGCCGGCAATATGGCCGTGCACCGTCAGATCGCCTGCCGCGATCGAGAGCTCGTCACCGGCTTCGCCGTTCCAGCTCACATCGCCGCCGGCAATGGAAACTTCGCCATCGACCTTGCCGGTGAAGTTCACGTCACCCGCCGCGATGGAGACTTCACCGCCGACTTCGAGACCGTCGGCATCGACATCGCCGGAGACCAGGCTGAGATCGCCGCCCAGACGGCCGCGCAGGTTCAGATCGCCGCTCAGGCGGCTGTAATCGCCGTCCCGGTCGAGCACGATATAGCCGTCCGCGGACCGGTGCTGGCGCATCATCTTGGCGCCGTCGCCTTCGTCGGCGACGACAATAACGCAGCCCGACGTCATCAGTGCGGTGGTCAGGGCCGTGGCAGCAAGCCAGAGCTTGGTCATTCAACTCTCCCATAACGTCCCGGACCTCCTGCCACCTGGCGTTTTGGAAATCCGGGTCTACGCTCCCCAGCGTTGATTCAGACCATACATTATCGAAAAACGATATCAAGGGGTTTTTTCCGTTTTTCGATAAATATTTTTTGAATTACGAGATGCCGACGCCATAAAGCCGGGCCGCACGCAGCCCCCCTCTTCCCTACGCTTCAAGGCCCGCTAAAATCGGCGGCAATACACCGCGCCTGCACGTATGGGCGTATACGGGAGGATTACATGGCAGACACTCCGGCCGCCGGGCTCACCCCGGATACCGGTACGCAGGGCGTATCCGGACAGGTCTACAAGGGCGCCCATCTCGATCCGGCGCGCATTCGCAAGCCGGTCTTCAAGTCGCTGATCGAATCCAGAAACCGGTATGGCGGCAAGAAACTCGCCGCCGTCGATGCCGACGGCCGGGAGCTCACCTATAACGATCTGGTGAAAGCCTCCTTCGCGCTGGGCCATGCCCTCAAGGCCGGGACCGAAAAGGGCGAAGCTGTCGGCGTGCTCCTGCCCACGGGCGCGGGCGCCATCATCTCCTTCTTCGCGATCTCGGCCTATGGCCGGATCCCGGCCATGCTCAACTTCACCGCAGGCGAACGGGCGCTGAAGGCGGCCTGCAAGGCCTGCAAGGCCAAGCGTATCGTCACTGCGCACCGCTTCATCGAGCTGGGCGAGCTGCAGGAGCTGGAAGCCGAGCTGAAGAAGGATCACGAGCTGATCTATCTGGAGGATGTGCGCGAGAACCTGTCGCTTAGCGACAAGCTCGCCGCGGCCGTCGGCATGGTGATGCCGTCCCTGGTGCGCGCCCATCCCGATCCGGACAGCGCCGCCGTCTATCTCTTCACCTCGGGCACGGAAGGCGATCCCAAGGGCGTCGTGCTCAGCCATGCCAACCTGCTGGCGAATGTCGAGCAGGTGCGCGACCACATCAAGATCTACCCGACCGATCTGGTGTTCAATCCGCTGCCGACCTTCCACTGTTTCGGACTGACCGGCGGCGTGCTGGTACCGCTCGGTCTCGGCGTGCCGGCGATCTGCCACCCCACGCCGCTGCAGGCCAAGACCATCGTCAAGCGGATCGCCGAGACGAAGGCGACCATCCTGTTCGCCACCGACACCTTCATGAACCAGTATGCCCGCGCCGCCGATCCGGACGATCTGTCATCGCTGCGCTTTGCGGTGTGCGGTGCGGAACGGGTGAAGGACGAGACACGCTCGGCCCTGCGCCGGCGGTTCAATGTCGAGATCGTCGAGGGCTACGGCCTCACCGAGGCGGCGCCTGTCCTGTCGGTCAACCAGCCGGAAAATAACCGCCCGGGCACGGTCGGCCAGCTTCTGCCAGGCTGCGAGGCGCGCCTGGTGCCGGTCGAGGGGATCGATGACGGTGGTCAGCTGCATATTCGCGGTCCCAATATCATGAAGGGCTATATCCGCCCCTCCGCGCCGCTGCAGCTGGAGGCGCCCGAGGGCGGCTGGCACGATACCGGCGATATCGTCTCGATCGACGAGGACGGTTTCATCCGCATCCGCGGCCGGGTGAAGCGCTTTGCCAAGCTGGGCGGGGAGATGGTCTCCCTCGCCGTGGTGGAAAACTGCGCCACCTCGCTCTGGCCGGACAGCATGCACGCCGCCGCCGCCATTCCGGACAAGCGCAAGGGCGAACAGGTCATCCTGATCACCGATTATGACAAGGCCGACCGGGCCGACCTGGTGGCCTTCGCGCGCAATCACGGCATTTCCGAGCTGGCGATCCCGCGCAAGATCATCCACGTCGAATCGATCCCGGTGCTGGGCACCGGCAAGACCGATTACGGCACCGTCCAGAAGACGGTGGAGGCGTTGATGGCCGACGAGCTGAAGCCGGCGGCCACCGAACCCGCAGAATAGCCGGTCAGAGATCCTCGCAATCGCGGCGGCCGAGGGCTTCCCACTCGAAGCCTTCGCCGTCGGGACGCGTGTGGGAGATCACCAGGAAACCGCCTCCCAGCCGGGCGCCGGCCCGCAGCTCGACTTCCGCGGCGCAGATCAGGCCGCCCTGCCCCAGACGTCCGGAAATCTCGACCCGGCCATCGCCATCGTCGCGGCCATGACCGCGCACGGTCACCGGTCCGTCGACATCGGCGCGCAACACCATGTGCCCGCCATCCATCTCCAGCGATCCGTGCAGATGACCGTCCAGCGTGACCCGGCCGGCGGCGATTTCGGTATTGCCGGCAATGCGCGCATCGATATCGGCCGTGCCGGCCGAGAATTCGGCATCGCCGCCCACCTCGCCAGTGAACCGCACCCGCCCGCCGGACGCTTCCAGATCACGGCCGACGATCATGTTCGAGCGCACGGTCGCGCCGGACAGCTCCAGATCCCGGCCGACGCGGCCATCGGCACCGACGAACATGCCGGAGAATTCGGCATCGCCGGGCACATCCACATTGCGCGAGGCCACGAGGCCGGCGGCATCGACCGAGCGGTCCTCCCCCCTGCCGTGGACATCATAGGTACAGGCCGACAGAGCCGTTGCAGCCGCGGCGCAGAACAGGAAAGACTTCAGCATGGCATCCTCACGAAATCGGTTTTCGATCTCATGATGCCCGGCAGGCGGGTTTTGGATGCAGATCAGATGTGCAGGGCCCGCCCATACGCGTCCAGCACGCTTTCATGCATCATTTCCGACAGGGTCGGGTGCGGGAAGACCGTGTGCATCAGCTCGGCCTCGGTGGTCTCCAGCTGACGCGCCACGGCATAGCCCTGGATCAGCTCGGTAACCTCGGCGCCGACCATATGGGCGCCCAGCAGCTCGCCGGTCTTCGCGTCGAACACGGTCTTCACCAGGCCCTGATCGTCACCCAGCGCGATCGCCTTGCCATTGCCCACGAAGGGGAAGCGGCCGACCTTCACCTCGTGCCCGGCCTCCTTCGCCTTCGCTTCGGTCAGGCCGACCGAGGCGATCTGCGGATGGCAATAGGTGCAGCCCGGGATATTGCCGGTCTCGAAGGCGTGCACGTCCTGGCCGGCAATCTTCTCCACGCAGACCACGCCCTCATGCGAAGCCTTGTGGGCCAGCCAGGGCGGGCCGGCGACATCGCCGATGGCATAGAGGCCCTTCACATTGGTACGGCCGAAACCGTCATTCACGACATGGCCCTTCTCGATCTTCACGCCGAGCTCTTCCAGGCCGAGATTCTCGACATTGCCGACAATGCCGATGGCCAGGATGACCTTTTCGACCTCGATCGTCTCGGTCTTGCCCTTCGACGTCTTCACGCTGACCTTCGCCATCTTGCCCGAGGTGTCGAGCTTTTCGACCTGGGCGCCGGTCATCAGCGTCATGCCCTGCTTCTTGAAGCTCTTGGCGGCGAAGGCGGAGATCTCCTCGTCCTCGACGGGCAGCACGCGATCCATCATCTCGACGACCGTCACATCGGCGCCCATCGTGTTGTAGAAGCTGGCAAACTCGATACCGATCGCGCCGGAACCGATGACGAGGACGGATTTCGGCATGCTCTCCGGCACCATGGCCTCGCGATAGGTCCAGATCTTGTCGCCATCCGGCTCCAGTCCGGCCTGCGGCACAGTGCGCGCCCGGGCGCCCGTCGCCAGGATGACGTGCTTGGCGGTATAGCTGTCCTTGCCGACGACGACCTTGGGAGCCTCGCCGCCCTTGGCCAGTTTCGCTTCGCCTTCGATCACCTGGATCTTGTGCTTTTTCATCAGCATGCCAACACCGCCGGAGAGGCGCCCGGCAACATCGCGCGAGCGCTTGACGATCGCCTTGACGTCATAGCCGATCTTCTCGGCCGACAGGCCGAAATCCTTGGCATGCTGCATGAGGTGATAGACTTCCGAGGTCCGCAGCAGCGCCTTGGTGGGGATACAGCCCCAGTTGAGACAGATCCCGCCCAGATGCGCGCGCTCGACAACCGCCGTCCTGAAGCCCAGCTGGGAAGCCCGGATCGCGGCGACATAGCCACCAGGTCCGCCGCCGATCACGATCACGTCGAATGCGTTGGAGCTCATGCGGAGACCTCATTTGTTTGCATGCGAAATAAATTCCGGGCCGGGAGTCGCGATATAACGGCTGCTCACCTTGCGATCAATGGCAGAGCCGGGCAGATCGGCTAGAGATCCGTAATAACCTGGGTCAGGTCGCTATCCGGATTGTCGCCGGTATTCACCACACCGGCGCGCTCGATCAGCATCATGTGGACTTTCTCGGTCTGTGCGACCGGCCGGTGCCGCACGCCCTTGGGGATCACACACATCTCACCCGGTCCCAGAATGACCGGATCGGCATTCTCGATCTCGATCTTCAGGATGCCGCGCGTGACGAGAAAAAACTCGTCCTCTTCCAGATGTGCATGCCAGTCGAACGACCCTTCGGCCTTCGCCAGCTTGATCTCGTAATTGTCCAGCTTCGCCACCCGGCGCGGCGCCCAGGCATCCTTGAACTGGCTGTGTTTTTCCGCCAACGAGATGACTTCAACAGACATGGCATCCTCCGACCGCCTATATGGCGATGATGTATCAGCCATACCATGATCTGCGCTGAACACAGGAGTCCGCGATGCACGGCGAGACCGATCTTGAAACCCTGCTTAAAGGCATGTCTGCCCGCCTGCACCCGGGTGTGTGGGCGTTTGCGACCCTGCCGCCCGGCACGCCGGAACCGGCCGGCCTCTCGCCCCTGATGCGCTATGTCGAGGATGAGGGTGTCACGCTCATTCTCGACGCCGCTGCGGCCGCCGATGCCGGCCTGAAAACCGTCTTTCCCTGCCGCCGCATCACCCTGCACATCCATTCCGCCCTCGAAGCCGTCGGCTTCATGGCGGCCATCGCGCAGGCGCTGGCCGGAGCCGGGATTAGCTGCAATCCCGTGGCCGGCTATTTCCACGACCATCTCTTCGTACCCGCCGACCGCGCCGGCGACGCCATGGCCGTTCTGGAACGGCTCGCCGCCGGCTCCGATTTCGATTGACCGCCCGGCCACCCGGCCCTATCAGCGCGCATCTTCTTCGACAGGTGACACGGCATTGAGCCTTCCTGCCCTGGGCCTGACCGGCCTGCCCGCCTTCAACGCCGACACGCTGTGCGACGATCTCGCCGGACAGGGCTGGTCGGTGTGCCGCCTTGCCGATGCGGACATGCTGGGCGCACTGGCGCAGGAAGCCGAAATTCTCTGGCAGGAGTCCGAAATGACCGCCGCCGGTATCGGCCGCGGCGAGGATCACGAGCTTGTCCGCCAGGTCCGGCGCGACAAGACGAAATGGCTCGACGGCTCCAGCACGGCCCAGACGGCCTATTTCGCCTTTGCCGAAGCGCTGCGCCGCGAGGTGAATTACCGCCTCATGCTGGGCCTGTTCGCCTTCGAGGCGCACTATGCGGTCTATGAGCCCGGCGGCTTCTACAAGCGCCATCTGGACAGTTTCCGCGGCGCCCGCAACCGCGTCCTCTCCACGGTGCTTTATCTCAATCGCGACTGGGATGCGGCCGATGGCGGACAGTTGCGTATCTATGCGCCCGACAGCGAACAGGTGCTGGACGAGGTGCGCCCGGAATTCGGCACGCTGGCCGTCTTCCTGTCCGAGGACATCCCGCACGAGGTGATCCCGGCCCGGCGCGAGCGCTTTTCCATCGCCGGCTGGCACCGCTGCAACGATCGCGGTCTCGCACCGGCTCTGCAGACCCGCGCCCTGCCGATCGCCTAACCAGCGAGCCGGACCAGCATCCACAGCCCCATGCCCAGCATCATCAGGTTTTCGCTCAGCGAGACGAAACCCAGCGGCACGTCGCTGCCGCCGCCCATGCAGGCACATTTCAGCTCGCGCCGGTCAATATAGACGGCCTTGAACACCGATACGGCTCCGATACCGCCGATGAGGATCGCCACCGGCGCGGCGATAACGGTCAGCACCCCGGCCAGCATCAGCACGCCCGCCAGCGCCTCGCCGAAAGGATAGAGATAGCCATAGGGCACCCAGCGGCGCGCCAGCAGGTCGTAATTGAGAAACATGGTCGAGAAGCTCTCGACATCGCGCAGCTTCTGCACGGCCAGAAGGCACATGGCGACTGGGATGGCGGATGTCAGCCACAGCCCGGGGTCCAGCCTGCCAAGGGTCAGCCAGCTGACCGCGCCTCCCATCAGCGCCGCCATGGTGAAAAGCGCAATGACAGGCTGGTAGCTGGTCTGCCCCGTCCCCTTCAGGGGATGGCCGAAGAAGGCGCGAAGCGCGTCATACCCGCCGACCCGCTCACCCCCGATGAAAGTCTGCGGCGTGGTCTCGACATCATGCGCGGCTTTGAAGGCGTCGGTCTCTTCGCGCGTTGAGAGGTGATGATCGTCGACCGCATACCCCTTGCGCTCCAGCAGCGCTTTCGACTTCAGGCCGTAGGGGCACACATGGTCCGGCATCACCATGCGGTAGAGACGGGCGGTCTTTCCGGCGGCCGGCGTATCGGTCGCAGTCATTGCGGCCTCGCTGTCTGCTTCCAGAGGATGCAACGCAAGGTCCGGCGCAGCGTTCCGATCTCGGTCGGATCACTCGCCGTTCTGTTCTCGCTCGAACGCCTTGAGGTCCCGGCGCAGCTCCAAGCGTCGCAATGCGCGCATTTCAGACAGGTTGGTCGGAAAGAAGAAGAAGAACAGCCCCGTCAGGAGCATCGTCCCGCCGAAGTAATAGCCGCGCCATGCGTCCGACCAGTGTGGCTGGGCGAACGTGAAATAGAGGTTGGGCAGCAGGATCAGCAGCAGCACGCCCGACATCCAGCGCTTCAGGGCGAGGTTTCGCTTCTTCATCGGCCCCTCACTTATCGACTTCTTGGCTTACCGACGATCATCAGGCACCCAGCGATCGTCCATAGATAGGGAATACCGGATTACACAGCCCGTCTGGAAATGGTCGAAATCCCCCATACCGGCCGCAATCCGCTATCGTTCTGAATCGTCTGCGTAGTCGGCAATCGCGGCTTCGATCTCGCGCGCGAGATCATCGGGTGTCTCTCGGGTAAGGTGAGCGCGGCGGGTCCCTGCCCGCTCCAGCAAGGCCTGGTAGTCCTCGACATTGAGCAGGACGAATTGCGCCTTGCGATGCCGCGTCAGGGTGACCGGACGCCGCTGCGCCGCGGCGCTGATTTCACTCCAGTTTCTGGAAAGTTCCGTCGTCGAGTATTGCTGGCCCATCACAGCGCTCCAAATACGTAATTTTCGTATTATACGTATTTTTCGTAGAATTTCCACAGGCAAGAGAAAAGCCCCGGCCAGGCTGGCCGGGGCTTTCCAGTTTCTCAGGTGTGCCCTGCCCTAGCTTGCCAGGAAGGCCAGCAGGAGAAGTGCCACGATATTGGTGATCTTGATCATCGGGTTCACGGCCGGACCGGCGGTGTCCTTGTAGGGATCGCCCACCGTATCGCCGGTCACGGAGGCCTTGTGGGCTTCCGAGCCCTTGCCGCCATGATGGCCGTCCTCGATGTACTTCTTGGCGTTGTCCCAGGCGCCGCCGCCGACGGTCATGGAGACCGCGACGAACAGGCCGTTGACGATCACGCCGAGCAGCATGGCACCCACGGCTGCCAGGGCCTGGGCCTGATCGGCAATACCGAGAATGACGAAGTAGAGCACGATCGGCGAGAGCACCGGCAGAAGCGACGGCACGATCATCTCGCGGATCGCCGCCTTGGTCAGGATGTCCACCGCCCTGCCGTAATCCGGCTTGGCCTTGAACTCCATGATGCCCGGGATCTCCTTGAACTGGCGGCGCACCTCGGCAACGACCGCAGTCGCAGCCCGGCCCACAGCCATCATCGACATGCCGCCGAAGAGGTAGGGCAGAAGCCCGCCGAACAGGAGGCCGACGATCACATAGGGGTTCTCGAGCGAGAAGTTCGGCTCGATACCCAGCAGGTGCTCGACATCGGTCGTGTAGGCGGCAAAGAGCACCAGCGCACCGAGGCCGGCGGAGCCGATGGCATAGCCCTTGGTGACGGCTTTCGTGGTGTTGCCGACCGCATCCAGCGTGTCGGTGGTTTCACGCACCGAGTCGTCCAGACCCGCCATTTCCGCAATACCGCCGGCATTGTCGGTGACCGGGCCGAAGGCATCGAGCGCGACGATCAGACCGGCGAGCGCCAGCATGGTCGTCACGGAGATCGCGATCCCGAACAGGCCTGCGAGCGAGAACGTGCCCAGAATGCCGCCGATGATGATCAGCGCCGGCAGGGCGGTGGACTCCAGCGACACGGCCAGGCCCTGGATCACATTGGTGCCGTGACCGGATTCCGAAGCCAGGGCGACGGATTTCACGGGCCGGTAGCCGGTGCCGGTATAGTATTCGGTCACCCAGATGATGGCCGCTGTGACGACGAGACCGATGAGACCGGAGAAGAACAGGTTCATGCCCGTGATCATCTTGCCGTTCACTTCGGCGATCTCGCCCATGCCGATCGTGAAATTCGTGACCAGCCACAAACCGCCGATGGACAGGATGCCCGCCACGATGAGGCCCTTGTAGAGCGCGCCCATCACATTGGTGCCCTTGCCCAGGCTGACGAAGAAGGTGCCGATGATCGAGGTGACGATGCACACCGCGGCGATCGCCAGCGGATAGAGCACCATCTGCGAGGCGAGGCCGCCGGTGAAGAAGATCGCCGCGAGCACCATGGTGGCAACCACGGTCACCGCATAGGTCTCGAACAGGTCGGCCGCCATGCCGGCGCAGTCGCCGACATTGTCGCCGACATTGTCGGCGATGGTCGCGGCATTGCGCGGATCGTCTTCCGGGATCCCGGCTTCGATCTTGCCGACCATGTCGCCGCCGACATCCGCACCCTTGGTGAAGATACCGCCGCCCAGACGGGCAAAGATCGAGATCAGCGAGGCGCCGAAGCCGAGCGCCACCAGGGAGTCGATGATGATGCGGCCGGAAGCCCCTTCACCCAGGACAAGGCCCATCGGTCCGGTCAGCACCCAGTAATAGCCGGCGACCCCCAGGAGGGCCAGGCCTGCGACCAGCATCCCCGTGACCGCACCAGAGCGGAACGCCACAGCCAGGCCTGCGGCCAGGCTCGTGCTCGCGGCCTGGGTCGTGCGCACATTCGCCCGCACCGAAACCAGCATGCCGATAAAGCCGGCCGAGCCGGACAGGACCGCGCCGATGGCGAAGCCCAGAGCGACCTGCCAGCCCAGAAAGACCGCGATCAGGATACAGACGACAATGCCGACAATGGCGATGGTGGTATATTGGCGCTTGAGATATGCGTTCGCGCCTTCCTGGATGGCCGATGCGATCTCCTGCATCTTCTCGGTCCCTGCGCTCGCCGCCATCAAACGCTGCGTCTGGACGACGCCGTAGATGATGGCAAGGACAGCGGCCCCAATGGCCAATAAAAGCATGTTCATGGCTTCCAGCCCCGTTTTATGACTTCTCTTTGGTCACGAAAGGATAGGGGGAAGCATACGCGTGAGAACCACGCGAACCGCCTGCATGTCCCCCGCTTCTTCTTGTTATTGTTAAGGGGACTATGCCCAAGTCATGGGGGCGGCGCAACATGCGAACTTTGGATTTCGAAATCCAATACTTACCGCAGTTGCGAAGGGGATTTAGCGCATCAGAAGGCGCGTGTCGGAGCTGCGAATCTCGATGTGGTCGATCGCGTCGGCGCCATACTGCTCGCGCAGCACCTCGGACCAGACCTCTTCGGCCCGGGAAATGTCCAGCTGCTGGCCGTCCGCCCGGCTGACCGGGATGCGGTAGGCGGCCCGCACGAGGGCATCCAGCGCATAGTGCGCATTCTCCTGCATCGACCAGACATTCTGGCCGTCCGCCGCACGCACCCGCACATGGACATAGGCAAAGCCCGTCAGACGTCCGTCACGCGACAGGGGGGCGACGAGAGCCGGCAGGTTGAAGGCGCGCGGATCGTCGTCCACCTCGTCTTCATCGCTTTCATGGCTGGCGCCATGCTCATCTTCGTTTTCGGCAGACCGGTTGAACACAAGCAGAAAGCGGTTGCCATTGCCGCCGCCGGAGGATCCGTGACCGCCATTGCCGCCACCACCCCCGCCGCCTCCGCCCCCGAGGGCGAAGGCCCCGGATTGCAGGGCAAGGCTCAGGATCGCGGCAAGCAGAAGGCGCATGGGATCAGCTCCAATCACCGCCACCCTGCCAGAAACGCATCAAAAATGCGTAAATCCGGCCCGGCCAATTGTCACGGGTTCGCCATCGGGGGCCAGACAGGTCACGCCCTCGCCCGCCACAGCGCGGCCGATCCGCGTTACCGGTGCATCCAGCGACAGCGCCTCCACCTCGGTCCGGCGCGAGGCCGGTGCGGTGAAGAGAAGCTCGTAATCGTCGCCGCCGCTCAGCAAGCGGCCCAGACCGCCCTCGCCGCCTGCATCGAGCCAGGCCTGCGCCGGCACCGACAGCGGAACCCGATCCGCGGATATCTCGAGCGCCAGCCCGCTCGCTTCGGCGATATGGGCAGCGTCGGCGAGAAGACCGTCCGAAATGTCGATCGCGGAGGTCGCAATCCCCCTGAGGGCCAGACCGGCCGCCAGCCGCGGCATGGGATGCGTGTAGCGCGAGACCAGCTCCGCCGGAGCGCCGGTTTCCCCCTCCAGAGACGCCAGTCCAAGCACCGCATCGCCGATCGTGCCCGTCACCCAGACATCATCGCCCGCAATAGCACCGGAACGTAGCAGCGATGTCCCATCTGTGACGCATCCAAGGAGCGTCAATGTCACCGTCATGGGGCCGGGTGTGGACGTGGTGTCGCCGCCCAGGAGCACCAGACCGAACCGGTCCTGCTCTTCCGCCAGCGCCGCCACGAAGTCATCCCGCCAGCGCGGCTCGATCCCGCGCGGCCAGCTCAGCGCACTGAGATAGCCCAGCGGTTCGGCGCCCATGGCGGCAAGGTCGGACACGTTCGAGCGCATGGCGCGCGCAGCCGCGACAGCGGCGCCGTCGTCCAAGCGAAAATGCACGCCCGCGACCAGCGTGTCGCAGGCCAGCACCAGCTGCTGTCCTGCAGGCACATCCAGCACGGCAGCATCGTCACGCAGGCCGAGCGCTGCCGCATGGTTCCGGGTCAGCGGTTCCAGGCGTGTCCGGATGAAATCGAACTCGCCGCCGGACGCCATGATCAGAATTCGTCCGGACGCGCCTGACGGGCACAGCGGTCGAGTGCTGCATTGACGAATTTCGGCTCGGAGCCCTCGAAAAAGGCATTGGCAACATCGACATACTCGTCGATCACCACACGCGCCGGCACGTCCTTGCGCTGGAAAAGCTCATAACCGGCCACGCGCAGGATGGCACGCACCGTGGCGTCCAGCCGCTCCATGCGCCAGCCATCAGCCAGCAGGCCATCGATCGCGGGATCGACCACGGCCTGGCGCTCCACGACACCGGACACGAGCGAGTCGAAGAAATCCTCATCGGCCTCGACGAATTCCTCGCCTTCGCCGGCTGCACCGAAACGGTGATCGCGGAATTCACGGATGACCGTGCTGGCACCCCGCCCGCCGATTTCCATCTGGTACAGCGCCTGAACGGCGGCCAGACGGGCCGCACGGCGCAGACGGGCGCGGGCCTCGGACGGCGTTTCCTTGGATTTTTGCGGTGCGCTCATTTCGAACTCCCGAAGCGGTCGCGCAGCGCGATCAGCGCCAGGGCCGCATTCGCTGCGTCCGCACCCTTATTCTTGTCGACGGCCCGCTTGAGGGCCTGGGCACGGTTCTCGACGGTCAGGATACCATTTCCGGCGATGACACCGTTGAGATTCAGCTCCATCAGACCACGCGCGCTTTCGGTGCACACATAATCATAATGCGTCGTCTCGCCCCGAATGACACAGCCCAGGGCGACATAACCGTCAAAATCCGCCTCGGCGATCTCGGCCTGGACAATGGCGCCCGGGATTTCCAGCGCACCGGGAACCTCGACCAGCTCGGCCGTGGCGCCGGCAGCCTCGGCGGCCCCTTTGGCGCCCTTGATCAGGGCGTCGGCAATATCGCGGTAGAAAGTCCCCGCGACGATCAGGAGTTTGGGGGCGCTCATGCGCTAGTCCTCCGGAAAATGGCGCTCTTCGCGCACGCTCAGCCCGTAGCCCTCAAGGCCGACAATCGTGTGCGGCTTGGTGGAGAGCAGGATCATTTCTTTCACGCCCAGGTCCAGCAGGATCTGCGCACCAACGCCATACTCGCGCAGGCGCTGGGCCTCGCGCTCATCATCCGCCTTCACGGGCTTGGCGCCCAGGCGTTCCATGATCGCGGTGTGGGAGGTCTCGCGGATGAAGACCATCACCGACGGGCCCTCGGCAGTCGCGATCGCACGGATACCGGCCTCGACCAATTCGCCGCGCGGGCCTTCCTCGTGCAGCACGTCGTCCACGAAAGAGACCTTGTGCATGCGCACCGTGGTCGGCTGGGCGTGGGAAGGCTCGCCCTTCACCAGCGCGACGTGCTCGGCGCCATCGATCGTGTTGCGGAAGACGATCAGCTTCAGCGGACCGCCATGCCGGCTGGTAAAGCCGGTCTCCAGGCGGCGCTCGATGAAACGGTCATTGCGGCGGCGATAGGCGATCAGGTCGGCAATCGTACCGATCTTCAGCCCGTGCAGCTGGGCAAAGGCGACGAGGTCGGGCAGGCGCGCCATCGTGCCGTCTTCATTCATGATCTCGCAGATCACACCCGCCGATCCCGCGCCCGCAAGGCGGGCGACATCGACAGAGGCCTCGGTGTGGCCGGCCCGGACCAGAACCCCGCCATCGCGCGCCACCAGCGGGAAGACGTGTCCCGGTGTCGCGATATCGTCGGCGCCCTTGGACGGGTCGGTCGCGACCTCGATGGTGCGGGCGCGGTCATGCGCTGAAATGCCGGTGGTGACCCCTTCGCGCGCTTCGATGGACGTCGTGAAGGCCGTCTGGTGGCGCGAGCGATTGTCCGACGCCATCAGCTTGAGACCGAGATGTGCGATCCGTTCCTGGTCCATCGCCAGGCAGATCAGGCCACGGCCGTGCTTGGCCATGAAGTTGATCGCGTCCGGCGTTGCGAACTTGGCAGGAATAACGAGGTCGCCCTCGTTCTCGCGGTCCTCCGCATCGACCAGGATGAACATCCGGCCATTGCGGGCGTCCTCGATGATGTCCTCGATCGGGGACAGGGGAATATCGCTCTCGCTCACGCGGGGGTCTCCGAAAACTCGTTCAGGCGCGCGGCGTAGCGCGCCATCGTGTCGACCTCAAGATTGACGCGCGCGTCTTTTTGCAGCGCACCGAGCGTCGTGACCTCGGCGGTGTGCGGAATAATCATCAGATCGAAGGTCGTGCGGGTGACTTCATTGACGGTCAGGGAGACGCCATCGACCGTAATCGATCCCTTTTTCGCGATGAATTTGTTGAGGTTTTCCGGCGGCTCAATCGTGAAGACCAGCCATTCGCCCTCCTCGCGCCGTTCGACCACGCGGCCGACACCGTCCACATGTCCTGTCACGAGATGTCCGCCCAGCTCGTCACCCATTTTCAGTGCGCGCTCCAGATTGACCGTTCCGCCTTCACTCCAGGCGCTCAGCGTCGTCAGGCGCAGGGTCTCCGGCGAAACCTCGACCGTGTACCAGCCGCCCTCGCCCCATTCGCCCTTGTCGACCACGGTCAGACAAACACCGGCATGGGCGATAGATGCGCCCATATCGATCGTGTCCGGCTTCCAGGGCGCCTCGATATCGAAGCGGCGCACCTCATTGCCGGTTATGCTTCGGATACGGCCCTTGGCCGTGACGATACCGGTGAACATCAGCGGATCCGTTCGTAGCTTTCCTGCAGGTCGGCCCCGCGTTCGCGGATACCGGTGCGCTTGAAGATGGGGGCCGCCTCCAGCGTCTCAAGGCCAAGCGCTGCGACGACCGGCAGACCGTCACCGCCCAGAACCACCGGCGCACGGAACCATTCGATCCGGTCGACCAGATCCGCCGCGATGGCCGACGCAGCGATCTGCGCGCCGGCCTCGATCATCACCGATGTGAAACCGCCATGAGAGATAGCGGCAACAACTGACGGCCTCCCATGTTTTTCCTGTACCCGCCAGAGATCAGCGCCCGCGAGTTCCAACTCCTGCGCAACTCTTCCTTCTCGTTCGGACGAAGCGACATGAAATATGTTCACAGACCGGCACTGCGGCTTGGCGAGAACCCTTGATCCAACAGGCGTCCTCAAATCGCTGTCCAGTATGAGAAGTTCCGGCTGACGGTCACAGCCGCCTTCCGGCCGCGCAGTGAGCCGCGGATTGTCGGCGAGAATGGTGCCGATACCGGTCAGGATCGCCTCATGCGCCGCGCGCATGCGGTGGACCTCGGCGCGGCTCTCGGGGCCTGTGATCCATTGCGAGGCGCCATTGGCCAAAGCAATCCGCCCGTCCAGCGAGGTTGCCAGTTTCAGGGTGACACGCGGACGCGCCGCGCCGGTCATTCGTCGTCGTCAGCCGACGCGCCCTTGCTGGCGGTCAGATGCTCGTCGGTGATGAATTCGCGGAAGTCCTCGACCTTGTGGAAGTCCTTGTAGACCGAGGCATAACGGACATAGGCCACCGCATCGAGCCCTTTCAGGCCCTCCATCACCAGCTCGCCGACCCGGTCGGAGGTGACATCGGTCTCGCCCGTCGACTCAAGACGCCGGACAATGCCCGAAATCATCTGGTCGATCCGGTCCGGTTCGATATTCCGCTTCTGCATCGCCAGCTGGATAGACCGGTTCAACTTCTCGCGGTCGAACGGCACGCGCCGGCCCGACTTCTTGAGCACGGTCAGCTCGCGCAGCTGCACGCGCTCGAACGTGGTGAAACGGGCCGCGCAGGACGGACACTGGCGACGGCGACGGATGGCATTCCCGTCCTCTGCAGGACGGGAATCCTTAACCTGTGTATCGGGATGACCGCAAAAAGGACAACGCATCCGTGCAGTTTAGGCCAGTTCAGGGTAGATGGGGAAGCGTGCGGTCAGTGCTTTGACTTCTTCGCGCACAGCGGCCTCGATTTCGGGATCGCCGTCCGGATTGTCGACCAGCGCGTCGAGCACCCGCACCATCATCTGACCGATCTGGGTGAACTCGGCCTCGCCAAAGCCGCGCGTGGTGCCAGCCGGCGAGCCGACACGCAGGCCGGATGTGACGGTCGGCTTTTCCGGATCGAAGGGCACGCCATTCTTGTTGCAGGTGATATAGGCCCGCTCCAACGCCTGTTCGGCGGTATTGCCCTTCAAGCCCTTGGGACGCAGATCGACCAGCGCCAGATGGCTGTCCGTGCCGCCGGAGACGATGGCATAGCCGCCATCGATGATCGCCTGGGCCATGGCCCGGCAATTGACGATGACCTGGCTCGCATAATCCTTGAAGTCCGGCTGCAGCGCCTCGCCAAAGGCCACGGCCTTGCCGGCGATGACATGCATCAGCGGGCCGCCCTGAAGGCCCGGGAAGATCGCGGAATTGATTTTCTTGGCCAGCGCTTCGTCATTGGTCAGGATCATGCCGCCGCGCGGACCGCGCAGCGTCTTGTGCGTCGTCGTGGTGACAACATGGGCATGCGGCATCGGGTTGGGATAGCTGCCCCCGGCGACCAGACCGGCAAAGTGCGCCATATCGACCATGAGATAGGCACCGACCTCGTCGGCAATGCTGCGGAACGCGGCGAAATCGATCTCGCGCGGATAGGCTGAACCGCCCGCCACGATCAGCTGCGGCTTGACCTCATTGGCCTGCTCGCGCAGCGCGTCGTAATCGATCCGGGCATCCTCTTCGCGCACGCCATAGGCATGGGCCTCGAACCATTTCCCCGACAGGTTGGGGCGCGCGCCATGGGTCAGGTGGCCGCCGGCATCCAGCGACATGCCCAGGATCTTGTCGCCCGGCTTGAGCAGGGCGAGGAAGACACCCTGATTGGCCTGGCTGCCGGAATTCGGCTGGACGTTGACATAAGCCGCACCGAACAGCGCCTTGGCGCGCTCGATGGCCAGGGTCTCGACCACATCGACATGCTCGCAGCCGCCATAATAGCGGCGCCCGGGATAGCCCTCGGCATACTTGTTGGTCAGCGGCGAGCCCTGTGCTTCCAGCACGGCACGCGAGACGATGTTCTCGGAGGCGATCAGCTCGATCTGCTGTTGCTGGCGCTGAATCTCGGCGTGGATCGCATGGGCCACTTCACGGTCGGATTCGACGATGGAGCGGGAAAAGAACGGGGTGTTGGCGCCCGTTTCGGCCTGATTGTCCGGCATGACGACTCCTTACTCGGCTGCCCCGTGTGATAAGGCCCGCTCCCGTGCGATACAAGCCGGGTTTTTCTGCCGTGCAGCTCGGATTTCCCGCAATCGTCTCAATTTGAGATTATTTGAGAGTGCTGTCGCCAACTGCTCCGCCGCAAATGAAATTTGATGCTTGAGCTTGAACTTCACATTGCCACATAATATCCAACGCCCATCGATAATTTGAATCGGGTCACTATTCCGGCCCGGCCGTCCCCCGAACGTTTGAAGGTTTGATCATGGCAGATGACAATTTCCCCGAAATCGACAAGGAAGAACTCCTGCGCATGACGACGGACGTCGTCGCCTCCTATCTGTCCCATAACTCCATGCCGGCCGAGCATGTGCCCGATCTGATCAAGTCGGTGCACGCGACCATGAAGGACGTGTCGGAAACGACGGTCAAACAGGAGCCGAAGACGAAGCCGGCCGTGGCCGTTTCGAAATCGGTGAGCGACGACTACATCGTCTGCCTGGAAGACGGCAAGAAGCTGAAAATGCTGAAGCGCTATCTGCGCTCGCAGTACAACATGTCGCCGGACGATTATCGCCGCAAATGGAACCTGCCGTCGGATTACCCGATGGTCGCCCCGGCCTATTCCCGCAAGCGTTCGCAGTTTGCCAAGGATATCGGCCTGGGACGCGGCAAGAAGGACGGCTGATCTTCCGTTCGGATATCACACACGAATACCACGGCCGGACCCTGTGTCCGGCCGTTTTTTGTTGTCTGCATTGCGTGAGAGTTTCCACTCGACCTTCGCGCGGGCGAGCGCATCGATCTCTTCGCGCGGCGTGTTGCGGGGAACCTGGAAGACGAGTTCCTCACCCGTCTCCGCATCGATTGCGGCGACCCGAAGCGCCTGCCCGATCGCGATCACCTCGATATAGATTTCACGACCGGACATCGCCGCTCCAGAATGACCGCCGCCGGATTGTCAGGCGCGGGCCACCCCGGTCTGTTCCGACGCGCGCTGCCAGACATCGTCCAGCGCCTCGATCAACGTGTCGAACATTGCGTCCGTGTGCAAGGGCGTCGGCGTCAGGCGCAGCCGCTCCGTGCCCCGCGGCACGGTGGGATAGTTGATCGGCTGGACATAGATGCCGTGATCGTCGAGCAGCATGTCCGAGATGCGCTTGCACAGAACCGGATCGCCAACATGCACCGGCACGATATGGGTGACGGAGCTTTCCAGCACCGGGAAGCCGGCGCCGTTGAGGCGGGCCTTCAGCGTGGCAGCGCGTTCCTGGTGCTGTTCGCGCAGGTGATGCGATGATTTGAGGTATTCGACACTGGCGCGCGCGCCCGCAGCCAGGGCCGGCGGCAGTGCCGTGGTGAAGATGAAGCCCGGTGCCATCGAGCGGATCGCATCGCAGATCGCCCCGTCGGCCGCGATATAACCGCCCATCACGCCAAAGGCCTTGCCCAGCGTGCCTTCGATGATGTCGACGCGATCCATGAGACCGTCGCGTTCGGCAATGCCGGCACCGCGCAGGCCGTAGAGACCCACCGCATGCACTTCATCGAGATAGGTCAGGGCGTTGTATTTTTCGGCCAGGTCACAGACCGCCTCGATCGGACCGATATCGCCATCCATCGAGTAGACCGACTCGAAAGCGATGACTTTCGGCGCATCGGCCGGCGCTGCGGCCAGCAATTCTTCCAGATGCGCGACGTCATTATGGCGCCAGATCCGCTTCTCGCAGCGCGCCCCCTTCACACCCTCGATCATCGAGGCGTGATTGAGTTCGTCGGAGAACATGATCAGGCCCGGCAGGATCTTGCCCAGGGTCGACAGCGTCGCCTCATTGGCAATGTAGCCCGAGGTGAAGAGCAGCGCGCCATCCTTGCGGTGCAGGTCGGCCAGCGAACGCTCAAGCTCGACATGATAATGTGTCGTGCCGGAGATATTGCGGGTACCGCCGGCGCCGGACCCGACATCGTCGATCGCCTTCTTCATCGACTCGACGACGCAGGGCACCTGGCCCATGCCGAGATAATCGTTGGAGCACCACACCGTCACATCGCGCACATCGCCACCCGGCGAGCGCCAGCGTGCAACGGGGAATTCGCCCTTCCGACGGAGCAGATCGGCAAACACCCGGTAGCGGCCTTCCGCCTTGACCCGGCGGACCGCGTCCGCGAAGGCGTTCTGATAGTTCATGGGCGGTGCCTTTCTTGATTCTGCAGCCGGAACAGGCCTCGGATCGGGTTTTAGAGGGATTGTTTCCCGATCGCGACAGGACAGAGCGCCGCACCTCAGCAAAATTTCACAACAGGCGCCGCACAGCCCTGTTATAGCTGCATCATAACTGACACTTAGGCACAAAGAAAAGGCGCGGTTTCCGGCAAACCGCGCCTTGATCCTGGTCAGAGACAGTCACTGCCTACATGCGGAACCGGATGTGATCGGCCCAGAAGCGTTCAATACGGGTCAGCGCCGTATTCACCGCCGGCAACTGGTCCACCTCAACGCCGCCGACCGGCGACAGCGCCGTGCCCTGGCGGGCGAACAGCGTGTTCAGCCGGGCGCGCACGGCGTGACCGGTCTCGGTCAGGCTGACGCGGACCGAACGACGGTCGACTTCAGAGCGCTCGTGGCGGATATAGCCCGCATCGACGAGCTTCTTGAGATTGTAGGAGACGTTGGAGCCGAGATAGTGGCCGCGCGTACGCAGTTCGCCGGCGGTCAGTTCCTGGTCACCGATATTGAAGAGCAACAGCGCCTGGACCGAGTTCAGATCGTCCAGACCCTCGCGGTCGAGCTCATCCTTCACAACATCCAGGAGCTGCCGGTGCAGGCGCTCCACGAGTTGAAGAAGCTCGAGATATTCCATGTTCGGCGCCGCATCCGGCGCCATGTTTTCTGCCATGACCATTTGACCACTCCACCCGATCTTTTTCGATCTTGTGGGTGAACCCTAGCGGCAAAGGGCAAAAATCCCCTTAACGGGATACAATCCGTTGCGGACGGCGGCTGCCGACTTCTTGCGAAGACGCCGGCAGGCCTTGGGAAATCCTCTCGGCCGAAACCGCCCGCCGGCTATTCGCCCCAGCTACCGTCGAGCAGTTTGTAGATTCCGGAGAAGTCCGACGCGCCGCCGCCGAGATTGTCGAACATGGCGTAGAGCGCTTCGGCCTGGGCACCCAGCGGCGTGGTCGCACCGGCGGTCTGGGCGGCATCCTGGGCCAGTTTGAGATCCTTCAGCATCATCGCCGTGGCAAAGCCCGGCTTGTAGCCATTGTTTGCCGGCGTGGTCGGGATCGGCCCCGGCACCGGGCAATAGCTGGTCATCGACCAGGACTGGCCGGACGCCTTGGACGAGATGTCGAAGAACTTCTGCGCATCCAGACCCAGCTTGTCGGCGAGCGCAAAGGCTTCGCACGTGCCGATCATGGTGATGGCCAGCAGCATGTTGTTGCAGATCTTGGCCGCCTGCCCGGCGCCCAGATCGCCCGCGCGCAGCACCGCCTTGCCCATCGCGTCCAGGAAGACTTCGGCCGCGGCAAAATCGGCTTCCGATCCGCCGACCATGAAAGTCAGCGTGCCGCCCTGGGCGGCGGCCACACCGCCGGAAACCGGCGCGTCGACAAAGCGGAAGCCTTTCTCCACCGCCAGCCCGCCGACATGGCGCGCACTGGCAACGTCGATGGTCGAGCAGTCCATGAACAGCGTGCCGGGCGCAGCAGACCCGAAAATCTCGCCTTCATAAACCGCGCGCACATGCTTGCCCGCCGGCAGCATCGTCACCACGGCTTCCGCCGCCGCAACCGCTTCGGCAGCCGACGCAGCGGCGCTGGCGCCGCTGTTCACAGCGTGAGCGACGGCATCAGCGCTGAGATCGAAGGCCAGAACCTCATGTCCGGCCTTCACCAGATTGGCCGCCATGCCCGATCCCATGTTTCCAAGACCGATAAAGGCAATCTTCGCCATCACTGCTTCTCCCGTGGAATTGTCTCGTTGGACCGGCGCTATTCGCCGAGGAATGTCATTTCATGATCGCTGTCGAGCGGCGCGAAGGCTTTTTCGATCGCCGCATCGTCAACCTCGGCGACCGTGGCCGGCGACCATTTCGGTGCGTGATCCTTGTCGATGATCACGGCGCGCACGCCTTCGTAGAAATCCGTCCCCGTCAGGCACCAGCTGGACACGCGCAGATCCTGGCGCATCACGTCCTCGAAGCTGAGATCCCCGCCCTTGCGCAGGCAGGCCAGGGTCAGCTTCAGCGCCGTCGGCGACTTGCCGGCGATGATCTGGGCCTGCTTGGCCGACCAGCTGTCGCCCGCGCCCTCGATCCGCGCCACGATGTCCTCGACCCGGTCGCCGGCAAAAGCCGCATCAATCAGGCCGCGCGTATGCGCCAGCTCGCTGTCGCCGGGATCGCCGGAAAATTCCTCCAGCAGAACTTCCAGCGCGTCCTCGTCGGACAGGTCCGCCGTCTCCAGCGCCGCGATCAGCGCGTCGGTCTGGCCGGAGGGACAGTAATGCGTCGCCAGGCCCGCCGCGATGCAGTCCGGCGCCTTCAGGCGCGCGCCGGTCAGGCCCATCCAGGTGCCGATCTCGCCGGCCAGACGCGGCAGGAAATAGGCGCCGCCGACATCCGGGTGAAAGCCGATCCCGGTTTCCGGCATGGCGAACATTGTGCGGTCACCGGCAACCCGGTGCGAGCCATGCACCGACACGCCGACACCGCCGCCCATCGTGATGCCGTCGATCAGGGCGACATAAGGCTTGGGATAGTGATGGATCAGCGTGTTGAGCCGGTATTCGTCGCGCCAGAACAGCCAGGCCCGGTCGTCGCCGGCCTTGCCCGAATTGTGCAGCTGGAGAATGTCGCCGCCGGCGCAGAAGCCCTTCTCGCCGGCCCCGTCGACCACGACCGCCTTCACGCTGTCATCGTCCTGCCAGGCCTCCATCGCCTCGATCATGGCGAGGCACATGCCATGGGTCAGCGCATTGAGCGCCTTGGGACGGTTCAGCGTGATACGGCCCACCTGGCCGGTCTTGCGGGCAATGATTTCCGGTTCGTCGGTCATGGGCGCAGGCCTCTTTGTCTTACTCACTGATGCGCTGTTTAGGCCGGGCGCCGCCGGCATCCAAGACCGCGTCTGCGGCCTATTCGGTGTCGCCGTAGAATTCGCGCATCACCCAGTCGCCATCCTTCCATTCCGGCTCCAGGGCCGCGAACACCAGGCCGACCCAGCCAAAGCGCGGATCGTTGGATTCCTTGGCCAGCGCCTCGTCGTGCTGCAGCGGCACCCAGCAGACCAGGTCGCCGGCATCCAGCCCCTTCTCCGGCGCGCCGATGGTGCGCGAGAAGACGATGAAACCGCCATCCTCGGACGCCACTCTCAGCATCACATTGGCATTGCCGTCGCTGTCGAAGGCGAGCGGTGCGTCCGAGCCGAACTCGCTGCGCGCATCCAGAATGATGGCCGGCAGCGGCTGCTCCGGCGCAAGAACGGTATTCAGCTCGCTACAAGCCGCCTGGAAGGCAGCCTCACTGGTCTCGAAGGCCCGGTTCGACAGGCCCGGCGGTGTTTCCTCGGCGATGATACTCTCCTGCTTCAGCTCGGCCTATTTCAGCTCATCTTTCGCGATGATGACGCGCATGATCTCGTTCGTGCCCTCCAGGATCTGGTGGACGCGCAGGTCACGCACGATCCGCTCGAGCGGATAGTCCTTGAGGTAGCCGTAGCCGCCATGCAGCTGCAAGGCCTGATTGGCGACATCGAAACAGGTGTCCGTCGCGAACCGCTTGGCCATGGCGCAATACTTGGCCGCCGACGGATCGCCGGCATCAACCGAGGCCGCCGCGCGATAGAGCATCAGGCGCGAAGCCTCCAGCTCGGTCGCCATGTCGGCCAGCTTGAACTGGGTCACCTGGAATTGCGCCAGCTCGCGGCCGAACTGCTTGCGGGTTCCGACATACTCCTTGGCGACCTCGAACGCCTCGGTCGCGCCGCCCAGGGAACAGGCGCCGATATTGATGCGGCCGCCATTGAGCCCCTTCATCGCCAGGGTGAAACCCATACCTTCTTCGGCGAGCAGGTTTTCCGCCGGCACGCGGCAATCCTCGAAGTTGACGATGCGCGTCGGCTGGGCATTCCAGCCCATTTTCTTCTCGTTGGCCCCGAAGGAGAGGCCCGGCGTGTCCTTTTCCACCACGATGGTGGAAATCCCCTTGGGCCCCTCGCCGCCCGTGCGGCACATGACAACGTAATAGTCCGACGTGCCGGCGCCGGAGATGAAGGCCTTGGCGCCGTTGAGCACATAATGGTCGCCGTCGCGCACGGCCTTGGTCTTGAGACTGGCCGCATCCGAGCCCGCACCCGGTTCGGTGAGGCAATAGGAGGCGATCTTCTCCATCGTCATCATCTGCGGCAGGAAGCGCTGGCGCTGATCCTCCTTGCCCCAGGTGTCGATCATCCAGGCGCACATGTTGTGGATCGACAGGAAGGCCGCCGTGGCAACACAGCCGCGCGACAATTCCTCGAAAATGAGTGCGGCATCGAGACGCGTCAGATTGGAGCCGCCGACATCCTCGTGCGTGTAGATACCGGCAAAGCCGAGCTCGGCCGCCTCGCGCATCACCTCGACGGGGAAGTGTTTTTCCTCGTCCCAGCGGGCCGCATTGGGCTTGAGACGGTCTTCGGCGAATTTTCTCGCCATGTCGCGAATGAGGGTCTGATCTTCTGTGAGAGCGAAATGCACCGCAGCGCTCCTGTTGCTTATATGGTCCTGTGGAGACAAATTTTGCCGAAGCGATCTGGAACGGAGCCGTAACGCGGGCTGACGCGCGCGGCAAGTTCGATAACGCACACCCCGGCCGTCATCGCGGCCTCTGATGACAAGGACACGCGCCCGCCATGTACCCGTCCACCCGCCTTCGCCGTACCCGCCAGGCCGACTGGTCGCGCCGCCTCGTGCGCCAGAATACCCTGACAGTGAACGATCTGATCTGGTCCGTCGTGGTGTCCGACACGGCCGATCCGGTCGAACCGGTAATGGCGATGCCGGGTATCGACCGCCTGTCGCTTTCCGCACTGGCGAAGGCGGCGAAGGAAGCGCAGGATCTGGGCATTCCGGCGATGGCGATCTTCCCGCACATCGATCCGGCCAGGAAGGATGATTCCGGTTCCGAGGCCCTCAATCCGGACGGTCTGGTGCCCAATGCGATCCGCACGATCAAGGACGCCGCGCCCAATGTCGGCGTGATCTGCGATGTCGCGCTCGACCCCTTCACCACGCACGGCCATGACGGTGTGCTCGACGGCGACCGTATCGCCAATGACGCCACCGTCGAACAGCTCGTCGCCCAGGCCCTGGTGCAGGCAGAGGCCGGCTGCGATGTCATCGCCCCGTCCGACATGATGGATGGCCGCATCGGCACAATCCGTGACGCGCTGGAGGCCGACGGCCATCACGACACGATGATCCTCTCCTATGCCGCCAAATACGCCTCCGGCTTCTACGGCCCCTATCGCGAGGCGATCGGCTCGGCGGCGGCCCTGAAGGGCGACAAGCAGACCTACCAGATGGATCCGGCCAATCGCGACGAGGCGATCCGCGAGGTCGAGCTGGACATCGCCGAGGGCGCCGACATGGTGATGGTCAAGCCCGGCCTGCCCTATCTCGACATCGTCCGCGCCCTCTCCGACACCTTCCCCGTGCCCGTCTACGCCTTCCAGGTCTCCGGCGAATACGCCATGATCGAGGCCGCCGCTGCCAATGCCTGGATCGACGGCGAACGCGTGATGATGGAAAGCCTGCTCGCCTTCAAGCGCGCGGGCGCCGCGGGAATCATCACCTATTTCGCACCGCGGGCGGCGCGGGTGCTGAACGGATAGCCACCAAGGGACATGTACCTTTGGTACGTGTCCCTGATTGAGCTAGAGAGGTTGCCTGCATGAGCTGGGGGACAATCACCTGTCTGGATTGCGGGCACAAGTTCGACTCTGAAACCGCCGAACTGAAAGCTCTGCGAAAGATCCAGGGGCCGGTCGGATCCCCGGCTCCGCCCTTTTTTTGGCATTCGGAAATCTCGGCTGTGGACCCGATCCCGCTATGCCCCGAATGCGGGCTCGCGCAACGGGAAGCACGCTGGCCCGCGTCATTCCTGCTGGTTCCGCTTGCCTTGTTGTGGATGACGGGACTGGCCGCGGCTGTAGCCGCCAGTTCCGAAAAGGTTCCGCTATCCGTGGTGATGTATGGGGTCTGGTTCAGCATCGGCCTGACGGGCGCCGGCCTGGTGGCCAGCCTTGTCGCCCACGCAATTGCCAAACCTGTGCGCTGCTAGGCAGGCGAGCCGGCACTGCCCCTTTCAGCCTTTGACCTCGAACGCGGTCTGCGGCATGCCCGTATCCTGACGGCGACAGCTTTACCGGGACGTGCCTGATGACTTCCTCCACCCGCGAAACCCGCACCGTGCAGGCCATGCACGCGATCGACAGCCTGACCGGGGCGGTCATTCCGCCGCTGCACACGTCGACGACCTATGCGCGCGATGCCGAGAATGCGCTGATCGGGACGCAGGACTATCGCCGGCCGGAAGGACCGACCGAGCAGCAGGCAGCGCAGGTGCTCGCCATGCTGGATGGCGGGGCGGATGCACGGCTGTTTTCCTCGGGCATGGCGGCGATCGCGGCGGTGCTGGAAAGCGTGCCCACGGGCGGGCATGTCGTCGCCCAGACCGAGATGTATTACGGCGCGCGGGGCCTCTTGCAGCGGGCACTGGCGAAAAAGCGGATCACGCTGAACCTGGTGATGCCGGGCGATCTGGATGCCCTCACCGCTGCGGCCCGGCCCGCCACCGACCTGATCTGGATCGAGACGCCCGCGAACCCGTCCTGGGCGGTTGTCGACATCGCCAAGGCGGCCGATATCGCCCATGCCGTCGGCGCCACGCTGGCGGTGGACTCGACCTGCGCCCCGCCCTGCACCACGCGTCCGCTGGAGCTGGGTGCGGATATCGTCATGCACTCGGCGACCAAATACCTCAACGGCCATTCCGACGTGCTTGCCGGCGCGCTGGTGACCCGCAAGACCGACACCCGCTGGGACGAGATCTGCGAGGTCCACAACAAGACCGGCGCCATTCCCGGCGCCTTCGAGACCTGGCTCCTGCTGCGCGGCATGCGCACCCTGCACGTGCGCTATGCCCGCCAGAGCGGGACCGCGCTGTGGCTGGCCGAACGGCTGGCCGCCGATACACGGCTTGCGGCCGTGCACTATCCCGGACTTCCCGGCCATCCCGGTCACGATGTGGCGCGACGCCAGATGACGGGCGGGTATGGCGGCATGCTGTCGGTGGAACTGGCCGGCGGCTTCGAGGCGGCGCGGCGCTTCGCGGCAGCGACGAAAGTCTTCATCCAGGCGACTTCGCTGGGCGGGGTGGAAAGCCTGATCGAGCACCGCAAACCCGTCGAGGGGGCCGACAGCCCGGTGCCCGACGCGCTGGTACGCCTGTCGGTCGGGCTGGAGACACCGGCCGACCTGCTCGCTGATGTCGATCAGGCGCTCGCTGCGGCTGCGGCCACCGGCAAAAAGTAGCTAATCGCCACCTTTATTGCACTAGACCCCAGTACTCCACACGTTTTTCGACGCCTCTATTGTCGAATCTGAAAATATTTGCCTACGCTGCAGGCGTTCTGTTGTGGTTCGTGTACGCGTTACTCAAGAAAAGTAATGGGGAGATCCACATGTCACTCGACAAGATCGTCTGGGCCGTCGCGGCCATTGCCGCCATCGTCTTCGCCTTCATATCCGGCTTCGAATGGGGCGGGCTGATACTGGCCCTGCTGGGTCTGGCCAGCGGCTTCTTCATCAAGGGAGAGCACCGCCGCGCCGTGATCCTGGCGGCCATTTTCCTGATCGCCGGCGGGGCCGGCGCGCTCGGCGCCATACCGACGGCGGGCGAGTATCTCACGGCCATTTTCACCAATTACGGCGCCGTCCTGTCGGCGGCGTCTCTCATGGTGATCGTCATGGCGACCGCCGAACGCCTCGTGCCGGGCATGCCCGCACAGTCGTAGACAAACTCAGCGCCGCCGCGCCCGGTCCGGATCTCGCCCCGGACTGCATCGCGGCGGCGCCTTTCGTCCGTATCCGGCCTCGCCGCGAATTGCCTATTCGCTGATCCGCACGGCAGGCAGCGACCATTTGAACCGGATCGCACAGCCGCGCAGGATCAATGCAAGAGCCGCCGACCCCAGTGTCACGGCGCTGGGATTGAGACCCAGGGCCAGCCCCGCCACATAGGCCGCCGCGCCGGCCATGGCCGCGAGGGCGTAGATGTCCTCGCGCAGCACCAGCGGCACGTCATTGACGATGATATCACGCAGGAGGCCGCCAAAAGCCGCACTCATCATCCCGGTGAGGATGGCGATGGTCCAGTGCGCCCCGGCCGCCAGCCCGGCCTCGGCCCCGATCACGCAGAAGACGGAAAGACCGATCGCGTCGGCCCAGATCAGGGCGGCGCGGCGGGTGGCGATGGCCTGCGCCCAGGGCGAGGTGAAATAACCCAGCAGCGCGCCGCCGACGGCGACCGCGAGATAGTTCGGCTCGGCGATCCAGTAGACCGGCAATTGTCCCAAGAGCACATCGCGCAGCGTGCCGCCGCCCATCCCCGTCACCGCGCCGACGATGGCTGCACCGAACGGGTCGAGCGCCTTGCGTGCCGCCAGCATGCCGCCGGAATAGGCGAAGAAGGCGATGCCGCCATAATCCAGCAGGGTGAACAGGAATTCGACATTCATGATCCCGCTCCTGTCGCCTCGGGAAGCGCCGGCACGACCGGCACCCCCTCGCCTGTCTCGACCGTCAGCAGCACCGCCAGCCCCGTCAGGGCGACGATCAGCACGGCCCAGACCGCCAGATTGATATAGACCGACCGCGTCGCCGAGCGGCGCTCGAGCCAGGTGCGCGGCCTTATCCCCTTGTAGAAGAAAACCAGCAGCGCGGCGAGATTGACGCTGACCACATTGATCGCCAGCAGGAGGCCGGCGCGCAGGGCGAGTTCGGTCTCGCCGGCGCCCAGCAGCAGCCCCGCCGTCGCCGCCGGCGGCAACAGCGCTACGGCGACCATCACGCCCACCAGGGTGGAGGACAGTCCCGTCGCGATCGACAGCGCTGCCGCAGCCCCCGAAGCCAGGGCAAGCACGGTGGAATCGAGCCCGACAACCGTGCGGCCGGAGAGTTCTTCCGACGTCAGATCCGCCCCGAACGCCAGACCGATCAGGGCTGACAGCGCCATGCCGAAGGCCAGGCCCACCAGCGCCGTGCGTGCCGAACGGGCCATCAGCTCCAGATCGCCCAGCGCCGAAGCAAAGGAGAAGGCGAGGATCGGGCCCAGCAAGGGTGCGATCACCATGGCGCCGATCACCACGGCGACATTGTCGGCGGACAGGCCGAACACGGCGACGATGGTGGATAACAGGGTCAGGAGCAGGAAGTCGCGATGCAGTTTCGCGCCGCCCGCCACGTCCTGGTAGAGCTCCTCGCGCAGGGCGATGAATTTGCGGCGCGCAGAAGCCTCGACCAGTTTCGCCGCCGGCTTGGGCAGGCTGGCCTCGACCGGCAGCACGACCAGGCGCCAGTCTTCCAAACCGTCCATCAGCCCGTTGATCGCATCGATCGCGGCCTGTCCCTCGCCATCGCCGAAGACCAGACGCAGCACACGCCGGCCGCGCGAAGTGGGCTCGCTCAGCACGGTATCGAGCGGTTCGGCCCGCTCGCTCGCCGCCATCAAGCGTTCAACGAGGGCCGCATCGTCCCGGAAGCTCAGCTCGATCAGACGCATCCCGGCTCACACCTTGCCGCGCCGACGCGCAATCATCTCGCGGCGCGCATGCTCGAACTCCAGCAGGTCGGCCAGATCGCGCGCCCGCCAGGCCGCCCCCATCATCATCAGGCTGAACACCATCCACACACCCAGGATACCGATCAGCGTATCGATGCGTTCGAAGCCGATCCGCAGCCAGAAATCCGGCTCGATCTCGGAAATGCCGAACACGGCGGCAACCGGGACGGAGACCAGGAGCAGGGTCGTGGTGCGAAAGACCCGCTCGACACGGTGCGCATTGAGCGCAGCATAGGTTTTAAGGAATTCGACCTGGGCATCGTCCAGCCCGCCCAGCAGGCCCAGCCCGACCTTCCAGTGCACCGCCCGCGTCAGCGGCGTCAGCTGGTCATTGGCCATCTGCGACAGGGATCGCCGGGTGAAACCGGCCAGCAGCATGCGCCAGGTCGCGAACAGCGAGGTCAGGCGTTTCCACACGCCCATCGCGACCGGATCTGTACGGATCAGCTCCCCCTCATCGCTCACAGGTCACGCTCCAGCCGCGCGATCAGCGAGGAGGTGTCCCAGCGATTGCCGCCCATGGCCTGCACATCGGCATAGAACTGGTCGACCAGCGCCGCCACTGGCAGGCGCGCGCCATTGCGGCGGGCTTCTTCCAGTGTGATGCGAAGATCCTTGCGCATCCAGTCGATGGCAAAGCCGAAATCGAACTCGTCCTTCACCATGGTCGGCCAGCGATTCTCCATCTGCCAGGATTGCGCTGCGCCCTTGGAGATCGCGCCGATCACCAGTGCCGGGTCCAGCCCCGAGCGCTTGGCGAAGTGCAGCCCCTCGGACAGGCCCTGGACAATGCCGGCGATGCATATCTGGTTGACCATCTTGCACAATTGCCCGGCACCGGCCGGGCCGATCAGCGAGCTTGCCTTGGCATAGGCATCCATCACCGGTTCGGCACGCGCGAACGTGTCGGCCTCGCCGCCGCACATGATGGTCAGCTGGCCGTTTTCCGCTCCCGCCTGGCCACCGGAGACCGGGGCATCGAGAAAACCCAGACCGGCATCGCGGGCCGCCTGGTCCAGCTCCCGCGCCAGCTCGGCCGAGGCCGTGGTGTGGTCGACCAGCACCGCGCCCGGCTTCATCGCCGGGATCGCCTTTTCGGCCACGGCACGCACATCCGGATCATCGCCCAGGCAGGCAAAGACGAAATCCGCATCCGCAACAGCCGCCTCGACCGAGGGTGCGGAGACGCCGCCATGCTCGGCCGCCCATTGCTCCATCTTCGCCGCGGTGCGGTTCCAGACGACGACATCATGGCCGGCTCCGGCGAGGTGACCCGCCATCGGATAGCCCATCACTCCCAGACCGAGAAACGTGCAGCGCGCCATGAAGCTCTCCCCTTTGCGTTCCCCCCTTGCTAGTCTCCCGGCAATTGGGGAGCAAGTCATCATGATCGCACGTCTTCTTCGCTATGCCGGTCTGGCCGTCGCCGGACTGCTGGGCCTGGCCATTGTCGCGGCGCTGGTTGTCGGCAACCGTCTCTACGCCTCGCTGCCGCAGACACGCGGGACGATGGACGCCCCCGGCCTGCAGAACACCGCGCATATCGTGCGCGACAGCTGGGGCATTCCGCACATCTTCGCCGACCGCGATCGTGACGCCTTTTATGCGCTCGGTGTCGCCCATGCGCAGGACCGGCTGTGGCAGATGGAAATCACCCGCCGGGCCCTGCGCGGCCGCGTTGCCGAAGTGCTGGGCGAGCCCGGCGTCTCCTCCGACATCTTCTTCCGCACGATGGGGTTGGGCCCGGCTGCAGACACCGCAGCAGAAAACCTGCCGGCCGATATCCGGGCCGCGCTGGAAGCCTATGCCGCCGGCGTCAATGCCGTGATCGACGCGCCGGGCTTCGTCCCGCCGCCGGAATTCCAGATCCTGATGATGCAGCCGGAACCCTGGACGCCGGCCGACACGGTGGTGGTCTACAAGGCGATCGCGCTCGACCTGTTCGGCAATGCTTTCGAGGAACCGCGCCGCGCCGCGCTGGAGGCCCATCTGGGCGCCGAGCGCGCGCTGGAATTCATCGGCCGCTATCCCGACGACGCCCCCCGCTCGCTCTCCATGGCCGACCTCGGGCTTGAGGAGACCGCCGCGACACCCGAGACCGAAACGCCGACCCAGGGGCCGGAAGACAATGGCCGTGACGGATCGAACAACTGGGTGCTCTCCGGCAGCCGCACCGTCTCCGGCCTGCCCATCCTGGCCAACGATCCGCATCTGGGCCTGCGCGCACCGGCGATCTGGTATCTCGCTCGCATCACCGCGCCGGACGGGTCGGTGGTCGGCGCCACCCTGCCCGGCACGCCCTTCGTGACGCTGGGGCGCAATGACAATATCGCTTGGGGTTTCACCAATACCGGTCCCGATGTCGGCGATCTGCATGCCGTCACCGAGGCCGATGTGACCGGCTCGCGCGAGGAAGTCATCGCCGTGCGCTTCGGCGACGACATCACCATCACGCGACGCGAGACGGCGACAGGCCCGGTGCTCGATCCGGAACACTTCCCCGCCTACACCGTGCCCGAGGGCGCCGATTTTTTTGCCCTGCAATGGATGCTCGACGAGCCGGACGACGCGACGACCGGTGTCGGCATGCATATCCTCGCCGGTGAGGACTGGCAGGACTTCGTCGACGCCGTGCGCAATTTCGTGGCGCCGCAGCAGAACATGGTGTTCGCCGCCCGCGACGGGGATATCGGTTTCTACGCCCCGGCGCGCATTCCGGTGCGCGATGCCGACGGCAACTGGGTCTCGACCATTCCCTTCGAAGAACTGCCCCACACCCGCAATCCCGAGCGCGGCTTCATCGCCACCGCCAACAACAAGATCGTGCCGGACGGCTATCCGCACTATCTGACCGGCGACTGGTATGGCGTGAACCGGATCCGGCGCATCTATGAAGGCATCGAGAGCAATGACCGCCACGATCTGGACAGCATGGCGGCGCTGCAGGTCGACACGGTATCTGTGATGGCGCGCCAGATCCTGCCGGTCCTGATGACCGCGGAGCCCGCCAGCGAAGCCGGCCGCGAGGCCCTTGTGATGCTCGCCGGCTGGGATGCCGACATGGCGGTCGACCGGCCCGAACCGCTGATCTATGCCGCCTGGATGCGGTCGCTGTCGCGCGCCGTCTATGCCGACGATCTCGGCGATCTGTTCGATCGCTGGTATGCCGACCGCCGTGTCTTCATGACCGATGTCCTGACCGGCGATCTGGGCGCCTGGTGCGATGACAGCACGACCGATGCGGCGGAAACCTGCCTGGACCTTCTCGGCCCCGCCCTCGACAACGCCATGGAACAGACGATCGCCGATCACGGGGCGGACATGTCGGCCTGGCGCTGGGGCGATGCCCATTATGCCCGCCACGCTCACACACCGTTTTCCGATTTCCCGGTGCTGTCGGACTGGTTCACCATCGAAACGCCGATCCCGGGCGATGGCTCGACGGTGAATGTCGCCCACTTCTCCTACCGCACCCCGGGGTATGACGTCTTCCACGGCGCCTCCTACCGGGCGCTCTACGACATGGCCGAACCGGACGCCTCGCGCTTCATGATCACGACGGGCCAGTCCGGCAATATCATGTCACGCCACTATGACGACCTGGCCCCGCTGTGGGGCCGCGGCGAATATGTGGAGATCCCGACCGGCTGGACGATGGATGCCGTGCCCGAGGGCATGAGCGTGCTGGAGCTTCAGCCCGGTTCGCAATAGGTCGAGGTGTAGAAGACCAGCGCCGGCACGTCGCGCGGGGTGTCCAGATCGATCACCTCGCCGACAATGATGTCGTGATCGCCGCCGCGGTGCACGGCGCTCTGCTTGCACACGAAATGGGCCACGGCGCCATCGATCAGCGGCGCCTGCTCGCCGGTCCACAGCGCATGGCAATTGCGCAGGTCCGGCTGCAGGGCGCAGGCATGGGCCAGTCCGGCCTGGTCGGCTGCGAGCACATTGATGGCGTAGGTCTGCGCGTGCCGGAACATCGCATAGCGCTCGGTCTCGCGCTCGATCGACCACAGCACGAGCGGCGGGTCGAGCGAGACCGAGGCGAAGGAATTCACCGTCATCCCGACAGCCCGCCCCTCATGAAAGGCCGACACGATGGTCACGCCGGTCGGAAAGCGCCCGAGTGCGTCTCTGAATTCGCGGCTGTCGATCAAGGGGGCGACCTCGCAAGCTGGGATTTTGAAACCTGGCCTTAACGCTAACCGTCTACAGGAGGGAGGGATACGGAAACAAGGCGGGTGGACATGGCGTCGAAAGATCAGCCGATTGTCATCAAGAAAGTCGTAAAGGGCGGAGGTGGCGGCCACCATGGCGGCGCCTGGAAAGTCGCCTATGCCGACTTCGTGACCGCGATGATGGCCTTCTTCCTGCTGATGTGGCTGATCAACACGACCACGCCTGAACAAAAGCGCGGCATTGCCGACTATTTCGCGCCCGCCAGCGTCTCGCCGGCGAACTCGGGTTCCGGCGCGCCGCTGGCCGGCACCGCGCCGGGCGATGACGGCGTGCAGGGGTCCGGCGACAGCTCGATGCGCCAGCGCCTCGCCCCGTCGGCGCCGCAGCTCAATGACCGCGACCGCCAGCAGACGCCGGAAGGCTCGCCGGAATCGCCGGACGAGATCCAGGAATCCGCCGCCCAGGTGATGGCCTCTGCCATGGCCGAGGCCCAGGCCCGCCGCGATGCGGCCCAGCTTCACTCGGCCGCCATGTCGCTGCGCCAGGCGATGCAGGACATGCCGGAACTGGCCGAACTGTCCAACCACATCATTGTCGACGAAACACCGGAAGGCCTGCGCATCCAGCTGATCGACCAGGAAGGCCGCCCGATGTTCAATCCGGGCGATACCGAGCCGACCGACCGCGCCATCACCCTGCTGCGTGCCGTTGCCCGCATTGCCGAACGCCTGCCGAACCGCCTCTCGATTGCCGGCCATACCGACAGCGCACCCTCGACCGGCGGCAGCTATACCAACTGGGAATTGTCGTCGGATCGCGCCAATGCCGCCCGCCGTGTCCTGCAGACCTCGGGCATTTCGAACGACCGGATCTATGAAGTGCGCGGCAAGGCCGGTTCCGAACCGCTCTATCCGGACGATCCCTACATGCCGGGCAATCGCCGGATTTCCATCGTGCTCCTGCGCGAAGCCCCGGTCCTGCCCCAGGGTCACGAACTCTAGGACGGAGTACCACTCCGGCCCGCCCGGGCGCCTATAGCCTGCCGGCGAGTTCGAGCCCCGTGCCGCCAACCGCCGCGATCAGGACTACGGCCCACGGCGGCAATTTCCACGACATCAGGGCGAGGACGCAGATCAGCGCCAGAAGCAGATCCCGCACATCGCCGATGGCGCTGGTAAAGACCGGCGAATACAAGGCCGCGCCGAGAATCCCGACCACGGCCGCATTGGTCCCCTGCAGGACGGACTGTGCCCACGAGAGCGCCCGCAACCTGTCCCAGAAGGGCAATACGGCAATCAGAACCAGGAATCCGGGGAGAAATAACGCCAGCAGCGCGAGCAAGGCCCCGGCAACCGCATTCGGCGCCGGGTCCAGCAAGGCGCCGAGATAGGCAGCAAAGGTGAAGAGCGGCCCCGGCACGGCCTGTGCGGCGCCATAACCGGACAGGAAAGCATCCCCGGAAACCCAGCCGGGACCAACGACCTCCGCCTGTAACAGAGGCAGCACGACATGGCCGCCACCGAACACCAGGGCGCCTGCCCGATAGAACCCGTCGAGGATCGCCAGCACCGGTGACTGCCCGGACACGAGCGGCAGCAGAACGAGCAATACAAGGAAGACTGAAAGCGCGGCGATACCCGTGCCTGGAGATACCGGCAAGCCGATCCGCCCGCCAGCCGGCACGCCCGCGCCCCGGCCCAGCAGGAAACCGGCCGATCCGCCCAGTGCGATCGCGCCGGTCAGTCCGAATGTGCCGGGAATGAAAGCCAGCATGGCCACCGCAGCGACGGCAATACTCGCGCGCGCAGGGTCGGGACAGAAGACCCGGGCCATGCCCCACACGGCCTGGAACACGATAGCCACGGCAACGATCTTGAGGCCATGGACCATCCCCGATGCGACGGGCCCCGCCAGACTTCCGGCAGACAGGGCGAGGCTAAACAGAAGCAATGCAGACGGCAGGGTGAAGGCCAGGAAGGCTGCGAGCCCCCCGAGCCAGCCAGCACGCATCAGACCGAGTGCGAAACCGGCCTGGGACGACGCCGGCCCCGGCAGGAACTGGCACAGAGCAACGAGATCGCCATAGGCCTGTTCCGACAGCCAGCCGCGCCGCGTGACCAGTTCGTCGCGGAAATAGCCCAGATGCGCGATCGGTCCGCCGAACGACATCAGTCCCAGCCTGAGAAAGACAAGGAAGACCTCAAGCGGGCTGCCCTGCCGGCGCGATGACTGCGTCGTTTCATTCATATTCGCATCCACCTCACCAGCCCCGGGCCGGGTCGCCCGCTACAGGTCCGGCATTCCAACGCCAAGAGAGAATACAGCCGGTCCGACCGCAAGCGATCGATTGCGCGGCAGCGGCAGGCGGGGGCTTCGCAAGCGCACATGACGCGTGGTAGCGTCATGGATTGCACATGTCGGATCCATAGCCCCCTGAAATCAAAATGATAGAAAGCGCGTCGCTAGACGTCTGGCAGATGTGGGCAATTCTCGGCGGCCTGGTCGTCGCGATTGTCTTCTTTGTATGGGACCGGTTCCCGATCGAGATCGTTTCGGCCTCGATCGTGGCGGCGCTCATGCTGTTCTTCCATTTCTTCCCGCTGGAAGATGGACGACCCAGCATCGCCGCCCTGCTGGAAGGTTTTGCGAACCCCGCTCTCTTCACCATCCTGTGCCTGCTGATTGTCGGCCAGGGCATATTCCAGACCGGTGCGATGGAGGGGCCGACGCAATTCCTCCTCTCCTCCTACGACCAGCGGCCGCGCGGCACGCTGATCGCGATGTTCGCCTTCGTTTTCGTCGTCAGCGCCTTCATCAACAACACGCCGGTCGTGGTGATGTTCGTGCCGATTCTCGTGGCGATCGCGCGGCGGATGGAAAAGAGCCCCTCCAAGCTGATGATCCCGCTGAGTTATGTCTGCATCCTGGCGGGCATGACGACGCTGATCGGCTCGTCCACCAACCTGCTGGTCGCCGAACAGCTGCGCACGATTTCCGGCGTCAGCCTCGATTTCTTCACACCGACCATACCCGGCCTCTTCCTCGCCAGTTTCGGGCTGGTCTACATCGTCTTCGTCCTGCCGCGCCTGCTGCCGGACCGGGACACGATGGAGGGCGAGCTCGCCGGTTCCGGTGAAGGGCGGCAATACATCGCCCAGATCGAGGTGACCGCCGACCACCCGCTGGCCGGCAAGCGGCCCGTTGCCGGCATGTTTGCCGACCTGCCCGACATGACGGTGCGCATGATCCAGCGCGGCGAGCATGCGTTGCTGCCACCCTTCGACCAGATCGAGCTGAAAGCCGGCGATCTCGTGATCGTCGCCGCGACCCGTCAGACCCTGTCCAACCTCCTGTCCAAGCGCGCCGACTTCATGCGCGGCATGCTCGAAGCGTCCGGACCTGGCGAAAACCCGACCCCGGGCGACAGCCTGATGATCACCGAAGCCGTGGTGGCCCCGGGTTCGCGCCTGATCGGCCGCACGATCCAGCAGATCGGTTTCCGGCACGCCACGGGCTGTATCGTGCTGGGCATCCAGCGCCGCAGCCGCATGATCCGCTCGCGCATGGGCGAGATCCGGCTTGAGGCCGGCGATACGCTGCTGCTGTTCGGCTCGACGAGTTCGATGCGCCAGCTGCGTTCCGACCGCGATCTTCTGCTGATGGAATGGGCGACGACGGCGCTGGCCGATCCGCGCCGCGCCAATGTCGCGCGCGCCATCTTCGCCGGTGTGGTGATCGCAGCCGCGACCTCGCTGATGCCGATCGCGCTGGCCTCCTTCCTCGGTGCCGTGGCGATGATAGCCGGCGGCTGTCTCAACACCCGCCAGGCGGCGCGCGCCGTCGATATCCGCATCTATCTGCTGATCGGCTCGGCGATTGCCCTGGGCACGGCGCTGCAGATCACCGGCGGGGCCGACCTGCTGGCGACGGGTGTCGTCACGGTCTTCTCGCCTTTCGGGCCGGTCGTGCTGATGTCGGCCATGTTCATCCTGATCGCCTTGCTGACCAATGTACTCTCGAACAGCGCCACGGCGATCCTGTTCACCCCGATCGCGGTCGGTGCGGCCAACCAGATCGGCGCCGATCCGTCGCTGTTTGCCCTCACCGTGCTGTTTGCCGCCAATACCTGTTTTGCGACCCCGATCGGTTATCAGACCAATCTTCTCGTGATGGGCCCCGGCCACTACCGCTTCATGGACTATATCCGGGCGGGCGCGCCGATGGTGGTGTTGTTCTGGATCGCCTTCACCCTTTACATTTCCCTCCTCTACGCCTTCGATCTGGTGTGAGTTAGCATGACGGTCCGGTACAGCTGAGTCGAAGAGCGCGCAGTGACCCATCCATTCGCGACACGGCAAATTCCCTTCTTCCTGACGGCGGCAGCGCCGTGCCCGTATCTGCCCGGGCGCTGGGAGCGGAAAGTCTTTACCCGTATCGATCTGGGCGAAGGGCCGGCGCTGAACGACGCGCTGACCCATGCCGGCTTCCGCCGCAGCCAGGGCGTGCTCTATCGCCCGGCCTGCGAGGCCTGCGATGCCTGCAAGTCGGTGCGGATCGATGCCGGCGAGTTCGAGTGGAAGCGCCGCTGGCGCAAAAATCTCAATCGCAATGACGACCTCACCGTCTCGACCGAGGCCCAGACGGCGACGATGGAGCAGTACGAGCTGCTCACCCGCTATCTGGACAGCCGGCACGGCGATGGCGACATGGCCGGCATGTCCTTCGGCGAATACGTGATGATGGTCGAGGAAGGGGCCCAGCGCACCCATGTCACCGAATACCGCGATGCCTCGGGGACGCTGGTCGCGGCGGTGCTGACCGATGTGCTCAAGGACGGGATCTCGCTGATCTACAGCTATTTCGACCCGGACGAGGAGAAGCGCAGCCTCGGCGCCTTCATGATCCTGGACGCCGTGCGCCAGGCCGAGGCGGCCGGCCTGCCCTTCGTCTATCTGGGCTATTGGGTGCGCGGCAGCCGCAAGATGAGTTACAAGGCAGCCTACCAGCCGCTGCAAGTCCTCACGCCGTCGGGCTGGCAGGCCTATGGCGAACTGGCTAACCATGAGGACGAAATCGACGAGGACTGACACCGGCCGGAACGGGCGGGCACGATCCTCAAGGGGGAGAGACATGGATCGACGCACATTCATCAGCGGCGGCGCGGTCGCCGCTGCGACGGTGGCCACTGCCTGCGGGGAGACGGGGCAGGAGAACGCGGCCGGACCGGCAGCACCCGCGGTCAATCGCGGCGTGAAACGCCTGCGCATGGTGACGACCTGGCCGGCCAACTTCCCCGGCCTGGGTACCGCTGCCAACAATGTCGCCGCCTATATCAACCGCATGTCCGGCGGATCGCTGGATGTGCGCGTCTATGCTGCCGGCGAGATCGTCAGCGCTTTCGAGGCCTTCGATGCCGTCTCCGAAGGCACGGCCGACATGTATCACGGCGCGGAATACTACTGGCAGGGCAAGTCGCCGGCCTTCAACTTCTTCACCGCCGTGCCGATGGGCATGACGGCCTACGAGATCATGGGCTGGGTGGAATATGGCGGCGGCCAGGCGCTGTGGGACGAACTGGCCGGCCAGTTCAACATCAAACCCTTCCAGGCCGGCAATTCCGGCCACCAGATGGGCGGCTGGTTCAAGCGCGAGATCAACACGCTGGACGATTTCCGCGGTCTGCGCATGCGCATTCCGGGCCTTGGCGGCAATGTACTGCGCGAGCTGGGCGGCGCGGCCGTCACCCTCTCCGGCGGTGAGATCTATCCGGCGCTGCAGAACGGCACGATCGACGCCACCGAATGGGTCGGTCCCTGGAATGACCTCGCCTTCGGCTTCTACCGCGAGGCGCCCTATTATTACGGCCCGGGCTTCCACGAGCCGGGATCCTGTCTGGGCGTCGGCATGAACCGCACCGTCTGGGACGAGCTGGCCGACGATCACAAGGCCATCATCCAGTCGGCCTGCCTGACGGCCAACAATCTCTCCCTGGCCGAATTCCAGCACCAGAACGGCATCGCGCTTGACGTGCTCGTCAACGAGCATGGCGTCGAACTGCGCCGCTTCTCCGACGAGATCTGGACGCGGATCGGCGAGATTTCCGAACAGGTTGTCGCCGATACCGGCAATGCCGATGCGATGACGCGCCGCGTCTATGAGAGCTATCTGGATGCGCGCAACAAGATGCGCCAGTGGGGCCGGGTCTCCGAAATGCCCTACATGGTCCAGCGCGAACGCGTGCTGGGCGGCTGACGCCCATGCGCCCCGGTGACCGCCTGATCCTGGCCGTTCTGGCCATCATCATCGTCCTGACCGCGCTGGATGCCGCCACCGGCGGCGCCATTGCGGGCTGGGCCAATGCGCACCTCGCCGGCTGGGCTCAGGCGCTGGGCGGCTGGCTGATGCGGATCGGCCTCTTCGTCTCGCCCGTCCTGCTGCTGCCGCTGGTCACCGCGCTGATGGGGCGCTTCCTGTCGGTGCCCGCCGGGGCGTGGAATTTCGAACGCAGCCTGATCGGCATTCTCGACCGTATCACCCTGACCATCGGCGGGGCGGCGCGCTGGTTTGCCCTGGGGCTGGTGGTCGCCACCGCGGTGATCGTGATCCAGCGCTATGTCTTCGGCTATGCCTCGACCAAGCTGCAGGAGAGCGTGATCTACATGCACGCCCTGCTCTTCCTGCTCGCCTCGGCCTCGGCGCTTCTCAATGGCGGCCATGTGCGCGTCGACGTGATCTATGAAAAGCTCGACGAACGCGGCAAGGCCTGGACCGACCTGATCGGCACCTATCTCGCCCTGATGCCGATGAGCTTTCTCATCCTGTGGTCCTCGACCGGCTATATGAATTCCACCTGGCGCATCCTCGAGCAATCGCGCGAGAGCGACGGCCTGCCCTTCGTCTTCCTGCTGAAGACCGCCATTCCGGTGTTTGCCATCATGATGATCCTGCAGGGTTTCTCGATGGCAGCCCGCGCCGCCATGACGATCGGCAAGGAAACCCCGCCGCCCCTGCCCGATACTTTCAAGGGCGAGGTCTGACGCCATGAGCTTCTTCGTCGAGATCCTGCCCTTCCTGATGTTCATCGCCGCCTTTGCGGCGCTGCTGCGCGGCTATCCCGTCGCTTTCACCCTGGCCGGTGTCGCCCTGGGCTTTGCCCTCCTGGGCATCTCCATGGGCCTGTTCGACCCGATCCATTTCCGCGCCTTCCCGCAGCGCATCTACGGCAATCTGATGGAAATGGACCGGCAGATCCTGGTCGCCGTGCCGCTCTTCGTCTTCATGGGCGTGATGCTGGAAAAATCCCGCATCGCCGAGGAATTGCTCGAAGCGATGGGCGCGCTCTTCGGCACGCTGCGCGGCGGACTGGGGATTTCCGTCATCGTGGTCGGCGCGCTGCTGGCCGCCTCGACCGGCATTGTCGGCGCCACCGTGGTGACGATGGGCCTCCTCTCTTTGCCCACCATGCTCAAGCGCGGCTATGACCCCGCCCTGGCCGCCGGCTCGATCGCGGCCTCGGGCACGCTGGGCCAGATCATCCCGCCCTCCATCGTGCTGGTGCTGCTGGGCGACCAGATCTCCAACGCCTACCAGGAAGCCCAGCGCGCCCAGGGTATTTTCTCGCCGGACATCGTCTCGGTCGGCGACCTGTTCGCCGGCGCACTGATCCCGGGCCTGATGCTGGTCGGTCTCTACATCGCCTACCAGATCGTGATGGCGATCTGGAAGCCGGAAAGCGCGCCTGCCGCACCGGCCAGCGAAGCCCATGCCGACTGGGGCGCCATCCTGCACGCCCTGCTGCCACCGCTGGCGCTGATCATCGCCGTGCTCGGCTCGATCCTCGCCGGGCTGGCCACGCCCACCGAAGCCGCCGGCGTCGGCGCCGTGGGCGCCAGCTTCATCGCCGGAGCCCGCAATGCCGGCCGCGACGGCAATCCGCCGCTCGGCCAGCTGGCCAGCTATGCCGGTCTTGTCGCCCTAATTGCGCTGATCGGCCTGGTGGTCGTCGCCAATATCGGATCGGACAGCCGGGTCTATGTCACCGATCTGGGCACGCTGGGCGGTGTCGTCACCGGTGCGCTCGTCACCCTCACCCTGCTGGGCGCCGGCTGGAGCCTGTGGCGTCTCAAGCGCAATGGCGTGCTGGACGAGGTGATGACCTCCACGGCGACCATCTCCGCCATGGTCTTTGTCATCCTGATCGGCGCCTCGCTGTTCTCGCTGATCTTCCGCGAGCTGGGCGGCGACGAAACCGTGCAGGCCGCGCTCGAGGCCGTGCCCGGCGGCGTGTTCGGCGCGCTGGCCGTGGTCATGCTGGTGATGTTCGTCCTCGGCTTTTTCCTCGACTTCATCGAGATCACCTTTGTGGTGGTGCCGATCGTGGCACCGATCCTCCTGATGATGGGCGTCGACCCGGTCTGGCTGGGCGTGCTGATGGCGATGAATTTGCAGACCAGCTTCCTCACCCCGCCCTTCGGCTTTGCGCTCTTCTATCTGCGCGGCGTGGCACCGGAGGCGGTGAAGACGACCGACATCTATCGCGGCGCCATCCCCTTCGTCATCATCCAGCTTCTGGCGATTGTCGCCGTTGCAGCCATGCCCTGGCTGGCCACGGCCCTGCCGAACTGGCTTTATGGGTAGATGGCTTCACCTGGTCCTTCCCCTTGATGGGGACTGTGTCCGGCGCAGCCGGACGGAAGGGGTGAACCCGGCCGTCTGAAGTTCGCGAAAACCTCGCCGCCCCCCTCCGACCCGGGGCTGCGCCCCGGCCCACCTCCCCCATCAAGGGGGAGGACGAAAACGAAGGATATCCGGTCGATGACAGCGCTGAACAAGATCGAGCTGGAACGGGTTTTCATCGCCGTGCTCGCCTTGGGCATCACGGCGGTCTTCGCCTGGATGATCCGGGACTATCTGGCCACACTCTTCCTGGCCGGGGTGATCGCGCTTTTCCTGTCGGGCCCGCATCGCTGGCTGGCGGCGCATATGGGCGAGCGGCCCAAGCTGGCGGCAATCCTGCTGGTGACCGGTGCCCTGCTGGCCTTCGTCATACCCTCGGCGATCCTGCTCGGCGTGGTGGCCGAACAGGCGATCGACATTACCCAGCGCGTCACCCCCTGGGTGCAGGAACAGGTCTCCCAGATCCGTGATGACGGGCTTTACGGCCTGCCCGACTGGATGCCCTTCCGCGAAACCATCATCCAGTACCAGGCCACGATCACGACCCAGCTGGGCAATCTGGCCGGCACGGTGGGGCGGCTCCTCGTATCCAGCCTGCGCGCAGGCACGGGCGGCTTCCTCGTTGCCACGCTGAACTTCTTCATCCTGGTCTATGCGCTGTATTATTTCCTGCTGACCGGCCGCAAGAGCGCGCACCAGGCCCTCAGCCTGCTGCCGATGACCGGCGAGGACCGCGATCTGCTCGCCGAACGCGCCATCTCGACCATCCGCGCGACCGTGAAGGGCACCTTCGTCATCGCCCTCGTCCAGGGCGCGCTGACCGGAGCCGGCCTCTATGTTGCCGGTGTGCCGGGCGCGATCTTCTGGGGCGCAGTGACCGCCCTGCTCTCGATCATCCCGATGATCGGCCCGCCGCTGGTCTGGGTGCCGGCCGCAATCTGGCTGACGGCCTCGGGCCAGGTCGTGCCGGGTATCGCGCTGGCCGTATGGGGCGCGATCGTCGTGTCGACCTCCGACAATCTCCTGCGCCCGGCCCTGGTGGGCAAGGATGCGCGCATGTCCGACCTGATGGTGCTGATCTCCACCCTGGGCGGTCTGACCCTGTTCGGCGCCGTCGGCATCATCATCGGCCCGGTGGTGGCCGCGCTCTTCACCTCGGTCTGGTACATCTTCCGCGAGACGTATTCGGGGCTTCTGGAGGCGGAGGAAGAGACGGAGGTCAGTGACGATGCGCCGGAGTGAGAGAATGTCGGATGCCTGACGATAAGGAACGCTATCATTCTCTCAGACTTGTCGGATTTCGGGATCTCTGGCCGGTTTTTCTCGCGTTTGCTGTCGAGCTGGCCTTGCAACATCTGACCCAGCCATCGGACACCGCAGTTCTGATATCGCGTGCCTTGCTGGTGCTGCTCAGCGTCGTCCACTGTTTCCTGTACCTCACAAGGCGCCCGACCCGGGTGTTTGGCGATATCACTATCGTGGCGATCCTCGCGATCTACCTGTTCGGCCAGGCTTGATTTCGGCGCTGTCGGGGTATGTCGCCTGATCGCAAAAGGGACAGCACCAACCACCGTCACCCTGACACCCGCTTTCGCGGGCGCAGACTTCAGTCAGGGCCCAGATCATAAAACCGGGTGCTCCCATCCTGCCGCGATTGCACCTCGCGCCATGGATCCCGACTTTCGTCAGGATGACGGTTGAGAGGTGTTGAATGGGGTTATCTCCCCCCATCCATTTTTCCCGGAAGCGCGGCAGCGCTGTCCGGGACCTACGGGAGACTCATCGCTGAAGGCGACCCGCGGTCGGTCCCGGCTCTGCGGCCCGCCTTTGCGGGCCATCCGGCCGGGAGAAACGCGGGTGTGAGAGCGGGGAAGATGAACAAACCTTCTCCCCGACCGGGGGAGAAGGTGGGCGGAGCCCGGATGCGGGGGCGGCCGCGGGCCACTTGAAGCCTGCGGCACGCCTTGTGCGACTTGCACCTCGCGCCATGGATCCTGACTTTCGTCAGCATGACGGTTGAGAGGCGGTGGATGGGGTTATCTCTCCCCATCCATTTTTCCCGGAAGCGCGGCAGCGCTGTCCGGGACCTACGGGAGACTCATCGCTGAAGGCGACCCGCGGTCGGTCCCGGCTCTGCGGCCCGCCTTCGCGGGCCATTCGGCCGGGAGAAATTCGCGCTTATCCCTCTCCCCCGTCTGGGAGAGGGCTGGCCTGGCTGACAATCGGGAAAACTTGTCCCCACCCCCTCGGACCGGCCGCATAATCACCCCGTCTTCGCACCGCTCGAGGCCCGGACCGGTTATCCGGGGGTGCAAAGAGTACGGAGCTTGTCCGCGCCTGCCGGGTTGACCACGGCAGGCTCCGGCGAGGCCATCGGCAGGGACGACCGGCAAAAAGCTCGACCGGACCGTCCCCGCCGGTTT
>NZ_JBDWAS010000047.1:0-21313 GCF_039978735.1 Maricaulis sp.
GCGCCGGTCTTTTCAGACCGGGGCGCCAGAGAAGTTTGCGGGCGGGGTAGCCCGAAAAGGGTAGGCGCCGGACCCGATAGGGGAGGAGACGGGGCCCGGCGCGAAGTGCATACCGTATGGGGAGGAGACGGGTATGCAGAACTCAGATGGGGGATCTGAGAGCGCGACGTCGCCGCCGCGTTGGCAAGGCTTATGCCGCAGTTGCGAAATAGCGACCAGAGCCATGCGGGCATGTCGGCCATGCAGAAACGCGGCAAGAACACATTCTTGCCATGCATTCCGGCCGATTTGGTCACAGTGTGGTCAGCTCTGCCAGCGGCGGGCCTGTTCGATCAGGAAATCGCGGAAGGCGACAATGCGCCGGGAGCCGCGCAGCTCGCTGGGATAGACGAAATAGACTTCGAAATCGGGGCCGACCAGATCGGGCAGGACGCGCTCGAGGCGTGGGTTCTCGCGAGCGACATAGTCGGGCAGGGCGGCGATTCCCATACCGGCCTCGACGGTCTTCATCACGCCATAGATCGTATTGACCTCGACGACGGCCGGGCGTGGTGGGGCATCCGGTTCGCGGCCGGCCTTGGCGGCCCAGTCCAGACCCGGGATCGGGGCCAGCTGCGGCGGGCCGTAATGGATGATGGAATGATCGTCGAGGTCCTCGGGCGTCTGCGGCCGGCCATGGCGTTCGAGATATTCATGGCTGGCATAGAGGTGTTGACGCACGGCCAGCAGCTTGCGCTGGACGAGATCGTTCTGCGTCGAGGCCCAGGGACGGATGCCGACCTCCGCCTCCAGCCCGGCGAGGTCGAGCTCGTGATCGTCCAGCATCAGCCGGATGCGGATATTGGGATACTGGTCGTGGAATTCCGACAGGCGCGAGGCGAGCCAGATCGCGCCCAGCGCGGTCGGTGCTGTCACCTTGAGTTCGCCGGACGGTTCGTCGCGGGCATCGTGCACGCGCGCCTCGGCGACGGCGACCTTGCCGTGGATCTCGCGGGCGGCCTCGTAAAGCAGATTGCCCGGCTCGGTCGGGATCAGGCCGCGGGCATGGCGGTGGAAGAGGGTGACACCGAGATCGTCCTCCAGCGCCGCGATTTGCCGGCTGACGGCCGATTGCGACAGGCCGAGCATTTCGGCGGCACGGGTCAGGGACCCGGCCTGTGCCGCGGCATGGAAGGTCTTCAGCTTGTCCCAGTCCATGCCCTGCGTCTCCCCGGAATCGGCATCTCCCCGGGGCAGTCTATCTGTATGGGCACAAATCGCGAATGCACAATTGCGGCGGAGCCGGCACCGGGCCGGCTCCGCCGCTTGTGGGGCGCGTCTAGGCGTTGATATTCGACATCCGCGCTTCGGGATACCGGCCGCCCTTTACATCGTCCGCCAGGCGGTCGAGGCGCTCGGTCTGGGCTTCGCTCAGCTCCACGGCGCCTGCCCCGAGATTGATCTCCAGATTGGCGAGTTTCGTGGTGCCCGGGATGGACAGGATATCCTCGCCGCGGGCGAGCACCCAGGCCAGCGCGACCTGTGAGGGATGCGCGCCGACTTCGCCGGCCACTGTCTTCACTTCCTCGACGAGGGCGAGATTGGCCTCGAATGCGCCTTCCGCGAAGCGCGGCTGGTGGGCGCCCTGGCGGAAGTCATTCTCCGCCGGCTTGTGGTCCTGGGTATAGCGGCCGGTCAGCAGGCCCCGGCCCAGCGGCGAATAGGCGACCAGCGAGGCGCCGATCTCCCGCACCGCCGGCAGCGGCCCGTCCTCGATATCGCGGCTGAAGATGGAATATTCCGACTGCAGCGCGCTGATCGGATGGACCGCATTGGCCCGGCGCAGCGTCTCGGCGGAGGCTTCGGACAAGCCCAGCGCCCGGACCTTGCCTTCCTCGACCAGTTTCGCCATGGCGCCGACGGTTTCCTCGATCGGGCGCTTGAGATCGATCCGGTGCAGGTAGTAGAGATCGACATGGTCGGTCTTGAGGAATTGCAGCGACTCCTCGATGGCGCTGCGCATGTTTTCCTCCGACCCGTCGACATCCAGAAACGCGCCGGTTTCCTTGTCGCGCACGGGGCCGAACTTGGTGGCGATTACCACCTTGTCGCGGCGGTCGTGGAAGGCTTCGCCCAGCAGGCGCTCATTGGCGCCCATGCCGTAGAGCTGGGCCGTGTCGAAGTGATTGACGCCGGCGTCGATTGCAGCGTGCAGCAGGGCAACGCCGTCGCGCGTGTCGACGGCGGGGCCGTAGAATTCCGACAGGCCCATACAGCCCAGGCCGATCGGGTTTACGAAAATGCCGGAATGTCCGATTTCGCGTGTCTGCATGATGGTCTCCCCCTGGTGGAGATGAGGTTTGATGGATCGTGTTGTAGTGCGGACGCGTATATTTGACGTGAGCGCTCACTCACATATGGGGCGCCCGATGAGAACGCGCAAGTCCTGCCGGTCATCATAACGGTCCAGGTAGTCTAGCGGTTCAGGCGCCAGGAGTCCCAGGCGGTCTCGATTGCCATGTCGATTTCGGATGCGGTCCAGTCGCGCCCGGCATTGGCCTGCTTCAGCATCGAAACCATGGGCGGAAAGAAGAAGGCCGTGAGCACGGTTCCGGGAATATCCTTGATCTCGCCGCGGGCCTGACCGTCCTCGATCAGCGTGCGGATATGGCGCACGAAGCCGTCATGGATCGGTGTGCTGTCGCGGTCCGACAGCGGATACTCCGAAAAACGCTGGCCGTAGGTGAAGGCAGCCGGGTCCGCCCGGTAGGCATTCCAGACGCCACGCCATAATTGCCGGAACCGGTCCCGGAAACTGCCCGAATCGTCGGTCTCCGCCATGACGCTGCGGTAGACCGCTTCCTTGATGCCGGAATAGACCGCGACGAAGAGCGCGTCCTTGCTGTCGAAATGCCGGTAGAGCGTGCCCTCGGCCACGCCCGCACGCTTGGCGATGGCGGCGGTCGTGGCGGCGGAGAAACCGTCTTCAGCGACGAGTTCCAGCGCCGACCGCATCAGCTTTTCGCGGGTGGAGGCGAGCGGAGCGTTCATGAGGCCAGCAGGCGCGATCGGGGCTCAAAAGTCCAGAGCCCCGATGGGCGGCCTATTCCTGGGAGGCCAGATAGCGTTCCGCTTCGAGCGCAGCCATGCAGCCCATGCCGGCGGCCGTGACGGCCTGGCGATAGACGTCGTCGGTGACGTCGCCGGCCGCGAATACGCCCGGGATGGAGGTTTTCGGCGTGCCCGGCTCGACGACGAGATAGCCGCCATCCTTGGTTTCCAGCTGGTCGAGGAAGAGCTCGGTGGCGGGTGCATGGCCGATCGCCACAAAGAAACCGTGCGCGGGGATGTCGGTCGTCTCGCCGGTATTGACGTTCTTCACGCGCACGGCCGTGACGCCCGGCGGATCCTCGTCGCCGAGCACTTCCTCGACGACCGAATCCCACACCACCTCGATCTTCTCGTGCTTGAACAGACGGTCCTGCATCACCTTTTCGGCGCGCAGGCTGTCGCGGCGGTGCACCAGGGTGACCTTGGAGGCGAAATTGGTGAGAAAGAGCGCTTCCTCGACCGCCGTGTTGCCGCCGCCGACGACCACGACTTCCTTGCCGCGGTAGAAGAAACCGTCGCAGGTCGCACAGGCCGATACGCCGAAGCCCTGGAATTTCTGCTCGCTCTCGATGCCCAGCCACTTGGCCTGGGCGCCGGTGGCGATGATGACGCTGTCGGCGGTATAGGTCGTGCCGCTATCGCCCTTGAGGACGAAGGGACGGGTTTTCAGATCGGCCTCGACGATGATGTCGGAAATCATCTCGGTGCCGACCTTCTCGGCCTGCTCGCGCATCTGCTCCATCAGCCAGGGGCCCTGGATGACGTCGGCAAAGCCCGGATAGTTCTCGACATCCGTGGTGATGGTCAGCTGGCCGCCTGGCTGCAGGCCTGCGATCAGGACCGGTTTCAGCATGGCGCGGGCGGCATAGATGGCAGCCGTATAACCGGCGGCGCCGGAGCCGATGATGATCAGGCGTTCGTGACGCGTGTCGGACATGAAAAAACCTCTGGTCAGTCTTGCGGGCAGGCCTGTGCCGCGGTGTCTCTTGGATGTGATCGGACCCCTATATAGAGAGTCCCGCCGGGCGTGCACGCCTCTCCTGCTGCAGACCGGCCATGCAGGTCAAAGCGGCAGCAGGGCCTGCACCAGCGCCATGTCGCGGCTGCCCGGCCAGCCCATTGTCTCGAATACGGTTTCCGGCGCTTCGCCTTCCTGGATCAGCCAGGCGGCGTAGAGATGGGCCGAGCGGGTACCGCTGCGGCAATGCAGGACGATGCCGTTGTCCGGGTTGGCTGCCAGCAGGGCGCCCAGCCGCACGGTCAGCTCCGGCGATGCGCCCCAGGGGCCGCCGATCGGCTGCTCGACGTATTGCATGCCCCGGCTCGCGACAGCGTCGGCGAGGTTGAAGGGCAGGGCGGCGGTCTCTTCCGGCGTGCGCGAATTGACGACCAGCGCCACACCGTCTTCGGCCCAGCTGTCGAGATCGGCTTCGCGGGGCTGGCTGGCCAGGGCGATATGGCCGTGCCGGCACACGACCGGGTCGTTGGAAGGGGATGACATGAAGGGGAACCTCATTGCGGTGCGGGCTGCCACCGGTCGATGACGGCGTGCGCCATGCGGCGCGTCTCGTCCAGCGGCGGGTAGGTCCAGGTTTCAAGCGTGCCGAGGAAGGGGCGCAGGACACCCTGCGCGGTCAGCGCGGCGTGCAGGCGCGAGAACTTGCCCGGCTTGCCGTCCATCGCCAGCAGGTAGACTGGCTTTCCGGTCGTTGCCGCTTCCAGGATCATGTTGGTCGATTCTTCCGTGACGAAGATCCAGTCGGCGGCGGCCAGGAAGGCGAAATAGGGATTGTCGCCCTCGCCATCGAAAAACCAGACGCGCGGATCGCTGCCGAAGCGTTCGGCGAGCCGTTTGCGGATCGTGTCCGGCGTGCGCCGCGACACGGTCGCCATGACGCCGACGCCCTGGTCCAGCAGGCCGGCGATCCGCTCTTCCAGATAGCGGCCGATCTTCGGTGTCATGCGGTAGCGCTTGGAGGCCCCGCCGATCAGCACGGCGGCCCGCGGTGCCGGTAGCGCATCGATCTCGTCTGCGAACCGGGCCCTGGCCTCATCCAGTTGTGACGCTGCTATGCGGTTGGGCGAGCCGATCATCGACAGCGCATTGTCCCGGCGCAGCCGGTCATGCGCGGGCGCCACGATCAGGTCGAAGCTCGAATAGTGGCCGCGCGGATCCTGGACATAGACGAAGAAGCAGTCCGCAAAGACACGGCGATGGCGCCGCGCCTCGGCGACGGCGGCGCGCCCGCAGCCGATCCACAGATCGGGGTGCGAGTTGGCGGGCAGGGTGACGAAACCGTCCTTGCGCACCGTCACGCGTTCGATCCGTGTCGGATTGTCCAGTTCGCGTGCGACGGCTTCGGCCAGGCCGAGCGCCTGGTTCTCGATGCCGCGGCGGCCATCCGAGACGACCCAGATGGTCAATGGCGGAAGGGTGGAAGACGGTTCGGACATGTTCCGACTTAGACGGTGCGGGCGGGATCGCGTCAAGGCCGGTTGACGGGCTGCGCTACACGTGTAACAACATGCGACATATGTAGCGCGACAAGGCTGGAGTAACCGCATGTCTGCATCACCGCCCTCCCAGGCCGAGCTGGCCGTTCTCAAGCATCTCTGGAATGCCGGGCCGCAAAGCGCCCGCGAGGTGCAGGACGCGATCTCGGCCGATACCGGCTGGTCCTATTCCACCACGCGCACGCTGCTGACGCGGATGACCGAGAAAGGGCTGATCCGCCGCAAGGATGTGCACGGCCTGTCGGTCTTCACCGCCAAGGTCGAGAAAGTCTCGATGATGAGCCGGATGATCCGCGAGTTTGCTGCCAATGTCCTGGACATGGACGGCCCGCTGCCCGGTACCGCTTTCGCGTCGAGCCGCCTGTTCAGCGAGGAGGAAGCCGCCGCGCTGACCCGCCTGCTCGAACAGGCCGATGAAGCGGAGCGCGGGGAGGACGAGGCATGATCGGCGGATTGATTGATGCGCTCCTGCTCGGCGGCGGCCTGTCGGTCATTGCCGGCGGCGCGGCCTGGGCGCTCGCCCGGCTGCAGCGGCGCGGCGAAGCCGATACCGATATCGCGCTGTGGCGCGCGGCACGGCTGGTCGCCCTGCTGCCGGTACCGCTGGCGGCCATGATCTATGCCGTGCCGCAGACCGTGACCGCCGGCGGCGCAGCGCTGGTTTTCGAGCCACAATTTGCCGAAGTGACAGGCCCGTTGCCGCTTGCGGTCGAGGCGGGCGGGTTCGTGCTGCCGGCCCTGCCGTCCCCGACGCAGACCATTCTGGCGCTCTACCTGGCCGGTCTTGTGGTCAGCCTGGGACTAGCGGGCCTGCGCCACCTGGCGCGGCGTCGCATGATTGCGGCCAGCCGTCCCGCCAGCTGCGAGGAGCGCCGGCCGCTCGAGGCGCTTGCCGAGGACATCGGCGTTAGTGCTCCGGAGATGCGGGTCGGGCCCGACACGGCGTCGCCCATCCTGACCGGCTGGCGGGGTGTCGTGCTGGTTCCGGCGGCGATGCTGTCGCGCGCCGATGCGCTGCGCTTTGCGCTGGCACACGAGCTGAGCCATCTGCGCCGCGGCGACGAGCGGGACCGTCTCGTCGGTGCCGCGCTGATTGCGCTCTTCTGGTTCAATCTGCCGCTTCGCTGGATCGAGCGGGAGCTTAATGCGGCGCGGGAAATCGCCTGCGACCGCGACACGCTGGAGGCGCTGGGGGGCGCACGGCGCAAGGCCTATGCGGCCGCGCTGATCGAAACCATGCGGATCGCGGCGCCGCCGGCGTCTGCTTTCGGCCCTCACGACAGGAGACATCGTGAAATGCGGATCAAGGCCATCATGACTTCAACCGCCAGCCGGCGCGGACGCGCGGCCTGGCTGGCTGCCACAATCCTCGCTGCCGGACTGCCGGTCGCCGGCGCCCAGGCGCTGATCACGGAACGGCGCATCGTCGCCGAACCGGCTGAGCATGTCGCGCCCGAACAGGACGCGCAGGCGCCGATGCAGGCCGCCTTTGATGCCCAGCAGGACGAGGACTGGCAGGCCTCTATCGATCAGGTGACAGCAATCGTCGATGCGCCCGGCAGCTCGGCTCATGACCGGGCGATCGCGCTGCAGATGCGCGGCCGGGCTCATTATGAGCTCGGTCAGACGGACGCGGCGATTGCCGATTGGCAGGGCGCGATCGATACCGGTGCTATGGATGAAGGCGGCAGCCGCAATCTGCGCATCAATGTCGCCCAGTTGATGATTGCGGACGGCGATGCCGAGGCGGGCGCGGAAGCGCTCGAGGCTGCGCTGGGCGAGGACGAGCCCGATCTGCGCTTCATGCGGATGCTGGCCCAGGCCTATGGCCAGGCCGGCCGCTTCGAGGACGGTCTGGGCTATGCCCGTGCGGTCTATTCCGACGATCCGGCGGAGAGCAATTTCCACCTGCTCTACTATTATCTCCAGGAATTGGGGATGGAGCGGGAACTGGCGGAGCTGACCGCGTTGCAGGAACAGCGCGAGACGTCCGGCGAACCCAAGATCAATCGCCGCGAGGCTCCGGCCGCGCCGGTCGTGTCCGAGCCTTCGCCCGAGCCGCATCCGGCGCCGCATGCCGAACCCGCTTCTGAGCCCAGCCCGGTCCGTCAGGTCCGGCCGGCCCCGCAGGCCGAACCCCGCGCCGAGCCGCGTCCTGTGACGGCGCCGGCTCCGTCGCTGACCCACCGCGTGGCCCATGGCCGGATCAGCAGCCGTTATGGCGACCGTCCGGCGCGTCCGGCAGGGGCGCAGCAATTCCACCATGGTGTCGATATCGCGGCCGATCGCGGCACGCCGATCGTGGCACCGGGACCGGGCGTGGTCGTTCATGCCGCGGCCGGGTTCAACGGTGAGGCCGCCTGGGGCAATACCGTCGCGATCGATCACGGCAATGGCTGGCAGACGGTCTATGCCCACATGGAAGGGTTTGACGTCTCGGTCGGCGACCGCGTGTCCTCCGGTCAGCAGATCGGCCGTGTCGGCTCGACCGGCCGCTCGACCGGACCCCACGTCCATGTCGAGCTGCACCAGAACGGCCAGCGGATCGATCCGGCCGACTATCTTCCGGGCCTTCGCTAGCGTCCGGTCTGCACGCCGTGCTGTCATGGTGTAGGATGTGCTACATCATGGCAGCATGGATGGGACATAGAGATGCCATTGGCGCATCATTCATGTCACACAGTTTTACTCGGCGCGCTGGGCCTGCTGGCGGCCTGCGCGCAGACACCGCGGCCGCCTGAGACAGAGGCGACATTCCCGGCCGGGATCGCCGTGCCCGGTGCGGAAACCGGGGAAGCCGCGCCCGCGGCTGCGGCGGGGAGTGTCCTGTTCAGCTATCCCGTCGTGTCCGGCATCGTCTATTCCGGCTTCGGTGCCGCCCGCAGCGGCGGGCGGTATCATTCCGGCATCGACATCTCCACACAGTACGGCACCCCGGTCCTGGCCGCCGGCGCCGGCGAGGTGATCCATGCCGGTTTCGGCTATCAGGGATCGGCGGCCTGGGGGCGTACGGTGGTGATCGATCACGGTGAGGGCTGGATCACGCTCTATGCCCATCTCTCGGCCGTCCATGTGGCGGCCGGCGACCGTCTCGACGGCGGCGAGCATATCGGCGATGTCGGCACGAGCGGCAATGCGACCGGACCTCACCTGCATATCGAAGTGCGGCAGGACGGTATCGCCCGCGACCCGTCACGGCATATTCCGGGCATCGGCAGCGGCTCCTGAAGCCCTGCGACAGGATGGCGCTGCGCGCGCTTGCTTGCTGCGCAGGCCCGGGTGCAGTATGCGGAATGCGACTTAGTTGCATTCTCCGGCGGTGCCCAGGCGCGTATGTCCCAATCCACCATCCAGATCTGGTCCTGGCTGCACAAATGGTCGAGCCTGGTATGCACGCTCTTCCTTCTGATGCTGTGCGTCACCGGCCTGCCGCTGATCTTCCATCACGAGATCGAACATCTCGCCGGCGAGGACTACGTCATGCCGGACCTGCCCGGCGATGACGCGCTGGAAAGTCTCGACACGGTGCTCGCCGAGGCGCTGGCCTCGCGGCCCGGCGAGGTCGGCCTGTTCATGAGTTTCGACGAGGACCGGCCGGTGGTGAATGTCACCTCGGGCCCTTCCTATGACGCGCCGGAACGGCAGATGACGCTGATGTCGCTGGACTGGCGCTCGGCGGATTTTGTGCCGCCGCCGGTGGAAGAGGGGATCATGGCGGTGATCCTCCAGCTGCATATCGACATGTTCCTGGGTCTGCCGGGAAAGTTCTTCCTGGGGGCGATGGGCGCGCTCTTTGTTGTCGCCATCGTGTCCGGCGTGGTGCTCTACGCCCCCTTCATGCGCAAGCATGATTTCGGCACGCTGCGGGTGTCCAGAAGCCGCCGGGTGAAATGGCTCGACTGGCACAATCTCCTCGGCATCGTCACCCTGGCCTGGGCGAGCGTGGTCGGGCTGACGGGCGTCATCAACGCTTTCTCCGAACCGATCACCGCGACCTGGCAGGCGACCCAGCTGGGCGAGATGACGGCAGGCTATCGCGAGGCCGAGCCGCCGGCCGAACTGGGCTCGATCCAGGGCGCGATCGACGCGGTGACGACAGCTTCGCCGGGCATGCGGGTGCAGTTCGTGGCCTTTCCCGGCGGGCTCTATTCCACCGATCACCACTATGCGGTCTTCCTGCAGGGCGCGACGCCGCTGACCAAGCGCCTTTTGACGGTGGGCCTGGTGGATGCGGTGACCGGCGAGCTGACGGATATCCGCCCCATGCCCTGGTACATGCAGGCCTTGCTGCTCTCGCAGCCGCTGCATTTCGGCGATTATGGCGGCCTGCCGATGAAGATCCTCTGGGCGCTGCTGGATCTGGTGACGATCGTCGTGCTCGGCTCGGGCATCTATCTCTGGCTGGCCCGCCGCAAGCGGCCGGTGCGCACGCTGATGGCGGAGGCCGAAGCATGAGCCGCGCTGCCGCCAGACCCCGCCGCCGCAGCCTCGGCGCGATCTTTGTCATGCCTGCACTGATCGGCATTTTCAGCCTGGTCGGTCTTGTCAGTGCGCTGGCCGGCGACGGTTTCAGCGACATCCTCTCCTGGGCCGGCCTCGCCGTGCCCCTGATCGCCATCGTCTGGGCCTGTGCCCGGCGGCGGCAATGACCTCCCCCAAGAAGACGACAGAAAGCTCACCCCCATGACCTTCCGCTCCCTCTGCCTTGCCGCGACCGCCATCGGTGCCGTTGCCGCAGCGCCCGCTTTCGCCCAGTCCGCCGATGAGGATGTCATCGTCGTCACGGCGCCGGACTATGTGCCGCTCGGCTCGGAAGCCGCCAACAAGACCGGCATGCCGCTGATCGAGACGCCGCAATCGGTCTCGCTGATCTCGCGCGACCAGATCGACCTGCTCGACTGGAACAATCTCTCCCAGACCGTGCGCTATGTGGCCGGTGTGACGGGCGAGAATTACGGCCCGGACATGCGCGTCGACTGGCTGACCATGCGCGGTTTCGAACCGGTGCAATTCCTGGACGGCACGCGCGGCTCGATCGGCTCGATCGCCAATACCGGCCTCGATCTCTACGGCGCGGAAGAAGTGCGCATCCTGCGCGGCCCGTCGGCAGCGCTCTACGGCCTCACCCCGCCGGGCGGTCTGGTCGATATCGTCTCGCGCCGTCCGCGTGAGGAATTCGGTGGCGAGATCGGTGTGGAAGTCGGCAATCAGGATCTCTGGCAGATCAATGGCGATGTCACCGGCGCCCTGTCGGACACGGTCTCGGCGCGTCTGACGGGCCTTTACCGCGAAGGCGGCAGCCAGACGCGCGGTGTCGAGACCGACCGCACCTATATCGCGCCGGCCCTGACCTGGCAGGCCTCGCCGCGCACCACGCTGACCCTGCTGGCCTATTATCAGGATGACGGCATCTATGGTGACGGCATGGGCTTTTTCCCGTCCCAGGGCACGCTGACGCCCAATCCCAACGGGCCGATCCCGGTCGATGCCAATCTGGGCGAGACCCGCTATAACCGCTTCGAGCGCGAGCATTACGGCGTCGGCTATGAGTTCTCCCACGAATTCGAGGGCGGCATCACGCTCACCCAGAACCTGAAATACACGGATCTGGAATCCATCCAGCGCGGCATTGGCGGCAATGGTTTCGTCGATGCCGACTTCGACGGCACGCCGGACGACTATCGCACGGTGAGCCGCTATTCCTTCTCCTTCGACGAGGATGTCGACACGCTGTCGGTGGATACGCGGCTGGCAGGCACCTTCACCACCGGTGCGATCGAGCATGATCTGACCGGCGGTCTGGACTGGCGCGAATACGATTATATCGGCGCCTCGGCCTTCTCCTTCGCCGGCATCCCGACCATCGACATCTATAATCCGGTCTATGGCCACACCATCGCCGACCTGCCGACTGCGCCCTTCGACAGCACCCTGCAGCAGCAGACCGGTCTCTACCTTGTCGACCAGGCGCGGCTGGATAACTGGATCGCCACGCTGACCGTGCGTCATGACTGGGTGAAGACCGAACAGCGCCTGGCCGGTATCGATCATGATGATGACGACACGTCCTGGACAGCGGGCCTGGCCTACCGGTTCGACAATGGCCTCGTGCCCTACGTCTCCTGGGCGAGCAGCTTCCAGCCGGCGGCCGGTTCCGACCGCAATGGCGTGGCCTTCGACCCGACGCGTGGCGAACAGGTGGAAGCCGGTGTGAAATACCAGCCGGATCTGGGTCCGGACACGCGCGTCCTCGCGACGGCAGCGGTCTATCGCCTGGTGCAGGACAATGTGCTGACGCCGGATCCGCAGAACGCTGCGGGCGAAAGCTTCCAGGTGCAGACCGGTGAAGTGGAAGTCTCCGGCTTCGAGGTCGAATTCGTCGGCCGCTTCCGCGAGCGTCTGAGCCTCAATGCCGCCCTGACCTGGACCGACAGCGAAGTGACGCGCTCCAACGGTCCGGACCTGGGCGCCGAACTGCCGGTCGTGCCCAGCTTCCAGGCCTCTGCCCTGGCCGACTACACGATCCAGGAGGGCCGGCTTGCCGGTCTCGGTGCCTCGCTTGGCGTTCGCTACATGGCTGAAAGCGCCGGCAATCTGCCGTCTGCCTTCACGCCGGAAGTCTACACCAACCCGTCCGTCACCCTGTTCGACGGTTCGGTGCATTATGACTATGCCGACTGGCGCGTGGCGGTTTCCGGTTCGAACCTGTTCGACGAGACCTATGTCGCGCGCTGCTATTCCGCCGTGAACTGCTTCTACGGCGCCCCGCGCACGGTGCGTGCGAGCGTGACGCGGCGGTTCTGACAAGACGCTGCTGCAAGTGGGGCAGGCTCTCGCCGTGTGCGTGAGGTGACGCGCTCCGAACCGTCATTCCGGCGAAAGCCGGAACCCAGGTCGCAGAGCGGGGCGGGGGCTTTCCTGGAAAAAGCCGGCCTTGTGATCTGGGTCCTGACTTCAGTCAGGATGACGGTTTGTGGTGTGGAATTTTTCTTCCCGACGACCGGCGGCGACGTGGGCCGATGCGGCACCGGCGCCCTTGACCCGGCTGAACCCCTGAGGCGGAATTCCAGCATGTGGTTCAAGGGGGAGTGAGCGGGAGGGCCCGCGTCTTTCACCAGCCCCGAGTTTCTCCCGGCCGGAGGCCTGCGAAAGCAGGCCGCAGTGCCGGGATCCAGGGTCAGCGGGGCGGTTCCCGCTGAAGGCGTGGCGCTGCTGCAGCTGGGCGTTTCTCCGGGCACGCTCCGAAGCGTCATTCCGGCGAAAGCCGGAACCCAGGTCGCAGAGCGAGGCGGGGCCTTTCCTGGACGAAGCGGGCCTTGTGATCTGGGTCCTGACTTTCGTCAGGATGACGGTTTGAGGAGGTGGCGTCTTTCTTTCCCATTTCATGGGGAAGTGGGCCAACGCAGCGCTAGGCGCCCTTGACCCGGCTGAACCCCTGAGGCGGAATTTCGGCGTGTGCTTCGAGGTGAGCAGGTGGCTCAGCAGTTCTCTTGGTCGCTGGTGAGGAGTTGGATTTGATATGGTCTACGGAAGTGATGAATCTGGGAGGTTCAACACCTTTAGTCTCGCTTACAAGGATAATCCCTCAATTGAAAACTACGTGCATCTGCGTAGATCGAATCCTGAAGCAGAAATTGAGATATCCACGTTGGGCGGGTTCGATGCGGTCGTAGCGATGCGCTCAGAGTTCGAGCCATATGGATTCACCGTTGAAGAGTTGATGAAAGTTCTTGATGCCGATCAGGCAACATTGAGTGAAGTCTCGCTGCGACTTCTAGAGGAACTTGTGAGGCAAAAGACTCTTATTGAGGGGGGCGAATCACACTTGGTCAGCCGTGGGAAGGCTATTCCAAATAAGCTGATAGACTGGGTGATCGCATTGGCGTTGGAGGCGCTCAGTTGGAACGATTCTGGGCAGACAAATCGAGACCTGATCGTTTTGATAAATGAGCGCTTGGTTGGGACGCAGCCCCACTTCGCAACTTCCTTTCGAACTCGGCGGCAGCGAGAAGGCGCCATCAGGATCGGCGCCAGTATGGTGGCTCAGGGGAAGAAGCCCTCCATTCGGAAAGCCGCTGAAGTGCTTGGCTTGGCGCCTAGTACCGTCAGCCGATGGTTCAAGCCGGGCGAGTATCAAGCCGAATGCAATGAGATGTCGGCAATGTTTCAGCAAGATGGAAGATTAAAGCCGTTGGTTGGTCTCGACTAGTGTTGCGAGTGAATGCGTTTGCGCAACACAGAGGGAGTATCGCAACCTTGTGCACGATATTGCACAGGGAGCTTCGTGGATGGACAAGCTTTTTCGCTTGATAGAGACGGCGACAATTCGCATCTGTGGGGCGCACGCGTCAGGTTTTGGAGTGATTTGCTTTACAGTTATCGCCGTGATTGCGATCCAAAACTTATGACGATGGTGTTGGCTGCAGAAACGTCCAACCCCACATCAAAAAAACCGGCACCCCATCGGAGCGCCGGTTTGTTGCTTCAGCGATGTCGCCGGGGCCTAGCCGCCCCAGCTCACATTCATGATCTCGTAGCTCTTCAGGCCGCCCGGGGCGTTGACCTCGATGACGTCGCCCACCTCCTTGTTGATCATCGCGCGGGCGATGGGGGAGGAGACGGAGATCTTGCCGGATTTCACGTCCGATTCGTCGTCGCCGACGATCTGGTAGGTGGCTTCCTCTTCGGTGTCTTCATCGAGCACCGTGACGGTCGCACCGAACTTCACCGTGTCACCCGACATCTTGGCGATGTCGATGACCTGGGCGCGCGCCAGCTTGTCCTCGAGTTCCTGGACACGGCCCTCGATATAGCCCTGGCGTTCCTTGGCCGCGTGATACTCGGCGTTTTCCGACAGGTCGCCGTGTTCGCGCGCTTCGGAGATCGCGGCGATCACCGCCGGGCGTTCGACGGATTTGAGGTGTTTCAGCTCTTCGTCGAGGGCTTTATGCCCTGCGACGGTCATCGGGATCTTGTTCATACGACCACTTATCTTCGGGAGTGGAAGGCAGGCTAGCCTCCACGAAGTTGACCATCAAGAGTAGGTCTGCAGGGCCACAGGTTCAAGCGCTCCTTCATCGATCCGGCGCAAGGACAGAATTGCGGCGCGCGCGGCCGAGGCTGTCGTGTAGCACGGGATGCGCATGTCCAGGGCGGTGCGGCGGATCGAATAGCTGTCCAGGTGCGACTGACGGCCTTCGGTCGTGTTGAAGATCAGCTGGACTTCGCCGTTTTTCATCAGGTCGACAATGTGCGGCCGGCCCTCGAATACCTTGTTGACGCGGGTCACGGGCACGCCGGCATCCTCGAACACGGTGGCAGTGCCCGCCGTGGCGAGAATCTTGAAGCCGAGCATCACCAGCACGCGCGCCGGCTCGACCATGGCGGCCTTGTCGCCCTCGCGCAGCGAGATGAAAACGCCGCCCGAGCGCGGCAGTTTCACACCGGCGCCCAGTTCGGCCTTGGCGAAGGCGGCCTCGAACATGGTGTCGATACCCATCACCTCGCCGGTGGAACGCATTTCCGGACCCAGAACCGGGTCGACGCCGGGGAAGCGGGCCCAGGGCATCACCGCTTCCTTGACCGAGATATGTTTCGGCGCCGGATCCTTCAGGCCGAAATCCTTCAGCTTGGCGCCGGCCATCACCTTGGCGGCGATCTTGGCGACCGGCTGGCCGATGGCCTTGGCCACGAAGGGCACGGTGCGCGAGGCGCGCGGATTGACTTCGAGCACGTAGATCTCGCCGCCCTTGACCGCGAACTGCACGTTCATCAGGCCCTTCACGCCGATGGCCTTGGCCATGGCGACGGCTTCCGCCTTCAGCTCGTCGACCATCTCTTTCGAGAGCGAGTAGGGCGGCAGCGAGCAGGCGCTGTCGCCGGAGTGGACGCCGGCTTCCTCGATATGCTGCATCACGCCGGCCACCCAGACATCTTCGCCGTCGCAGATCGCGTCGACATCGACCTCGTCGGCATCGGTCAGATAGCGGTCCAAGAGGAGCGGGGACTTGCCGGAGACGTGCACGGCTTCGCGCAGATAGCGGTCGAAACTGTCGATCTCGCGGATGATTTCCATCGCTCGGCCGCCCAGCACATAGGAGGGGCGCAGCACCAGCGGGAAGCCGAGCTTCTCGGCTTCTGCGCGCGCCTGTTCTTCGGAGGAGGCGATGGCGTTGGGCGGCTGTTTCAGGTTCAGCCGGTCCAGGAGGTCCTTGAAGCGCCAGCGGTCTTCGGCCAGGTCGATGGCGTCCGGTGCGGTGCCGAGGATCGGCACGCCTTCCGCTTCCAGCTCGGCGGCGATCTTCAGCGGGGTCTGGCCGCCATACTGTACGACCACGCCCAGCAGCTCGCCCTTTTCCTGTTCCTTGGCGATCAGTTCCAGCGTGTCCTCGAGGGTCAGCGGCTCAAAATACAGGCGGTCGGCGGTGTCGTAATCGGTCGAGACGGTTTCCGGATTGCAGTTCACCATGATCGACTCGATGCCCATCTCGCCGAAGGCGAAAGCGGCATGGCAGCAGCAATAGTCGAACTCGATGCCCTGGCCGATCCGGTTCGGTCCGCCGCCGAGAATAATGGCTTTCTTCGCATCCGAAGGATCGCTCTCGCAATCCGCCGTCTCGCTGCCGAAGGCCGGGGTCTCATAGGTGGAATACATGTAGGGCGTCGCGGCGAAGAATTCGGCGGCGCAGGTGTCCACGCGCTTGAAGACCGGGCGCACGCCCAGGGCGCGGCGCGCCTTGCGCACATCGGCTTCCTCGCGCTTGACCAGCTTGGCCAGGCGGGCGTCCGAGAAGCCCATGGCTTTCAGGTTGCGGAAGCCTTCGGCGGTTTCCGGCAGCCCCATTGTGGCAATGTCTTCCTCGGCGTGAACAATCGCCTCGATCTGGCGCAGGAACCAGGGCTCGTACAGCGAGGCAGCCTGCACTTCAGCGACGCTCAGGCCTTCGCGGAAAGCCTGGGCGATGACGCGCAGACGGTCCGGCGTGGCCACCGACAGGGCGGCGCGCACGGCTTCCTTGCGGGCATCCTCGCTGGTCGCTTCCTCGACGCCGGGAATGTCGACCTCGTCGAAACCGGTCAGGCCGGTTTCCATCGAGCGCAGGGCTTTCTGCACGCTTTCATGGAAGGTGCGCCCGATCGACATGGCTTCGCCGACCGACTTCATCGACGTGGTCAGGCGGTTGTCGGCGCCGGGATATTTCTCGAAGGCAAAGCGCGGGATCTTGGTGACGACATAGTCGATCGTCGGCTCGAAAGAGGCCGGGGTGGCGCCGTCGGTGATGTCGTTGGCGATCTCGTCGAGCGTATAGCCGACGGCCAGCTTGGCGGCGACCTTGGCGATCGGGAAGCCCGTCGCCTTGGAGGCCAGGGCCGAGGAGCGCGAGACGCGCGGGTTCATCTCGATGACGACCATGCGGCCGTCTTCCGGATTGACGGCGAATTGCACGTTCGAACCGCCGGTCTCCACACCGATCTCGCGCAGCACGGCCAGCGAGGCCGAGCGCATGATCTGGTATTCCTTGTCGGTCAGGGTGAGGGCCGGTGCCACGGTGATCGAGTCGCCGGTGTGCACGCCCATCGGATCGATGTTCTCGATCGAGCAGACAATGATGCAATTGTCCGCCTTGTCGCGGACGACCTCCATCTCGAATTCCTTCCAGCCGACAATGCTCTCCTCGACGAGGATTTCATCGACCGGCGAGGCATCGAGACCGGTTTTGCAGATCGCCTCGTATTCCTCGACATTGTAGGCGATGCCGCCGCCCGTGCCGCCCAGGGTGAAGGAGGGACGGATGATGGCCGGCAGGCCGATCTCCGGCAGCACGGCTTCGGCTTCGGCCATAGTGTGCACGGTGCGCGAGCGCGGGCTTTCCAGGCCGATCTTGTCCATCGCGGCGCGGAAGCGCTCGCGGTTCTCCGCCTTGTCGATCACGTCCGCCTTGGCGCCGATCATCTCGACCCCGAACAGGTCCAGCACGCCGCGCTTGTTCAGCTCCAGCGCACAATTGAGCGCGGTCTGGCCGCCCATGGTCGGCAGCAGCGCGTCCGGGCGTTCCTTCTCGATCACCTTGGCGACCATTTCCGGCGTGATCGGCTCGATATAGGTCGCGTCCGCCAGCTCCGGATCGGTCATGATCGTGGCCGGGTTGGAATTGACCAGGATGACCCGGTAGCCCTCGGATTTCAGCGCCTTCACCGCCTGAACGCCGGAGTAGTCGAACTCGCAGGCCTGGCCGATCACGATGGGACCGGCGCCGATGATCAGGATGGATTTGATGTCGGTGCGTTTGGGCATCAGCGCGGGCCTTCTTTGTCGTGCGCGCGCGCCCGTCGCGGCGTTCCCGGTCGGGATGCCGTGCAGGCGCGTCGGTTTTGGTGCTGAAGCGGGTACCTAACGCGGAATCGGAGCGAAGGCGAGGGGGAAACTGAGGGATTCGGTGCGTTCGGTCGTAACGAACTGAATTAAATATGAAATAGCCCGCATTTTCAGGCGGAAAACCGTCGCGGAACGGAGGGTATCGGCAATCGGGAGAAACTGGTCCGGCCGGGCCCTGGTGTGTGAGAGAAGGCGAGACCCGGTCAGTCAGGCACGAACCGCAACGGCTGGGGGTATGGGTTGATACGGTGGTGCTCCCGATTGCCGATATCCGACGATTCAACTAATATCGGAAAAAATTCAAGTGAAACTTTAATTCAGGATGCAGTTCGTGACCGATAATGCGCCCGCCGCACACCGCAATGATGCCCGTATCCGGGGGCTGAGCCGCTTTCTGGCTGTGGCCACGCTGGTCCTCATGGCCCTGCAGCCGCTGGTGGTCTGGGGGGCATGGATGCTGCCCGACCTGTCCGGCATGCTCGAGCGGCCGGTGCCCGGCAACGGGCTGGGCGGGCCGTCGCTGGACTGGTTCATCCTGCCTGTACGTCTCGGCGCGGCGGGCATCGCCACCGTTCCGGTCGTGATCACGCTGTACGGGCTTTGGGGGCTGCGCGGCCTGTTCACCGAATGCGCGCAGGGACGGTATTTCTCGGCCGAAGCCGTGACGGGCTTCCGCCAGTTCGCCCTGGCCAGCCTGGTCAACGCGCTGTGGTCGCCCGCCGGTCATACGGTGATGGGCGTCTATCTCTCGGTCGCCAACCCGCATGTGCCGAACGCGCTGGAAATCGCCTTCTCCTCGCGCGATGTCCAGGCCATCGGCCTGGCGCTGCTCTTCTTCCTGGTGGCGCACATCCTGGCAGAAGGCCGCCGCAAGCAGGAGGAGCTGGAGCTGATCCTGTGAGCGATGAGGACGAGACCCTGCCCGGCGAGATCATCGTCCATCTCGATGTCTGGCTGGCGCGCCGCAAGATCCGCTCGAAGGAGCTCGCCGACCGCATCGGCGTCAGCGAACAGGCCCTGTCGATGATCAAGACGGGCAAGATCAAGGGCGTGCGTTTCTCCACCCTGATCGCCCTCTGCGACGCCCTCGACTGCCAGCCGGGCGATCTGTTTGAGTTCCGGCGGCGGACGCACGGCGATTAGCACCGTCCGTCCCTGCCATCCTCAATAGCGCGTGCGCAGGCCCAGCCAGACGGACAGCGTGTTGTCGGCCGAGGCGACATGGTTTGGCTGGAGGGCATAGCGCGCGGCCATGGCCAGGGTCGCGCCGGCCAGCGACCAGCGATAGCTCAGTTCACCGGCGACTTCCCGGCCCGACGGCGTCAGGCTGCCTTCGCGCCGGTCATAGACCAGGTTCCAGTCCTCATCGACACCCACGGCGAGCTCGCCGGCCACCCGGCCGCGCTCGGCGCGCAGCGGTTGGTTGAGCGTGAGGCCCAGCGTGCCGTCGAACAGGGTCCGTTCCGCACCCAAGGACCAGGCTGTTGCCAGCGGTGTCTGGGTGACGGTCAGCCCGTCGGGCAGGGCCGGCTCGCTCCGGGCGAGCTCGAGCCGCGCCGAGCCACGCCAGTTGGCGGGGAGCTGACCGGACCAGGCAAGTGCCTGGAATTGCGTCTCGGCCGTGTCGTCCTCGCCGAAGCGCCGGGCCAGGGATCCGCCCCAGGCCGAGCCGGTCTCGGATGCGCTGCCCAGCTCCAGCGCCAGCGTCTGATCGCCAAGCGCATAGGTCATCGCCGCCGACCGGGCGCCGCGCTCGCCATTGCCCGTGGAGCGGACGACGAAGCCGAACGCGCCGTCTTCCCAGCGCACGGTCGACCAGCTGTCCTGCAGGCCGAGGGCGAAACCGCTGCCCGCTTCCAGCGATGGCGCCAGTACAGGCGCGCCGGCACCGGGCAGCACGCCGGGCGCGGCGAAACCGTGTCCCGCAGCGATTTCCATATTGCCGCTGCGATAGGACAGCGTCAGGGCCGGCTGCCGGCGCTGCAGCTCGTCGTCCAGCTGGGGAAAGAGATCAACGCGCGCCGGCGGCTGGCGCAGGGTCAGGGCGCCGGATGCGCCCACAGCTGTGGTTCGCACGGTGGAAAGCCCCGCCTCCGCAGCCGCCTCGAACTGTCCCGTCTGGATGCTCTCCGGCCGCCGCTGATCCAGCAGGGCCGCGACCGAATAGACGCGATCATAATCGTCGCGCAGTACGGCATCGTCGAACAGGCCGGTATTCCAGGCCCAGTCGCCGAAGGCACCGCTTGCTGGAGTCGCGAGAGCGGTCAGGTCCGTCACCCATTCCGCCGAGGCGGAGGCCATGCGCGTCTGCCCCTGCGGCGCAAAGGCTTCGGCCATGTCCGGTACGCCGTGACCATAGATGTCGTCGACGCCGGTTTCACCGAGGTCGCGGGCCGTGTCGTAGAGGATCTGCAGGGCTTCGGCGCCGGAAAGATTGGGAAAGGCACTCATCAGCAGTGCCAGCGATCCGGCGATCTGCGGCCCCGAGAAGGACACGCCGTTCACATGGGTCGATGTGTTTCCGTCCAGCGCAACAAAGATGTTCTCGCCCGCCGCCGAAATGGCAAAGTCGGCGAGAATACCGGCCCGGGCCGAGAAGCTCGCCAGCTCGCTGTTGGCGTTCAGCGCCGGTACCACCACGATCTGGCCGCGCATGGCCGGATCGTTGGCAAAGGACACGGGAAGCCAGTCGCCGACGGTGCGGTCCTCGATCGGGACGTCGCCGGAATAGTTCGCTGTCCCGATCGTGATCAGGACGCCGGCCTCAACGGCGCGCAGCAGGGCGTCGTAGATCAGGGCACCGCCATGCTCATAGGCTGAGGGCGGCCGCGCCAGCGACAGGCTGATGATCTGGGCGCCGTGATTGACGGCATAGTCGATCGACAGGGCGAGATCGGTTTCGGTGTAGAGCGGGAAATTGCCGCCGAGCTCGGTGTTCTGCACGCCGCGATCGACCCGGATGTCCAGGAGTGTGGTGTCCGGCGCCACGCCATGTGTGCCGATATTGTTGCGCGCCGCTGCGATAACGGCGGCGATCGCCGTGCCGTGACTGGATCCATAGTCACCCAGCGTGCCGCCCTGTTCTTCCCAGATCGATGTCGAGTCCGGGTGAAGGCTGCCGCGCAGCTCGACCCAGCTGTCGTCGATCCCGCTGTCGATCACCGCAATCGTGATCCCCTCGCCGAAAGCACCATTGGCATAGGCATGCGAGGCATTGATCATCCCCAGCCCGTACTGGGCGTTGTACTCGGCGGTTTCGTACTCGGCTTCCGGCGGCGGAGGCGGTGGTGGCGGAGGTGGGGGGGGGGGGTGGACAATCGGTGCCCCCCCTCC
>NZ_JBDWAS010000048.1:0-68570 GCF_039978735.1 Maricaulis sp.
CGCCCTCATCACCCGCCTCGCCATGAGCCTCCTGCAGCGCATCGACGACCCCAAAACATCCATACGAAGACGCATGAAACGTTGCGCCTGGGAAAACGACTACCTCCTCAACGCCATCGCCCATATGCGATAGCCCTGCCCGCCGGGGGAGAGGAATCAAAGGTGAGGGGCGGCCGCGGAAGCGGCCAGAAAAGACTCTTCTCGGGCGCGGCCTTGCCGCGCGCACCTCTCCCCGGGGGGCTCACAAAAAAATAGGCCGCCGCGAGTGAACGCGACGGCCTCAGTGGAACCCGATGGTGGCGGGGTCTGTGGTCCTAGAAGGGCATCAGGAGGTCGTAGATCTCCTGGCCGTAGCGGGGGCGCTGGACGTCGGTGAGATGTCCGCGGCCGCCATAGGAAATACGGGCTTCGGCGATCTGGGTGTGGGCGATCGTATTGTCCGAAGCGATGTCCTGCGGGCGCGCGATGCCGGTGATCAGCAGTTCGCGCACTTCATTGTTCACGCGCACTTCCTGACGGCCGGCGATCACCAGATTGCCATTGGGCAGAACCGAGGTGACCAGGGCGGCCACGGTCAGGGAGATGCTTTCCGTCCGGTTGACCGAGCCGGCGCCCTGCGAGGAGGAGGACGAACCCAGGCTGGCGAGCGAGGCCGGGTCGATATTGTCGTTGAAGAAGCCGGTCAGATCGGCGCCGAAGAATTGCGTCAGGTCGGCATCTTCCGCCGAGGAGCGCGTCCGGTTGGTGGAGTTCTGCAGCTGGGCGCGGTCGGAAATGTCGATATTGACCGTGACGATGTCGCCGACGCGGGCGGCGCGCGGATCGCCGAAGAAGGTCGGCGAATTGGCGTTCCACAGCGAGTTGGTCTGCGAGGTGTGCTGGCGCGGCGTGGCGTATGCCGGCGGCATCGGGATCTGCTGCGGACCGGCACCGGCGAGGACGGCCGGGTTCTCGATCGGTGTCATGGGCGGCGTCTGGCCGACATAGGACAGGCGGTCGGTGGCTGCGCAGGCCTGCAGGGTGGCCGCGCCGATGATGAGGATTGCGATTTTGCGGATCATGGGGGTTCTCCCTGGATATCAGAAGCTGGCGGCCGGCGAGGCGCCGACGCGGGCACGGCCCGGCCCGTCGACGAGGGCCTCCACCGTGCGGCTGGATTGCAGATTGACGAAGCGGGCCACCTCGCCGTCGGCGGCGTTTTCCATGGCGCGGGCGCGCACGGAGAGCTGGATGCCCGGGGCTTCGAAGACGAGGGTGACGAGCTCACCGCGTTCGATCATCAGCGGACGCTGCAGGTCATAGCCGCGCAGCGGCTCGCCCGGGCGCAGGGCGCGGCGGGTTTCCAGGCCGATGATGGAGTCCGGATCGAGCAGCGAGTCCGGACGCAGGCGGTCCGAGCGCAGCGACACCCATTCGATATCGGCGTCGGAGATCTCGGCACCGGCCGGAATGGCGCGGGCCAGGACCGGAACGTCGACCGTGACGTAGGCGCGGCCGGTGATGCGCACCGACTGGGCACCGTCATAGGGCGTGATGTCGGCGACGAGCATGCCCGAGCGCGGGTCGAAATTCAGGGATTCGACCTGCAGACCGCCGGTCGCATCGACCGGTGCATGCAGCGCCAGGGCGGTGTTCGACAGGCGCACTTCGTGGACGCGGCCTTCTTCGGCGAACAGCTCGCCTTCCAGGAGGTCGGTCAGCGTGGCGGCGTCGATCACCTGGCTGTCGCGGGCCACCGTGATGCGGCGGACGCTGGCGGCATTGGCCCAGTCCAGACCGTTCTCGGCGGCGATGCGGCGGACATATTCCACCGTCAGCGAGGTGCGGCCGCCCGGTTCCGGGGCGCGGGCGACCACGATGTCGGCGGCTTCGCCGTCGACCGTGAACAGGTCGCCAAGCGTGATGTGTGCGCCATCGACGAGGAGGGTTTCGCGCAGCACCACCGCGTCGCTGGCCAGGGCCTGCGGCGCAATCAGCGCCGAGGCGGCCAGGCAGGTGAGGGCGAGGAGAGACGTGCGGGTCATCTATTCGCTCCGTTAGCGCAGGTTCGAGGAAGCAGCGAGCATCTCGTCGGATGCCGTGATGACGCGGGCGTTCATTTCGTAGGCGCGCTGCGCCTGGATCAGGGCGGTGATCTCGGCAACCGAGTTCACGTTGGAGCCTTCCACGAAGCCCTGGCGGATGATGCCGTAGCCCGGCGAACCCGGCGTGCCGACCGAGGCGGTGCCGGAGGCGGCGCTTTCCAGATAGAGATTGTCGCCCGTGGCCTCGAGGCCGGCCTCGTTGAAGAAGGTCACGAGTTCCAGCTGGCCCACGGTGGACGGTTCGGTCTGGCCGTCGATGAGCGCCTGGACCTGGCCCTGGGCGTTGATCGAGACTTCGCGGGCGCCCTGCGGAATGGCGATGCCCGGTGCGACCGTGTAGCCGTCGGAGGTGACGATCTCGCCTTCCGGGCTTAGGGCAAAATTGCCGGCGCGGGTATAGGCATCGGAACCGTCAGGCAGCTGGACGCGGAAATAGCCGCGGCCCGAGATCGCCAGGTCGTAGGTGTTGCCGGTGTTCGACAGCGGACCCTGTTCGGTGATCCGGTAGATGGAGTCGGCCTGGACGCCGAGACCGACCTGGACGCCCGTCGGCACGATGGTGCCGGCGTCGGAGGAGTTCATCCCCATGGCCTGGACGTTCTGGTAGAGCAGGTCCTGGAACTGGGCACGCTGGCGCTGGAAGGCCGTCGTGTTCATGTTGGCCAGGTTGTTCGAGATCACTTCGACATTCAGCTGCTGGGCTTGCATGCCGGTGGCGGCGGTGGTGAGGGAGCGCATGGTTCAACTCCTCCTTAAGAGACGCGGCCGAGGCGCTCGATGGCGCGCTTGTTCAGGTCTTCGGCATCGTTCAGGAATTTGGACACGGACTGGTAGGTCCGCATGATGCTCATCATGTCGGTCAGCTCGGTGATCGACTCGACATTGGAGCGCTCGACATAGCCCTGGCGCACGACCGGATCGAAGGCCGGCTGGGGCTGGTTTTCAGGATCGTCGGCATTGGCGACCGTGTAGCGGCCATTGCCTTCCTTGGTCATCAGCGAGCGGTTGGGCACTTCGAACACGCCGATGCGGCCGACGGCCTGGCCGTCCTGCATGATCACGCCGCCGTCGACCACGAGGGTCTCGGTCGCGCTGGGATCGAGCAGGATCGGGGCTCGGGTGTCGGCGTCCAGCACCGGGGCACCGTCGGCTGCGACCAGCTGGCCGTTGGCATCGGTGCGGAAGCGGCCGTCACGGGTATATTGTTCGGTGCCGTTGAAATCGACGGCGAAGAAGCCTTCGCCCTCGATGGCGACGTCGAACTGGCGGCCGGTGAAATCGAGCGCGCCCTGGCTGAAGTCGCGGCCCATGCCCCAGTTCGTCACGTACTGAAGCTCTGACGGTCCGTCGGCGTGTTCGGCGGTGCGGGCGGGCTGGTTCTCGAGAAGCAGCGACTCGACCTTGAAGCCGGCCGTGTTCGCGTTCGCGATGTTGTTGGCGATGACGTCCATGTCCCGGCGAAGGGTCATCTGGCGCGTCAGGCCGATCATGATTGCGTTGTCCATCGGGCGGTTTCCTTTCTGGATACCTGGTGTCGCCGTCGTATCGCAGCGATTGCCCGACAAGTTGCACGCAGCGTGCCAAGGTTAATTTTGTTGGTTATCAGCCACTTGGCCCGATCGCCTTGGGGGACAGGCCTGCCGGGTCCGGCAATCCTGTCCGGGCGGGTGGGAAGAAGTTGCCGGGGCGGGGGGAGGACTACGAAACGTTAACCGCAGTGACCGTTAATAGGGCCCAGACGATTCCCCGTTTGGAGCCCGCAATGGCCGACGAAGAAACAGAAACCGAAGACGGCGCCGAAGGCGAAGAAAAAGCCAAGAAGAGCCCCCTAAAGCTCATTCTTTTCATTGGCTTGCCTGTGTTGATCCTGCTGCTCGCGGGTGTCGGCGGCTTCCTTCTGTTCTCCGGTGGCGGCGATGATGCGGCCGAGCATGCCGATTCGTCGCACGGCGAATCGGGCGGTGACGGCCATGGTGGCGATACGCATGCCGCGGCCGAACAACATGCCGAACCGCATTATTTCGACCTGCGCGAGGGCGATGGCGAGGTGGAGACGATCACCACCAACATCCGGTCTTCGGATGGCCGCCCGGTTCTGGTGCAGCTGAAACTGTGCTTCGAGTCCACGAATCCGGAGATGGAGAGCATTCTCCAGTCGCATGTGGATCCGATCATGGACCAGTTCATCATGTTCCTGCGCGAGCTGCGCGAGGACGATCTCTACGGGTCGGCGGGCATGCACCGCGTGCGGCTGGAATTGCTGCGCCGGGTGAATCTGGCCATCGAGCCGGCCCAGGTGGATGCCGTGCTCATCCAGGAATTCCTGATTGTCGACTAACGCTTAACTGGACGGATACCGATGTCTGACGACTTGGATCAAGACGCGCTGGCCGCCGAATGGGAGGCAATGGCCGAGGACGGTGACGACCTCGACCTGGCGTCCGAATGGGAGGCGATGGTCGGCGGCGGCGACGACGACGACAATGATCTGCCGACCGTTGGCGGCGGGCCCGAGCGCATCCTCAACCAGGACGAGATCGACAGCCTGCTCGGCTTCTCGCTGACCGATGACGATGCGGCGGACAAGTCCGGCATCCGCGCGATCATCAATTCGGCGCTTGTAAGTTATGAGCGCCTGCCGATGCTGGAAATTGTCTTCGACCGCCTGGTGCGGCTGATGACGACCAGCCTGCGCAATTTCACCTCGGACAATGTCGAGGTGTCGCTGGATAATATTTCATCCATCCGCTTCGGCGACTATCTCAACTCGATCCCGCTGCCGGCGATCCTGGCCGTGTTCCGGGCGCAGCAGCTGGACAATTACGGCCTGCTGACGGTCGACTCCAACCTGATCTACTCGATCGTGGACGTGCTGCTCGGCGGCCGCCGCGGCACCTCGGCCATGCGCATTGAAGGCCGTCCCTACACCACGATCGAACGCATGCTGGTGCAGCGCATGATCGAGGTCGTGCTGGGCGATGCCAAACAGGCTTTCCAGCCGCTGACGGAAGTCGATTTCGACCTGGAACGCGTGGAGACCAATCCGCGCTTTGCCGCGATTGCCCGCCCGGCCAACGCCGCCATCCTCGTGAAGCTGCGCATCGACATGGAAGATCGTGGCGGCCGCATCGAATTGCTGCTGCCCTATGCTACCCTGGAGCCGATCCGGAAGATGCTGCTGCAGCAGTTCATGGGCGAGAAGTTCGGCCGCGACAATATCTGGGAAGGCCACCTGGCCACCGAGTTGTGGTCGACGAATATGGAAGTCCAGGCGGTGCTGGACGAACAGCGGATGCCGCTGGGCAAGATTGCCGATCTGAAGGTCGGCGACACGCTTTTCCTCGACGCCACCCCGAACAGCGAGGTGGAGTTGCGTTGCGGCCAGGTGCCGCTCACCCGCGGCCGAATGGGCCGTATCGGACACAGTGTTGCCCTGCGCCTGAGCGGTCCGCTCTCGCCGGGGGCCAAGAAAGCAATGATGAGGTTCGCATGACGCTCGCAGCTCTGGTTTTCGAAGGCCTGGTGGCCGCGCTTCTCGTCGTTGCCGTCGTGATGTGCTGGCGTGTCGACCGCCGCCTGAATGCCCTGAAGAAGGGGCAGGACGGCGTGCAGGCCTCCGTGATCGCACTCAATGAAGCGACCGATCGTGCCCGGGCCAGCCTGCTTGCCCTCGAGCGCGCCACCAGCCAGTCCGGCGAGGTGCTGGAGACGCGCGTCGCGGAGGCCCGCAAGCTGGCCGACGAACTGCGGCTGATCACCGGCGAGGCCGATCGCCGGGCGGACAGCCTGTCTGCGCGCCGCGCGCCGGCTCCGGGCCGCCGCCGCGCCAGCGAGATCTTTCCCGAAGGCGCCGGCTCGCGCGTCATCAACGATCTGAAGGATGTGAGATAGGTCATGCGCGAACCGGTTCGTCTGCTCGCCGTTCTCGCCGTCCTGATGGGCGGCCTGTTCGGTCTGAAAGCCCTGACGGTCGCCAATGGCGCCGCCGATTGGTGGGAAGCCCATGCGGCCACGCTGCTCGCCGAAGAGGCGACGCCGCAGGAAAGCGGTGACGGCCATGACGCGTCTGCCGATACGGACGCCGCACATGAAGCCGAAGACGGCGAGCATGCGGCGGAGACGCCGGCCGCATCGCCTGTTCCGGACACGGCGTTCCAGCCGGCCGGTGACGTGTCTGCCGCCTTCGCCGAACGCATTGCCAGCGGCATGCGCACGGCCGAGGAAGACCGCGTCTTCTATCGTCTGCGCGAACGCTCTGCCGAACTGGATCGCCGCGAACAGGAACTGGAAACCCGCGAAGCCCTGATGCTTGCCATGGAACAGCGCGTCGATGGCAAGATCGAAGAGCTCAATACGCTGCGCACGCAGATCATGGAGCTCACCGACAGCCTGTCCGAACGCGAGGGCGAGGACATGCAGGTGATCGTCGACTGGTATGGTGCCATGGATCCGGGCGATGCCGCCGAGCGGATTGCCAGCCTGGACATGGACACTCAGATCCAGATCGCCTCGCGCATGTCGCAACGCAAATTCGGTCCGATCCTGGCCGAGATGACGCCGGAAGCCGCCGCCGCCGTGACCCAGCGCATGGCCACCCGCAGCGACCTGCCCGACACTGTTGCGGAGCTGGAGGCCCGGCTTGCCGAAGGCGGCTAGACATATCGCCTCCTTGACCGGCGGGCTGACCCTCGCCTTGCTCGGTTCGACAGCCCTGGCCCAGACGGCCGGGGCGTTTGTCGTCGAGCGCACGGGTGCGGGCGCGCGCATCGTTATCGACTATGACGATGCGATCGCCAACGCGCGCCCCTCTGCCGCTGCCGATGTCGAACACACGGTTCTGATCGTCCGTCTGAGCGAGCCGCTGGAGGCGGATGTCGCCGGTCTGGCCGACCAGCTGGGCGATCTGGCGGCCCGTGCGCGTCTCGACCGCGACGGTTCGACCCTGCGTATCGCCCTCAACCAGACCGCCGACGCCCATGTGTCGTCGAGCTATGACCAGGTGGCGATCGACATCGTCCCCGTCGGCGCGCCGGCGCCTGCGCCCATCGTGTCGCCGCGCGAGGCGCGCGAGCGCGAAGAGGCGCGCCTGGCTGCCGAGCGCGCGGCCAATCCGCCGCCCGTGCCGCTTGTCGATGCACTGCCGGTGCAATACCGCGTCGGGCAGGCGACCGAATACACGCGGATCGAGTTTCTCTGGCCCCGCGAGGTCGGTTTCGAACTCGCGCAGACCGGCCATACAGCGACCGTCCGTTTTGACGCCCCGGCCGACATCGAGCTGGGCCGTCTGCGCGGATCGCCGCCGCGCTTCCTGGAAGGCGTCAGCGGCGAGCGCGATGTGAATGACTGGGTTCTCACGCTGGACGTGATGGACGGTGTCGAGGTGCGGGCCTGGAATGAGGGCGGTCGCGTCGTCGTCGACCTGCCCGATCCGGACGTGGCAAGCGCGGCAGCCCTGTTGGCCCAGCTTGGCGATCTGTCAGCGGAAGCGGGCGGTGAGCCTGAACCGGAAGAGACGGCTCCGGAAGAGAGTGCCGATACAGCAGCAACGGTCGCGGATACCGCAGAGACGGCGGCCCGCGGTCCTGCGCAGTTGCAGCCGGAACCAGCAGCCGAGCCCCTGCCCGCTGAAGACGAGCCCGCAGAAGCCGAACCGGTTGCCGAGACCCAATACGCCTCGGCCGACGCGCCGATTGTCGCCGAGGGCGGCGACCCCGTACCGGCCGATGGTCGTGTGCGCGCGAATGTCTCCGAGTTCAACGGCGATCTGCGGGTCGAGTTCGACTGGGCAGCGCCGCTGGGAGCGGCCGTTTTCCGCCGGGGCGAGGCGGTCTGGATTGTCTTTGACGCTGCTGCCGACATCGACCTGCGCGAGATGGAAATGGCCAATCGCCGCCATGTGCGCGACTACACGGCCGTGCGCGGTGAGGACTGGTCGGCTGCGCGCATCGCCGTGCCCTCGACCTCGCAAGCCGAAGCACGGATCGATGGCGCCCGCTGGACGGTGGTGTTCTCCGAACGGATCGACTCGCCGCCGCGCCCGATCAATGTCCGCCGCGATGCCCGCCGCACCCGGCCGGGGCGGATCCTGATGGATATCGCCGATCCGCGAGCCATCCGCTGGATCGAGGATCCCGTTGTGGGAGACCGGATCGGCGTTGTGACGGCCGGCGCGCCGGTACAGGGCCTGACCGCCCGCCGCGACTTTGTCGGCGGTGCGCTGTTGCCCAGCGCCCAGGGCGGCGCCGTGGAAGCCATCGCCGAGGATATCGAGATCAGCCTCATCACCTCGGGCGTGGCGATCAGCCGGCCCGAAGGGCTCAACCTGTCGCCGGCATCGGATGCCGCTGCCGCGGGCGCGGAAAGCTCGGTCCTCGCGAATATTTCCTCGCCGGCTCTGGTCTATTTCGACGCCTGGGATGGCGACGGGTATTTCCGCCGCGACTGGAATGCGCGTCTGCGCCGTGCGGCGCTGGAAGAGGGCACGGACGGCAAGATCGCACTGGCCCGCTTCCTTCTGGCCAACGAGCTGGCACCGGAAGCGCTGGGCATGCTTGACCTTGCAATCCAGCAGGATGCCTCGCTGGCGAACGATCCCCATGTGCGCTCGCTGCAGGGTGTCGCCAGCTACATGATGGACCGGCTGACGGACGCCCAGACCTATTTCTCTCACCCCGCGCTGGCCGTCGATCCCGCCGCCGATCTGTGGCGTGCGATGACAGCCGTCGGCGAGGAGCGCTGGGCCGATGCCCGCCGCCGTTTCGCGTCCGGTGACAGCACGATCTATTATTATCCTCCGGTCTGGCAGTCGCGCTTCCAGGTCGCGCATGCCCGTGCCGCGATGGAGCTCCACGACTACGCCGCTGCCCAGGACCTGCTCTACCGCGCCGAGGCGGGTGAACCGGATGACCGTACGCGTCGCGAGGCGCAATACATCCAGGCGCGCCTGGCCGAGGCCGATGGCCAGGTCGAACAGGCCATCGCGCTGCTGCAGGATCTGTCGGATTCCGGCGATGCGCAGATGGAAGCCAAGGCGCTGTCCGACCTTTATCGCCTGCAGCTGGCTGCGGGGCAGATCACCCGCACCGAGGCGATCGATGCGCTGGAAAACCTGCGCTTCCGCTGGCGCGGTGACACGATCGAACTGGATACCGTCCGGGCGCTCGGCGAGCTCTATGTCAGCGCCGGCGAATATGCGCGCGGGCTGGAAACGATGGACACCGCCCAGGCGCGCTTCCCGGATACCGAAGCCGGCCGCCGGATCGGTGAGGATATGGACGCGATCTTCCGCCGTCTCTTCCTCGATGGTGAGGCGGATCGTATGGACCCGGTCGAATCCGTCGCGATTTTCTATGAATACCAGCACCTCGTGCCGATCGGGGCCGATGGCGACCGTATGGTGCGCCGCCTGGCCGAACGCCTGATCGCCTTCGACCTGCTCGATCCGGCTTCCGAACTGCTGCAGCACCAGGTGGAATACCGCCTGCGCGAACCGCTCGCCCGGGCCCGCGTCGCGACCGATCTCGCGGTCGTCTATCTGATGGACCGGCGCTATGAGGACGCGATCAACGCCTTGCGGACATCCCGCATCGCCGGCCTGTCCGAAGAGCTGCGCAATGAGCGCTACCTGCTCGAGGCCCGCGCCTATTCCGAGCTGGGCCGCCATGAGCAGGCGCTGGAACTGATCGCCTCCGACCGCTCGGCCCCCGCCAACCGGCTGCGCGCCGATATCGCCTGGACCCAGCGGGACTGGCCGATGGCCGGCCGGCGGCTCGAGGCTCTGCTGGGCAATCGTTTTGCCGATACCGAGCCGCTGGATGCGTCCGAAGAAGCCGATGTCATGCGTGCGGCGATTGCCTATTCCCTGGCCCGCGACACCGAATCCGCCGTGCGGCTGGGCGAGCGCTATGGCGATGCCATGGCCGGGACGGAACAGGCGGCAGCGTTCGAGCTTCTGACCGATGAAAGCGCGCCGGCGGGCAATGCCCGATTCTCCGATCTCGCCACGCGGATCGCCAGCATCGACACGCTGGACGCCTTCATGGAGCCCTTCCGCGACCGCTTCACCAATAGCGGTGGACCGAGCTAGGGATCTGACGGGCTAGGTCAGGTTCGCCATTGCGAGCACGAAGATGCTCCAGGCGAATAGCCAGATCAGCATCCCGGCTGCGGGGACGGCTGGAAAAAGCGAATTCACCGCGAAGACCACCAGACCGGCAATGATCAAGCTGGCCAGCACCGCCAAGTTTGCCTTGAAATAAGACGTACTTCTCTTCGGGATAAACAGAGCCTGGGCGGTGCTGACGACAGTCGCCATGAGTAAGCCGAGTGCAATCACGGCAAGCCAGTGGGCGTCTTCCCGGAACATGGCGATACCGATTGAAGAGCAGATGGCGGTGTGAAAACCGACAGTGGCGAATGTTCTGAGAAGGCTGACCTCGCCCTTGTCCATGCAAGGCCCCCGGTCAGCCCCCGCCTATCGTCCCGAAACTCTGCATCAGCGAGCCGGTGACGAGGCGCCAGCCGTCGATCAGGACGAAGAAGATCAGCTTGAATGGCAGGGAGATCACGATCGGCGGCAGCATCATCATGCCCATCGACATGAGGATGGAGGAGACGACGAGGTCGATGATCAGGAAGGGGATGAAGAGCAGGAAGCCGATCTCGAAGGCGCGGCGCAGTTCGGAAATCATGAACGCAGGCGCGACGATCCAGAAAGAGGTGGCTTCCGGCGTATCGGGCAGAGGCTGTTCCGACATCTCGATGAACAGCGCCAGATCGTCCTCGCGCGTGTGGGCCAGCATGAAGGTCTTCAGCGGACCGGTCGACAGGTCGAAGGCCTCGGTCAGCTCGATCTCGTCTTCCATCAGGGGCTGGATGCCCCGTTCGTAGGACTGGGTGAAGACCGGCGCCATGATGAATCCGGTCAGGAAGATCGCCAGCGAGACGAGGACGGCGTTCGGCGGGCTCTGCTGCAGGCCCAGCCCGGTGCGCAGCAGCGACAGCACGACGATGATCCGCACAAAGCTGGTCGTCATGATGATGATGGACGGCGCCAGCGAGAGAATGGTGAGCAGGGCGATCAGCTGCAGCACACGCTCGGTCAGATCGCCTTCGGTGCCGGTATCGATCGTGATGCTCTGCGCCTCGGCTCCGGCCCCCAGGAGGGTGATGATGCCGAGGACGAAAAGCGCGGCGCAGACCCAGAAGCCCTTTTTCATGCCGCATCCTCCGTCTCGATGTCGGGGGTCCGGGGCGCAGCGGCCGGCCGGCTGGCCAGCACGGTTTCCGCTTCCGCTCCCAGAAGGACCACATGTTCGGTGTCGTCAGCCTGCACGATGACCACGCGGCGGCGCGGGTCGATCACCAGGGTTTCCTTGAGGCTCAGCCGGCGCTCTGTGCCAGCGCCGAAGCCGCGCAGGCCGGTCATGCCCTGCAGGATCCAGCCGCGGCGCACGGCATAGCCGAACAGGCCGAGCCCGCCCACGAGCACGGCAAGCACCGAGACGGCGAAGAAGTAGTGGGTCCAGTTGACGATGTCGCTCATCGGGCCATTGCCTCATAAGAGATTACCCGCTTGTCCGGTGATGCGGTTAAGTGCGCGTTAACTGTGACGGCCCACCTTCGTTAACGGTAGAAAAGGGGATTCGCGGATGCGGCCCGACGACGTGTCAGTGCTGGCACTTCTTCGACAGTCGATGAGCTTCAACACCGAGCGCCAGCGGGTGATCTCGGAGAATGTGGCCAATGCGAACACGCCCGGCTACACCGCGAAGGATCTCGACGAGAGCGAATTCAATCGCGCGGTACAGCGCCAGATGCGCGGCCACGAGGCCGGCAATGGCCCGTCGCGCGTGCGCATGCTGACCAGCGAGGCCGGGCACATGTCCGGTTCTGCCGGCGGTTCGGCATCGCGCAATTGGGGAACGACCGACGCGCCGGATTCCGAGACCACGGTCAACGGCAATTCGGTCGTGCTGGAAGAACAGATGGTGCGGGCCCAGGAAACGCGCATGCAGTACGAGAGCGCGCTGACCCTGTACCAGAAGAGCCTGGGGCTGATCCGTATGGCGATCAAGCCGGCCGGGCGTTAATCGAGGAGCTAGAGGATGAGCGACGCATCTGACGCCATGTCGATCTCTGCAGCCGGCCTTCGGGCCCAGGCAGCGCGCATGCGCATCATCTCGGAAAACCTGGCCAACGCCGATTCCACGGCGCGCGAGCCGGGCGGGGATCCCTATCGCCGCCAGATCCCGGTCTTCGAGGCCGAGCTGGATCGCGTGACGGGGCTGAGCCATGTCCGCATGAATGATGTCGCCTACGACCAGAGCGAATTCACGCTGGAATTCGATCCCGGCCACCCGGCCGCGGACGAAGCCGGCTATGTGCGCACCTCCAATGTCGAGACCCTGGTCGAGATGATGGATATGCGTGAGGCGATGCGCTCCTACGAAGCCAATCTGAACATGATCGAAAACAGCCGGCGCATGCAGGAGCGTACGCTGGACCTGCTGCGCCGCTAGAACCGCGCGCGCCGCTCTCAGAATGAGGATGTGAGCCCATGGCAGCCGATCTTTCCGCCGTCCAGGCCTATCAGGCCGCGGTCCGTGCCGCCCAGCAATCGGTGGGTGGTGCCAAAGAAGCCGAAGCGACGCCGTCGCTCGACTTCGGCAATATGGTCTCCTCGGCCATTGCCGATACGTCCGGCGCCCTGGCCAATGCCGAACAGATGACCGCCGCCGCCGCCGCCGGTGAAGCCGAGCTGCTGGACGTGGTCACGGCTGTCTCCGCCGCCGAGATATCGCTGGAAACCGTCGTTGCCGTGCGCGACGAGGTGGTCCGCGCCTACCAGGAAATCCTGCGCATGCCGATCTAGGGCCGCTGACCGATACGAAGATACACAAGACCCCGGCCGTGGCCGGGGTCTTTTTCTGTCTGCTTCTATTGCGCGGACTGGACCGAGGCCGTCCAGGCCCCGACTTCCTCGGTCAGCATCGACAGCGGGATCTGGCCTGAGGCCAGAACCGTGTCGTGGAAGGCCCGAACGTCGAAGGCATCGCCCAGCGTGCGCTCTGCCTGCTCGCGCAGGGCGACGATATGGTTCTTGCCGACCTGGTAGGCTGTCGCCTGGCCGGGGAAGACCACATAGCGCTCGACCGCCGGAATGATGTCGGCGTCTGAATTGGGCGTGTTCTCCTGCAGGTAGGCGATGGCCTCCTCACGCGACCAGCCATTGGCATGCAGGCCGGTATCGACCACCAGACGGCAAGCCCGCCACAGCTCCATCGCGATGCGGCCCGCATTGAGATACGGGTCCGAATACAGCCCCATCTCGACCGGCAGGGATTCCGCATACAGGCCCCAGCCTTCCGCATAGGCGGTGTAGCCGACGAATTGGCGGAAGCGGGGCAGGTTCTCCATTTCCTGCTGGATCGACCGCTGCAGATGGTGGCCCGGAATGCCCTCATGATAGGCCAGCGTCGCCATCTGGTAGGTGGGCACGCTCGTCATGTCGCGCAGATTGACATAGTAGACCGCGGGCCGTGAGCCATCGGGCGTGGCGTTCTCGTAGAAGGCCAGGCCGGCGCCGGCCTCGCGGAAGGGTTCCACCCGCCGCACGACCAGTTCCGCTTCGGGCAGGGTGCCGAAGAATTCGGGCAGGCGTTCGCGCACCGTCTCGATGATTTCCGTCGCGCGCTGCATGTAGGCCGCGCGGCCCTCTTCGGTGTCCGGATAGTAGAATTGCGGGTCCTCGCGCAGGAAGACGAAGAAATCCTGCAGGCTGCCCTCGAAACCGGTCTGCGCCATCACCTCGCGCATTTCGGCGTGCAGCCGGTCGACTTCAGCCAGGCCCAGCGCGTGGATTTCCTGCGCCGTCATGTCGGTCGTGGTGAAGCCGGCGAGCAGGTTGTTGTAGAAGGCCTCGCCATCGGGCAGGTCTGCAACGCCATCGGCCGTCGTCGAGCGGTCCCGATGATCCACCAGCATGGCTTCCAGGCGCGCATAGACCGGTCCGAAGTCTTCGAGCAGGGCCGTGCGGGCCTGGTCCAGCAGCGCGGTCCGTTCGGCATCCGTCAGGTCGAGGGCGCCGACCTTGCGCTGGAAGTCTGCCCAGAGGGGATGATCCGGACCGTCATCGAAGGGGGCGCCGGTCTGCAGGCCCTGCACTGTGGACAGGACGCGGTCATAGACCCAGGCGGGCGCCTCGATGCCCTGGTCAAACCGGTATTCGGCTTCGGCGATGTGCATGTCCATCACATCGTCCAGGGTCGACAGCCGCTGGATATAGGCCTCGGCGTGATCCGCGGTCTCGATCCGGTGCTGGCCGATCAGAAAGGCCAGATAGCCCGTATGCGGCCCGAACAGCTGGTTGAAGACATAGCCGTAGCGGTCGAAAGGTTCAGACTCCGCGGCGCGTTCGGCGCTGTATTCGAACAGGCGCCAGGACATCTGGCCCACCGGGTCGAGTGCGTCGAAGTCGAACCGCGTGCGCATCTCCTCAAGCCGGGCCAGGCTGCGCTGGTTTGCGGCCTCGAGTGCGTCCTGGCTGATATCGTTCCAGCGGCCATAGTCCTCGTCGATAATGCCCAGCCCGGTCTTGTTGGCCGGGAAGTATTCCAGCTCTTCCTCGAAATTGCCTGCGAACCAGGCGTTCAGGCGATCGGTTTCCGTTTCCTGCGCGATGGACTGGAGCGCGGCGCCCTGTGCGAATGCGGGTGCCGCGGCGGCAACCGATACGGTGATGCTGGACGCCAGCAGGACGGCACGCAGCGGTGCGAATTTGGCAAATGACATGATTTCCCCTCAGCCTGTTGAATCGGCAAGATCGGGGACGCCGTCCTTCGGGACTCTGGCGCCGCGCTTACAGCGCCGTAATACCGCGCCGGTTGCCGCAAACGAAAAGGCCCTCCGGGCAAGCGGAGGGCCTTTGAATGCCGACGGGCAGAAGGCGGTTTATTCCGCCGCCTGTGTCTCCGCGATCCAGTTGTTCACGCGCTCTTCCAGCACGGCCAGGGGCATGGCGCCCTGGGTCAGGACGACATCGTGGAAGTCGCGGATGTCATAGGCCTCGCCGAGGGCCTCCTCCGCCACCCCGCGCAGGCGCAGGATTTCCAGCATGCCGACCTTGTAGGCATTGGCCTGGCCCGGATAGACGATGTAGCGGTCGATGGCATTGCGCACATCGCCTTCCGGATTGGGCGTGTTTTCCAGGAGGTAGTCGACCGCTTCCTGGCGCGTCCACTGGTGATAGTGCAGGCCGGTGTCGACCACGAGGCGGCAGGCCCGCCACAACTCCATCGCCAGCCGGCCGAAGTCGGAATAGGGGTCGGAGTAGAAGCCGAATTCCTTGGGCAGGTATTCGGTGTAGAGCCCCCAGCCTTCGGTATAGGCGGTGTAGCCGCCAAAGCGCCGGAAGGCCGGCACACCGTCCAGTTCCTGCATGATGGCCAGCTGCATGTGGTGGCCCGGAATGCCCTCGTGATAGGCCAGCGCTTCCATCTGGTAGGTCGGCATGTCGGCCATGTCGCGCAGATTGGCGTAGTAGACGCCGGGGCGCGTGCCGTTCGGAGCCGGGCGCTGGTAGAAGGCCTTGCCGGCCGCGTTTTCGCGGAACGGCTCGACGCGGCGCACTTCCAGTTCGGCCTCCGGGAAGGTGTTGAACATCTGCGGCAGGGTCTCGCGCATCGTGTCGATCAGCGCGGTGGCGTCGGCGAGATAGTCGGCCCGGCCTTCGTCGGTGTTGGGATAGTAGAACTGCTCGTCAGTGCGCATGAATTCAAAGAACTCGGCCAGCGAGCCTTCGAAACCGACCTGATCCATGATGGCGCGCATCTCGCCATGGATCCGCTCGACCTCGGCGAGGCCGAGCTGGTGGATCTCCTCGGCGGACAGATCCATCGTCGTGTAGTTGTTCAGGAGGTAGTTGTAGAACTCGCCGCCATCGGGGTGTTTCCACACACCGTCATCGTCGGTGGCGACTTCCGCCTGCTCTTCGAACAGGGCGATGATCCGCTGATAGGCGGGTTCGACGACGGATGTCAGGGCTGCCTCGGCTTCGGCGATCAGGCGGTCCTTCTCGGCCTGGTCGATATCCAGCGCCTCGACCTTGCCGCGGAAGTCGGCCATCAGCGGGCTGTCCTCGCCGCTGTCATCGAAGGGGGCACCGGTGATGACATTGCGCGCCGTGGCGATCATCGGATCATAGGTCCAGCGCGGCGTGAGAACGCCCAGCTCGGCCGAGCGGCGCGAATTCGCGATATTCTGGTCGAGATACTCACCCATGCCTTCCAGCCGCGCGACATAGGCTTCCGCATCCGAAAGCGTGTCCACCCGGTGATTATTGATCAGGAAGGTGGGCGTATTCATGTGCGGGCCCGAGCGCGGCGTGAAGGTGTAGCCGTGATCGCGCCAGCGCCAGCCGGCTTCGCTTCGCTCGGCGTCGTATTCGAACAGGCGCCAGGAGAGTTGTGCGCTCTCGTCCAGCGCATCGAAATCGAAATTCTCGCGCATATAGGCGAGATTGGCCTGGCCGATCTCATGGCTTTCGGCCTCGAATTCCGGCGAGGCATCATTCCAGCGATCGTAATCCGTCTTGCGGCCCAGATAGGTCTGGTACATCGGGCTGCGAGCCAGGTTTGCCTCGAACACCTCGTTGAACCAGGCGTTCAGACGCTCGCTCTCGGTTTCGGTCGCATCGGCCGTCTGCGACGTCTCGCCAGCGGCTTCAGCGCCTGCAGAACCGGCCTCCGGCCGGTCGGCGCCGGCCGGCGTCTGTCCAGCGGCGGAATGATCCTCGGCGGGTTGCGAACAGGCGGCCAGCAGGGCCAGCGCCGACGCCCCGGCCAGCCAGGTCATTGCGGTCTTCGTCATAACTCTTCCCCTCACTCTTGGCTGTCGCCGCGCTTTCCGGCGACATAGTCGTTGACCAGTTCGGTCAGCACGGGCAGCGGCAGCGACCCGTTGGTCAGCACGACATCGTGGAATTCGCCCCAGTCGAAATCATCGCCCAGCTCTTCGCGGGCATAATCGCGCAGATCGCGGATACGCATCTGGCCGATCTTGTAGGAGGTCGCCTGGCCCGGCCAGACGATATAGCGCTCGACCTCGCGGACGATCTCTTCCTCCGTGAAGGAGGTGTTGGCCGTCAGATACTCGATGGCATCCTCGCGCGACCATTGCAGAGAGTGGATGCCCGTATCGACCACGAGGCGTCCGGCGCGCCAGAGCTCGTAGGCGAGGCGGCCGAAATCCTGATAGGGATCGGTGAACAGGCCCATATCCTTGCCCAGGCTCTCGGCATAGAGCGCCCAGCCCTCGCCGAAGGCCGACAGGTAGAGCAGACGCTGGAACATCGGCGTGCCTTCACGCTCCTGGGCCAGGGCCAGCTGGAAGTGGTGGCCGGGAATGCCCTCGTGATAGGCCAGTGTTTCCATCTGGTAGGTCGGCAGGTTCCGCATGTTCAGCGTGTTGGCGTAGTAGATGCCGGGGCGTGAACCGTCGAGCGCCGGCGAGTTGTAGAAGGCGCTTGGCGAACCGGCTGCCCGGAAGGGTTCGACTTCGCGTACGACAAGCGGGGCTTCCGGCATGGTGTCGAAATAATCCGGCAGCACATCGCGCACAGTGTCGAAGATCGCATTGGCGCCGGCGATATATTCGGCGCGGCCCTCATCCGTGTTCGGCAGGTAGAATTGCTCGTCGGTGCGCATGAACTCGAAGAAGTCCTGCAGGGAGCCTTCGAAGCCCACCTGGTCCATGATGGCGCGCATCTCGCCATGGATGCGGTCGATCTCGGCGAGGCCGATATCATGGACTTCCTGGGGCGACAGGTCGGGCAGGGTGGTGAAGCTGGCCAGCTGGCTTTCGTAATAGGCCTGGCCGCGCGGCAGCTTCCAGGCGCCGTCACGCGTATCCGTCATCTCGGCATGGCGCTCGAACATGTCGATCAGGCGGCGATAGGCCAGGCTGACAGAGCTCTCCAGAGCCTCGGTCGCGCGGGCGATGAGGTCGTCCTTTGCCTCCTGGTCGATATCCAGCGCCTCGACCTTGCCGCGGAAGTCAGCCAGCAGCGGGCTTTCGCTGCCGCTGTCGTCAAAGGGCGCGCCGGTGATCAGGGCCTGTGTGTTGCCGATGAGGTAGTCGAAGGCGAAGCGCGGCGGCAGGACGCCGGCCTCGGCGCGTTCGTCGGCGCGCACGATCAGCGTGTCGAGAACCGGGCCAAGCCCCTCAAGGCGGCGGATATAGGCTTCGGCGTGATCGGCGTTTTCGATCCGGTGCTGGCTGATCAGCAGGGTCGGCATGCCGGTGTGCGGACCGAACATCTGGGTGAAGACATAGTTCTGGTCGCGGAATTCATACTGCCGGATGCCGGTTTCCTGCAGGTATTCGAAGACGCGATAGGAGACGCGGGCATCCGCGTCGAGCGCGTCATAGTCGAAACTGTCGCGCAGATAGGCCAGGCGGTCGATGCGGCGTTGCTGGTCAGCGGCGGCGGCCTCGTCGGTTACGGCATCCCAGCGGCCATAGGCGTCCAGATTGTCGATCCGGCCAAGCTGGGTCTGGGTTTGCGGCGAGCGGACGAGGTCAGCCTCGAACAGTTCGTCGAACCAGGTATAGAGGCGTTCGCTTTCGCTTTGTTCGGCCTGGGCGGCCCGGGCCGCTTCAACGGCGGCGCCGGACAACTCGTTACGCGGCGTGGCGCTGTCGTCGGGCTGGGAACAGGCCGCCAGCAGGGCGATGAGCGAGACAGCAAGCGGTGTACGGATCGAATACTTCATGTCGGTCTCCCCAGACCGGCGGCGGCTGGGTCGCAGGCCGGCGCCGTTATCCGAATTGGCTACGATCAAACGGACGTCAGCCGCTGCACCGGCAGCGGCTGACTCCTGTCACGTTCTGTGCGGCAGGATAGCCCTGTGAGGCCCCCGCCTGTCAAACGCGGTTCGTCTATTCGGCGGCCTGGTTCGCCGCAATATAGTCGTCGACCAGCTGTTCCAGCAGGGTGAGCGGGATCGAGCCATTGGTCAGGACCACATCGTGGAACTCGCCCATGTCGAAATCATCGCCCAGGGCATCCATGGCGCGCTGGCGAAGGTCCAGGATGGTGAGCATGCCGACCTTGTAGGACACCGCCTGGCCCGGCCAGACCATGTAGCGGCGCACTTCATTGACGATATCGCCCTCAGGCATCGGCGTATTGGCGACCATGTAGTCGATCGCGTCCTGCTCGCTCCACTCCATCGCGTGGATGCCGGTGTCGACGACCAGGCGCGCAGCCCGGAAGACCTCGTAGGAGAGGCGGCCGAAATCCTGATAGGGATCGGTGAAGCCGCCCATCGTCTTGCCGAGATTTTCCGCATAGAGGCCCCAGCCTTCGGAGAAGGCCGAATAGCCCTGCAGGCGCTGGAACATCGGCACGCCTTCCAGCTCCTGGGCGAGGGCGATCTGGAAGTGATGGCCCGGCGCGCCCTCATGGTAGGACAGCGTCTCGATCAGATAGTTCGGATTGTCCCGCATGTGGGCGAGGTTGACGTAGTAGGCACCCGGGCGGGAGCCGTCGAGGGCGCCGGACTCGTAGAAAGCGCCGGTGGCCGTCTCGATGCGGTATTGCTCGACCGCGCGGACTTCCAGGTCGGCTTCCGGCAGCGTGTTGAAGTATTGCGGCGCTATCTCCATCACGTGATCGACATAGGCGGTGGCCTGGTCGAGATACTGCTGACGGCCTTCTTCGGTGTCCGGATAGTAGAACTGGTCGTCGGTGCGCAGGTGGACGAAGAAGTCCTGCAGCGTGCCTTCGAAACCGACTTCTTCCATGATGGCGCGCATCTCGTCATGGATGCGGGCAACCTCGTCCAGACCGGTCTGGTGGATGTCGCCGGCCGAGAGGTCGGTCCGCGTGGTGTAGTTGTTCAGCTGGCTGCGATAGAAGCTCTCGCCTTCCGGCAGTGCCCAGGCGCCCTGGTTGCGGCCATCGGCCATCTCGCCATGACGCTCCATCGTCTCGACCAGCGCCGTGTAGGCCGGGCCGACTTCGGCCGTCAGGGCTGCTTCGGCTTCGGCGATCAGGCGATCCTTCTCGGCCTGGTCGATCTCAAGGGCCTCGACCTTGTTGCGGAAGTCGGCCAGCAGCGGGCTGTCCTCACCGCTGTCGTCGAAGGGCGCGCCGGTGATGAAGCGCCGGGCGGCGGTGACCACGATCGGATAGGCGAAAGCCGGGGCCAGGACGCCGTCCTGCGCGCGGGCATCGGCCTGGGCCGTATAGGTCTCGATTACATCGCCCAGACCGTTGAGGCGGCTGATATAGGCCTCGGCATGTTCGACCGTATCGACACGGTGATAGCCGATCAGGATGGTCGGAAGCTGGGTGTGGGGACCGAAGAACTGGGTGAAGATATAGCCGTGATCCCAGAACTCGCCCTGCTGGGCGTTGTTCGCCGCGATGAATTCGGCAAAGCGCCAGGCGACCTGGCCCTCATGGGTGAGGGCGTCATAGTCGAAGTTCTCGCGCATGTAGCGGGTGCGGGCCGCCTCGCGGGAGAGGGTGTCACGGAAGGCGTCTTCCGACACGTCATCCCATTCGCCATAGGCCTCGACATCGTCGATCATGCCCAGATAGGTCTTGAACAGGGGCGAGCGGTTCAGCTCTTCCTGGAATTGTTCGTCGAACCAGGCAAAGAGGCGCTCGGTCTCGGTCTGCTCGCCGGCATCGGCCTGTTCGGCGGCTTGCGTGTCCGGCGCCGCCGTCCCGGCTGCAGAGGTCTCGGACGCCGGCGTCGCGGTTTCGGCGGTATCGTCGGTCGGCGAGCAGGCGGCCATCAGGGCCAGGCAGGACGTGCCGATCAAAAAGCTGCGAAGACGCATAATGGATAACTCCCCCGATTAAGCTGAATTGACTCTTTCTTAACGCGCGGCACGCATTCGTAAACATAATTAACCGTAAAACCGATTCTCCCCGCAGAAGGTGAGGCGAGACGTGACCGGACCGGAAGTCCTCGATTTTGCACGCGAAGCGATCTGGCTGATGCTGGCCATGTCGGCTCCGATCATGCTGGTCGGACTGGCTGTCGGCGTCACCATTGCCCTGTTCCAGGCGCTGACCCAGGTGCAGGAGATGACGCTGGTTTTCGTACCGAAAATCATCGCCATCTTCATTGCGCTGCTGATCTTCCTGCCGCTGATGGGCGGGCTGATGTCCGGCTTCATGACGGTGATCTTCGACCGGATCTCCACGCCATGATCCCGCAGGCGCCGGAACTTGTCTTCGCGGGCGGTCTCGTCTTTGCGCGGATCGGTGCGATCCTGATGCTGATGCCGGGCTTCGGCGAGCCGAGCATCCCGATGCGCATCCGTCTGTCCTTTGCGCTGCTGGTCTGTGTGGTGCTCGGCCCCGTGATCGCGCCGCGCCTGCCGGCTCTGCCGGAGCAGCCGCTGATGCTGGCCGGACTGGTGATGGGCGAAGTGATTACCGGGTTGATGATCGGTGCCGTGGCGCGCATCTTCATGTCGGCCGCAGCCGTGGCAGGCCAGGTGATCGGCATGCAGTCGGGCCTGGCGATGGCGCAGAGTTTCGACCCGTCGCAGGGGCAGCAGGGCGCGCTGGTCGCGACCTTGCTCAATCTCACCTTCCTGCTGCTGCTCTTCGCCACCAATACGCACCACCTCTTGCTGGCGATGATGGTGAATTCCTACGACGTGTTCGACGCTGGGCAGGTGCCGTCCATGGCCGATGGCGCACAATGGGCGCTCAACGCCTTCATCGACGCCTTCAATATCGGTGTCCAGCTGGCCGCGCCGCTGATCGTGTTCGGCCTCATTTTCTATCTGGCGCTGGGGGTGCTCTCGCGGCTGATGCCCCAAGCGCAGATCTTTTTCATCGCCATGCCGTCGAATATCATCGTCGGCCTGTTCATCCTCACCATCTCCCTCGGGGCGATGAGTGCTGTCTGGCTGGAGCGCATGCAGCGCTTCGCGACGGACATGAATTAGGGAGGCTGGCGTGGCAGAAGGCGAAGACGACAGCCAGAAAACAGAAGAGCCGACACAGCGGCGTCTCGATGATGCCCGCGAGAAGGGCGATGTTGCCAAATCCCAGGAAATCCCGGGCTGGTTCGTGCTGGCTTCCGGCCTGGCCCTGATCAGTTTTGCTTTCCCGCCGATGGCTCGCGCGCTCGCCTCGGACATGCAGGTCTTCTTCGCCGAGCCGCACAATTTTGACGTCGACCCGAATGCCGTGATGCGGATGATGCGCGATACGGCCTGGCATGTGACAGGCATTGTCGGCCTGCCGATCGCGCTTCTGGCGGTCGCCGGTTTCGCCGGTCACTACGTCCAGCAGGGCATGCTGTTCACCACCGAGAAGATCCAGCCCAAGCTGGACAAGCTGAACCCGATCGAGGGCTTCAAACGCAATTTCGGTCCCCAGGGCATCGCCAACTTCCTCAAGGGGATCGGCAAGATGGCCTTGGTCGCGGCGGCGGCCTTCGTTGTCCTCTATCCCAAGCGCGAAATGCTGGCCGGCCTGCCGGCGCTCGATATTGCTTCAGTGCTGGCCATCGTTCGCCAGTCCGCCATTGAGCTGATGCTGGCCGCGCTGATCGTCTACGCGATAATCGCGGGGCTGGACTACATGTTCCAGCGGCAGAGCTTCATCAAGCGCAACCGCATGTCCAAGCGCGAGATCAAGGACGAGCTGAAACAATCCGAGGGCGACCCCATGGTGCGCGCCAAGCTGCGTCAGATCCGCCAGGAACGCTCGCAGCGCCGCATGATGGCCCAGGTGCCGGACGCGACGGTGATCGTCACCAACCCGACCCACTATGCCATCGCGCTGAAATACGAACAGGGCGTGACCCCGGCACCGATCTGTGTCGCCAAGGGCGTCGATGCCGTGGCCCTGCGTATCCGCGAACTGGCCACCGAGCACTCCATCCCCATCGTCGAGGATCCGCCGCTGGCACGCGCGCTGCACGCGACAGCCGATCTCGATACGGAAATCCCCACCGAGCACTTCCAGGCGGTCGCCAAGGTGATCGGTTATGTTCTCTCGCTCGCACAGGGACGCCGCGCACGCTATCGTCCGAGCGAGTCGACCGACTAGGCTTACGCCTTCCACCGATCCGTGCCGGAGCATCCCATGGCCGAGACGTCCGCCCCTGATCCGAAATCCCGCAAGCCGCTGTGGTCGCGGCCGATCGGCCGGGTGGCCTTCTGGGTCTGCGGCGCCATTGCCGTGGTCGCTTTCGGGGCCGCCGTCGTCGCTGCGGGCGAGGATGGCTGGCAGGGCTTTGTCTATCTGTCCGGCCTGGCCGCCGTCGGTTTCCTGGTGCTCTACGCCATTGCCGCCGGCGAGACCGCGGGCCGCAATCTGCGCCGCAAGATCGAGAAGAATCGTGCGCCCACGCCCGCGGCGCTGGCTTTCCGGGCTATCGAGACCTTTCCCGAGCCCGTTCTGATTTCTGACCGGCGTGGAGCGCCGCGCTGGGGTAATGCGGCCTATCACGCGCTCGCCCGCAAGGCGGGTGGTTTCGGCCAGAGCTTCGGCCTGCCGACCATTGACCGCCTGTGGGCCGGGGCTGGCGGTGGCGATGGCACGGTCTACCGGTTGGCCCGCGCGGCGGCCCGCGGCGAAGGCGCCTGCGAGGTGATGCCGCCGCTCGATCTGGGCGAGGGCGATATCCGCCGCTTCCACCTGGAAGCCTCGCCCCAGGCCGATGGCCTGATCCTCTGGCGTCTCGTCGGCGCCGGTGAGCGCAGCGGCGAATCCGGCGCGGAACCGGTGTCCGCTGATTGGAGCTTGCATGCGCCGGTGGCGCTGTTCTCCCTGCGCGCAAATGGCGAGATCGTCGGTGGCAATGCCACTTTCCGCGAATGGCTGGGCCTCACTGAAGGTGCGCCCTTCCCGTCGCTGCGCGATATCCTCGCCGGCGATGGCGCGCGCAGCGTGCTGTACAGCCGGGGCGGCGAGGGCGCTGCCCGGATCGATGCCCGCCTGAAGGCGCGCGATGGAATCGAGAGTCCGGTTGCGATCGTTGTCGAATGGCTGCCCGGCGAGGGCGCGCTGGGGCGGGCCGTGATGTACGGCCTGTCGCGGACCGGTGCGCCTCCGGGTATCGCCCAGTCCATGGCCGAGAGCGGCACGGCGGTGGGGACGGCCATGGAAGACATGTTCGCCACCACGCCGTTCGGGGTGGTGCGCCTGGACGGTGCCGATCCGGAAACCGCCATCATCGAGGATACCAATCCGGCGCTGATGCAGCTCACCGGCGGCCGCGCCATACCCGGCACGCGTTTCTGCGACCTGTTCAACTGGGATGATGGCCGCTCGCCGGTCGATGCTTTCTCGGCCGCCATGGCCGGCAGTGGCGATCCGGCCGAAGCCCGGCTGTTGACGCCGGACGGTCAGCTCTATGTCCACCTCGCCTTTGCGCCCGCGCGCGGCGGCAAGCGCGTTGCTTACGTCATCGACGTGACGGCGTGGAAGGAGATGGAGCGGCAGCTCTCCCAGTCCAACAAGATGCAGGCGGTCGGCCAGCTGGCCGGCGGTGTGGCCCACGACTTCAACAATCTGCTCACCGCCGTCCGTTTGAACACGGACGAGCTGCTCAATCGCCACCCGGTCGGCGATCCCGACTATTCCGAGTTGCAGGCGATCAACCAGACTGTCGCCCGTGCTGCCGGCCTGGTCCGCAAACTGCTCGCCTTCTCGCGCAAGCAGACCTTCCGCATGGAGACGCTGGATATCGGCGATCTCCTGTCCGATGTCTCCGTGCTCCTGCGCCAGATCGTCGAGGAGACCGTACGGCTGGACATCATCCATGGCCGCGACCTGCCAATGATCAAGGCCGACAAGGGCCAGCTGGAAACGGCCATCATCAACCTGGCCGCCAATGCCCGCGATGCGATGCGCGAGAATGGCGGCGGCACGCTGACCGTGAAGACCTCTCGCGTCAGCGATGATGTCGTGCGCAATGCCGGCGCCCCCAACCCGCGTGAGGGCGACTGGCTGTCGATCGCCGTCACCGACGAGGGGCACGGCATGGACAAGGCGACGATGGAGAAGATTTTCGAACCCTTCTTCACCACCAAGGAGGCGGGCAAGGGAACAGGGCTGGGCCTTGCCACCGTCTATGGCATCGTCAAGCAGTCCGGTGGCTTCCTGTTCGCCGATTCCGAGGTCGGGGTCGGGACGACCTTCACCATCTACCTGCCCGGCCATGAACCGACCGAGGAAGAGACGGTCGAGCTGCGCGAGGCCGAAGCCGAGAAGACCGTCGAGAAGGCGCCGGAGGACCTTTCAGGCCGTGGCCGTATCCTGCTGGTCGAGGACGAGGATGCTGTGCGCGCCATCGCGGCCAAGACACTGGCCAAGCGCGGTTATGACGTGGTGGAAGCCTGTGACGGTGAAGAGGCCTACGAAATCCTCGAGGATGACGAGGAGGGTTTCGACCTCCTGATCTCCGACGTCGTGATGCCGGGCCTCGACGGTCCCGGTCTTCTGGAAAAGGCCCGCGACATGCTGGAAGGCACCCGCGTGGTCTTCATCTCCGGCTACGCCGCCGAACAATTCTCCGACACGCTGTCGAAGGAACAGGATGTGAGCTTCCTGCCCAAGCCCTTCACGCTGACGCAGCTGGCCGAGAAGGTGAAGGAAGAGCTGGGCGAGCAGGCGGGGTCGGTCTAGGCCGCCTTCCTCTCCGTGTGCAGGCGCACCCAGTCGGCGAAGTCGGCCATCAATTCCTTGACGAAATCGCGGCTTTCCTCGTCGACGAGGCGGCCGTCCTCGATCTTGTTGCCGGCCTTCATGACGAGCACTTCGTCATAAGGCAGCAAGGGCATCGCGTTGTAAAAGACGACCTGGCGCAGGTGCGCCTGGGCACGGGCTGTGCCGAAGGGGCTGGGCGAGGCGCCGATGATCGCGGCGGGCTTGCCGGTGATCGGGCCCTGGCCGGTCGGACGCGACAACCAGTCGATGGCGTTCTTCAGGACGCCCGGGATCGAGTAGTTGTATTCCGGTGTCGCGAACAGCACCCCGTCTGCCGGGGCGACCTTCTCGCGCAGCGCGGCGACGCCGTCCGGCCAGCCTTCGGCCTCGGTGTCCTCGCTGAACGGTTCGATATCGTGCAGGGTGAGCAGGTTCACCGTCACCTTGTCCGGAGCCAGTTCGGCCGCAGCCTGCAGGGCCGCCGTGTTGAAGGACCCCTGCCGCAGGCTGCCTGAAATACCGGCAATCGTGATGGGGCGGGTCATGAAACGCCTCCTTTCGCTCTAGTGGTTGCGCAGGGCACCGATCAGCTCTGACTTGTCCATGTCGGAGCGGCCTTCGATGCCGATCTCCTGCGCGCGGTCGTAAAGCTCCTCCTTGGTCCAGTCCTCGTAGGGCGGCGACTTGCCGCCAGCCTGCATCGGCCGGTCGCCCGCCGCTTTTGCATTGGCGATACGCGCGGCCTTCTCCTTGCTCATGCCCTCGTCGCGGAGCTTTTCGTAGAGTTCGCCATCCTTGACCGAGGGGCCGGGATCTCTCTGTGGCATGGCGGGACCTTTCCGTTGCGGGTGTTGGGGCTCATGACGGCCCGTTGCCGGCCGAGAATTCCGGCACCGGACGTTCAGCCGCTTCCGCGGCCGTTTGCGCTTCGCCATTGGCGGCGATGTCCTCGAGCAGCCAGTGCATCTCGTCGATCTCGCGCCGCTGGGCCTCGATGATGCCGTCAGCCAGCTCGCGGACGCGGACATCGGATATTCCGGCACGTTCGGAGGTGAGAATGGCGATCGAGTGGTGCGGGATCATGGCCCGCATCCAGGCTTCGTCGTGGATCGTGGTCTGGCTTCGTGTGAGCCAGAGCGCGGCGAGAAACACCACCACACTACCGGCATAGATAGCCAGATTGATGCGTGAGCTGCGGTACATGGACAGCATGAAGGACAGCATCACCACGGCCATGGCCGCGCCCATCATGAAGGTCATGAAGAAGCGCGTGCGCGAGAAATGCACGTGGTCGGCCGTGTAGGTGTTGAGATACTTGATCGCGAACATCGCCACCATCGAGGTGAGGATCATCGCGGCGAACTTCAGATAGCGTTGGGCAGTCGGGGACATCGTGTGAGCTCCGTGCCGGCTTGTGCCCTTGCAACGGGCGCGGGACCGGTGGAGTTCCGTTGCATCCGTTTGCGCGCTCCCGGGCATCTCCTGTTCGAGACGAGAGGGAGCCACTCATGTTGCGAACAGTCATCACGGCCGCGATCACGCTTGCAGCCGCCGCGTCCACCACGCTTGCCCAGACGCCGCCGCGGCCCGAACCGGTCGCCGAAGTGCTGATCCTGGGGACGTATCATTTCGCCAATCCGGGGCAGGACCAGTACAATGCGCGCGCCGACGATGTCCTGGCGCCCCGGCGGCAGCAGGAAATTCTGGATGTGGTCGACCGGCTGGCCGCGTTCCGGCCGACCATCGTCGCTGTTGAAGCCATGCCGGACTCTGCCGTCAATGAACGCTATTCTGCCTGGCGGGCCGGTGAGGTCGAGCTGACGGCCAATGAGCGTCAGCAATTGGGCTTCCGCCTGGCCGCGCGCTTTGACATACCCGATCTGGCACTGGTCGATGCCAACCACCCCTTTATGGCGGAACAGGACCTGGCGCTGGATGTCAGCGAACCGCATTTGGCGGCTCTGAACACGATGCTGGACCGGCTGGGCAACGGCTTTGTTGCCGAGGAAGAACACCGCCAGACTACGCACAGCATTGGCGAGATGCTGGCCTGGATGAATACCGAAGCCATGCTGGACGCTAATTCGGATATCTATCTGGGCTATTTCATCCGGCGCTGGGGCGCGGACGGCAATCCGGGTGGTGCCTATACGGTGGGCAATTGGTACACGCGTAATCTGCTGATTTTTCAGAATATCATGAAGGTGGTCGAAGGGCGCGAGGATGAACGCATCCTGTTAATTATCGGCCAAGGGCATGCCCCGATCCTGAGGTATCTGGTGGAAGAGTCGCCCTGGCTGACACTGGCCGATCCGCTCGATTACCTGCCGGCAGTTCCGGACGCGCCCGCTCCGGAATAGGGCAATCTAGATCCCCTGGGCGTCCAGCAGGGCGCGGTATTCCCGCACCTTCTCCACATAGCGCACGGGTTCGTGGCCGCGGGCATAGCCATGGCGCAAAGTCTCGTAATAACGCGGGTCCGAGAGCAGGGGGAGGGTGCGGGCGAGGCCGTCCCAGGAATTCTTGTCACGGCCGAGCCGCTCGGCGAGGGCCCGCGCATCATACATGTGGCCCATGCCGACATTATAGGCGGCAAGGGCGAACCAGATCCGGTCCTCGCCCGCCACGCCGTCCGGGACGCGCTCGTAGAGGTCGGCGAGATAGGCGGTACCGCCGGCAATGCTCTGTTCGGGGTCGTTGCGGTCCTCGATACCCACCCGGCGGGCGGTCGACAGGGTCAGCATCATCAGGCCGCGCACGCCCGTCGCGCTGACCGCATCCGGGTCCCAGTGGGATTCCTGATAGGCCTGCGCCGCCAGCAATTCCCAGTCGAAGGGCAGTTCTGCGGCGGCCCGTTCGAAGGCCGGGCGGTATTGCGGCAGACGGCTCTGCACGCGGCGTACGAAGCGCGCCACATCGACGTAGTCGAAAGCGCCGAAACGGCCGAACCAGCGTTCGTCCAGATCGGCAAGCAGGCCGGTCTCGTGCGCCGAGGCGAACCAGTCCGCCAGCGCCTGGTCCAGGCCATCGATACGGCCGGTATGGGCCCAGGCGAGCGGGCGTTCCTCGGTCAGCGTCATGGCGACATCGAGCTCGGGGTGCCGCCGGCGCGCGAAGTCCGCGAGATGACTGTCGGAGACGGTGCAGTCGAACGTGCCGCGGTCGACGCCTTCCAGAAGCGGCATGGCCGATCCGGCCGTCCGCGCGCTCCAGCGCACGCCCGGCTGCTGCCGTGCGAGGGTTTCCAGAGTTTCCTCATAGCTCGATCCGGCCAGCACGCGGATCGTGGTGCCCGGCAAAGCGTCCGGCGTGGTCGGTTCGCGCCCGCCGCGCCGGCAGATCAGCTGCTCGGTGACGGACTTGTAGGCCGGACCGAACGAGACCCGGGTCCGCCGTGCCGGCGTGATGGTGAGGTTGGCCGCGGCGATATGGCCCTCGCCGGCGTCCAGGCTGTCGAACAGGCTGTCGATGTCGCGCCGGGGTTCGAACCGGGCGGCGACACCCAGACTGTCCGCGAAAGCCTGCGCCAGCTCGAGCTCGTATCCGGCCGGTGTCCCGTCATTGATCTCGAAACTGGTCGGCCCCTCCAGCGTGAGGACGACCAGCTCCCCGCGGGCCTGGATGTCGGCCAGAGAAGTGTCGTCCAGACCCTGCCGGTCCGGCGCGCACTGAACGAGAATGAGTCCGGCAAAGACGGTCAGCACCGCCTTCGCCGCTGACAGAAACGGACGTCCCATGATGCAGAACTGTAGCGTGAATGCGTCATTGTTCAATCCGGATGTACCCGTTTGTTCCGTTTTGTTAACCATAAATGTTCCACTTGTGTTCCGGGAACAAAGCTGGTACGCCTGACGTCGGTTGCCCGCACCCCGGGGGCGTGAAATAAGGGATGAAGGCTATGAGCAAGGGCGCGATTCGACTCGTGAAGGACGATAAAAACACCGACAAGCAGAAGGCCATCGAGGCCGCGCTGAGCCAGATCGACAAGGCCTTCGGCAAGGGCTCCGTGATGAAGCTCGGCCAGCGTCCGTCGATGGATATCGAAGCGATTTCCACCGGTTCCCTGGGGCTCGACATTGCCCTGGGCATCGGCGGTCTGCCGAAAGGCCGGATCATAGAGATCTACGGGCCGGAAAGCTCGGGCAAGACCACGCTCGCGCTGCACACCGTTGCCGAGGCCCAGAAGGCCGGCGGCGTGGCCGCTTTCGTCGATGCCGAACACGCGCTCGACCCGGTCTATGCCGGCAAGCTGGGCGTTGATGTCAGCGAGCTTCTGGTGTCCCAGCCGGACGCCGGCGAGCAGGCACTCGAGATCGCCGATACGCTGGTGCGCTCCGGTGCGGTCGACATTCTCGTGATCGACTCTGTGGCGGCCCTCACCCCGCGCGCCGAGCTGGAAGGCGAGATGGGCGACAGCCTGCCGGGTCTGCAGGCGCGCCTGATGAGCCAGGCGCTGCGCAAGCTGACCGGCTCGATTTCCAAGTCGAAATGCCTGGTGATCTTCATCAACCAGATCCGCATGAAGATCGGCGTGATGTTCGGGTCTCCGGAAACCACGACCGGCGGTAATGCGCTGAAATTCTATTCGTCTGTGCGCCTCGACATCCGCCGTATCGGTGCGATCAAGAACCGCGACGAGGTGATCGGCAACCAGACCCGCGTCAAAGTCGTCAAGAACAAGGTTGCGCCGCCCTTCCGGGAAGTCGAGTTCGACATCCTCTATGGCGAAGGCATTTCCAAGATGGGCGAGCTGCTCGATCTTGGCGTCAAGGGCGATGTGATCGAGAAGTCGGGTTCCTGGTACTCCTATAATTCCGAACGCATCGGTCAGGGCCGCGAGAATGCGCGCCAGTTCCTGCTCGACAATCCGGACATCTCCAACGAGATCGAAAAGAAGGTCCGGGCCAATGCCGGTCTGATCGCCGAGGAGATGCTGACCGGGCCCGATGCGGACGATGAGGTCGCGGCCGGCTGATTATCCGGACGAGCGGAAACAGCAGGCACCGGCCCGTCAGTGCTGGCACGCGCTGGGCTGGCAGCCTGAAAGGCTGAATTGGCCGGGAAGGCGACGGCGGGAAGGCCGGAGAACGGCAGGGGTGGGTCGTACGGGCGCAGGACAGGCGCCAGCGACACACCGCTCCGGCAATCGCAGCTTGATTGTGAACGGGTGCTTGGCTAGGCCGGGCACCCGTTTCTATATGATATCCTGAAAAATCGGCGGGTTTGCGATCATCACGGTCTCACCCGCGCCCGCAACACGACGGACCGTAATCCATGGCCAGCCTGCGCGACATCCGTGCCACCTTCCTCGACTATTTCGCGAGCCACGATCACGAAGTGGTGCAATCGGCCCCGCTGGTGCCGCAGGACGATCCGACCCTGCTCTTCGTGAATGCAGGCATGGTGCCGTTCAAGAATGTGTTCACCGGCAAGGAAAAGCGCGCCATTCCGCGCGCAACCTCGTCGCAGAAATGCGTGCGCGCCGGCGGCAAGCACAACGATCTCGACAATGTCGGCTATACGGCGCGTCACCACACCTTCTTCGAAATGCTGGGGAATTTTTCCTTCGGCGACTATTTCAAGGAACGTGCGATCAGCCATGCCTGGGAGCTGGTGACGAAGGAATTCGCCCTGCCCAAGGACAAGCTCCTCGTCACGGTCTTCTCCGAGGATGACGAGGCCCGGGCGCTGTGGCGCAAGATTGCCGGCCTGCCGGACGAGAGGATCATCGGCATCTCCACCTCCGACAATTTCTGGTCCATGGGCGATACCGGTCCGTGCGGTCCGTGTTCGGAGATTTTCTTCGACCATGGCGAAAATATTCCGGGCGGCCCGCCCGGCTCGCCCGACGAGGATGGCGACCGTTTCATCGAGATCTGGAATCTCGTCTTCATGCAGTTCGAGCAGATCGACGCGGAGACCCGGATCGACCTGCCCAAACCCTCGATCGATACCGGCATGGGCCTGGAGCGGATCGCGGCGATCCTGCAGGGCAAGCACAATAATTACGATGTCGATCTGTTTGCGAACCTGATCCGCGCCGGGGAAGACGTGCTCGGCGTGAAGGCGCAGGGCGACGCCCTGGCGAGCCACCGGGTCATCGCCGACCATTTGCGTTCGACCTGTTTCATGATGGCCGATGGCGTGTCGCCGTCGAATGAAGGCCGCGGCTATGTGCTGCGCCGGATCATGCGCCGCGCCATGCGTCACGCCCACCTGCTCGGCGCGACCGAGCCGGTGATGTGGAAGCTGGTGCCGGTGCTGAAGGCCGAGATGGGCGATGCCTATCCCGAGCTCGGCCGCGCCCAGGCGCTGCTCGAAGACACGCTGAAGGTCGAGGAAGAGCGTTTCCAGCGCACGCTGGGCCGCGGCCTGTCCCTGCTTGAAGAGGCCACCGAAGGCCTGGGCGAGGGGGGTGTGCTGCCCGGCTCGACGGCGTTCAAGCTCTACGACACTTACGGCTTCCCGCTCGATCTCACCCAGGACGCACTGCGCGCCAAGGGCATGACGGTCGACGAGGCCGGTTTCGACAAGGCGATGGACAAGCAGCGCGCGGATGCCCGCGCCAGCAAGTTCTCCTCCGGCGATGCGGCGCCCGAAGCTGTCTGGTTCGGCGTGCGCGACACGGCGGGGGCGACGCACTTCCTCGGCTATGACGGCACGGAAGGCGAGGGGCGTCTCGCCGCCATCGTCTCCGGCGGCGCCGAGGCCGGCAGCCTGGCGGATGGCGGGACAGCAGAACTCGTCTTCGATAGCACGCCCTTCTATGGCGAAAGCGGCGGCCAGTGCGGCGATACCGGCGTCATCCTGTTCGAGAATGGTGCCGTATTCCGGGTCGAAGACACACAAAAGCGTGCCGGCGACCTGCATGCCCATATCGGCGTGCTGGAGAAGGGCCAGGTGAAGACCGGCGATACGGCACGCCTGTCCGTGGATGCGCCGCGCCGCGTTTCCACCAAGGCCAACCACTCCGCCACGCACCTGCTGCACGCCGCCCTGCGCGATGTGCTGGGGCCGCACGTCACCCAGAAGGGGTCCTATGTCGGCCCGGACCGGCTTCGCTTCGACTTCAGCCACAACAAGTCGGTGACAGCCGAGGAGATTGCGGCGATCGAGGCGCAGGTGAATGCCGTGATCCGCCAGAACGTCGCCGTGTCGACCCGCGAGATGAGCCCGGATGCGGCCATTGAGGCCGGTGCGCTGGCCCTGTTCGGCGAGAAATATGGCGACAAGGTGCGTGTGCTGACCATGGGCCGGGCCCTGGCTGACGCCGACACGGCCTATTCGGTGGAATTATGCGGCGGCACCCATGTCGACCGCACCGGCGATATCGCCCTGTTCAAGATCGTGTCGGAAAGCGCCGTCTCGTCAGGTGTGCGCCGGATCGAGGCGATGACGGGTGAGGGCGCCCGCCGCTATGTCGACGAGCAGATCGGCTTCGGCCGGGCCGCGGCCGATGCGCTGAAGGTCACACCGGCCGATCTGGCGGCACGCGTCACATCTTTGATGGAGGAACGCAAGAAGCTGGAACGCCAGCTCGCCGAGGCCAAGAAACAGCTTGCCATGGGCGGTGGCAGCGGCTCCGCGCCGGCCGGTCCGGAAGAGATCGCTGGCACCAAATTCATCGGCCGCGTGGTCGAGGGCGTCGGTGGCAAGGATCTGCGCGGCCTGATCGACGAGGCCAAGGCCTCGATGGGCTCGGGCGTCGCCGCCTTTATCGGCGTCAATGAGGGCAAGGCGGCCCTGGCGGTCGGCGTCACCGACGATCTGACCGGGCAGTTCAGCGCGGTCGAACTGGTGCGCGCCGGGGCAGGCGCTGTGGGCGGCAAGGGCGGGGGCGGCCGGGCCGACTTCGCCCAGGCCGGCGGTCCCGACGGCGCCAATGCCGCAGCCGGGCTGGATGCTATTCGCGCCGCGCTGGCTGGCTGATGGCCCGCAAGGCAAAACCATCCGCCTCCCGTGATGTGCAGCTGACCGGCGACAAGGCGCTGGCGCGGCAGGTCGCGGCGGCGCGGGAGGCCTTCAACGCTGCGCTCGACGCGCGTGACATGCCGGCGATCGCCGAGGTCCTCAGCGAGGAGGCCATGCTGGTGCCGGGCGACGAAGCCCAGCTGATTACGGGCCGCCAGGCTCAGCTGGATGCCTGGGAAGCGGTCTTCGCCAGCATGCCGGATATCGCCTATGTCCGCGCGCCGGTCCGCATCGAGATCAGCGAGGACGGATTACTGGCCGCCGAGACCGGCCGCTGGCGGGGCAGCTGGTCGATGGACGGGATGTCCGTGCGCTATTCCGGCCGCTACTTCGCCAAATGGCGCCATGACGGTACGGCCTGGCGCATCGAGGCGGAAACCTTCGTGACCATGAAACGCGCGGGCGGGGCGGACTAAGGGGCTTCCTGCCGATCGAGCGCGGACGGGTTTACGCGCTCGATCCGGTTGGTCCAGATGCCGCCCGAATAGCCGTCCGGCAACGCATCGAGAGCATCCAGCGTATCGATACCGGTGGAGTTCATCGTCGCCCGGTCCAGATCGCCCATCATCCAGACAAGCGTGTTGGCATCCGCCATGCGCTGTTCAAGCCGCCGGGGCCAGCCCCAGGCGAGGCGGGCATAATTCTTCGGCAGCATCAGCACGGTGTTCCGGCAGGCCTGCGGGACGAAGCCGCTCCACCCCGTCAGCAGATAGCGCAGGGCGCAATCCTTCAGTCCTCGCCGGGACAGCTGGCGAATGCCCGGCTGCAGTTCCGCGAGGCGGGTCAGGGGGGCAGGCGCTCCCACGACGATCAGGCGTTCGGGGTCGATGCTCCGCGCATCCAGATAGGCCGCGAGGCGTTCAGCCTCCTGCGGGTCATTGCTCTTGATATTGATCACGAAACGGCGGCCCGGAAACGCGTCGAGAACCTCACCGAGCGACGGGATGAGGCCGATGCCGGTACCGCGGAGCGGGTAGGTCGCGCCGTCATCCGCCGTATAGCCCCAGCCCGCATCCAGCGCGCGGATTTCCGCCATGCTGTGCTCGCGTGTCACGCCATCGCCGTCAGTGCGGCAATCCAGCGTCCAGTCGTGAAAGACGGCAAACTCGTTGTCGGTGGTGGGGTGGATATCGATCTCGACGATCTCTGCGCCGGCGTCGAATGCGGCGCCGATCGCGGGGAGGGTGTTTTCGATGAAGGTGTGCGTGACCGGGGCGATGCGCGTGGCCGTGCAGTCCTGCGGCCCGACGCCGGTCGGGTTGAATGTCTGATGCACCCCGCGATGGGAAATGAAGTAGGGCTGGTCCGGTTCCGGCGCCAGCCAGGATGCGTTGCCCAGATAGGCGGCGAGCATCGTCGCACCGATCACGGCAACGGCAAGGCGGCCATATCGCATGAAAATCCCCTCGATCGTCTGTCCCTGAAGCGACGGTGGCGCGGAAATCGGGCCAATGCGCGGCTGAAAGCGGACGCGGCCGGGGCTTGAAGCCGGAATTTTCGGGGCCAGGGTGTCACAAAACGCCTCGCCCGTTCGTCTGGAACCCGAAAGCAAGGGAGTTCCAGATGATCCAGCGCAGTCTTCTCTATCTCGGTGCCGTCTTCTATCTGCTCAATGGCGCCAGAATGATCGCGGATCCGCAGGGGTTTTTCGACGGCACGGCGGGTGTCAGCGCGACCGGCGGATACAATATGCATTTCATCGTCGATATCGGATTTGCCTTTCTGGTCTCTGCCGGGGCGATGGCGGCCGGCGTCTGGCTGCGCCGCCGCAGCCTGATCCTGGCCGGGCTGGCCTGGCCGGTCCTGCATGCCGGCTTCCACCTGGCAGGCCTGACCATGCACGGCGCGGTGTCGCGCGCCGCCTGGGTGGTCGAGACCGGCGGTGTGATCCTGCCTGCGCTGATCCTGGTGTTTCTTGCGCTGCGGGCGCCGCTGGGCGGACTGGGGACGGGGATGCCGCGCCTCGTGCATGCGGGGCTGCGGCGGTTCGAGGCGCAGTGGTCCTACGATGCCGCCTACCTGCACCGGCTTGTCGACACGGTGCCGGACAGTGTGCGCTTCCTGACGGCATTGCAGGACCTGTCCGGTCTTTCTTCCAGGCAAGCCCCGCCCGCGCTGCTTCATGGCGCCTCACTGGCCGCGTCGCTGAATGAGGATTGCGGGCCGTGCGCGCAGATCACGATCGACAAGATCTGCGCCGATGGTGCCGACCCGGAAACGGTGCGTGCGCTCATCCGGCGGGATTTCGAGCGGGCTGATCCGGTCTCCGCGCTGGGCTTCTGCTATACGGCCGCGGTCCTGGCCGGTCAGGCGGAGGCGCTGGCGATGCACGACGAAATCGTCGAGCGCTACGGCAAGGCGGCGCTGTCGGAACTGGCGCTGGCAGTTGTGGTCTCGCGCACCTATCCGACGATGAAGAAGCTGACGGGCTTCGGCGCGGCCTGCCAGAAGCTTGACGTGGCTGGCCAGACGGAAACAGTGGCAGCCGCATGACCGCCCTTGAAACCGATCTGTCGGCCTTCCAGGCCGAACGTCCGCGTCTGATCTCGATCGCCTATCGCATGCTGGGCGAACGGGCGGCGGCCGAGGATGTGGTCCAGGATGTCTGGCTGCGCTGGGACCGTGCCGATACCGGCGATGTCGCCAATCCCCAGGCCTGGCTGACTGCTGCTACCACGCGGCTGGCGATCGATGCGCTGCGCAAGGCGCGGGTGCGCCGGGAGGCCTATACGGGCCCCTGGCTGCCCGAACCCTGGCTGCACGATCCTGCAGACGATCTGTTGGCGCGGATCGAGACGGCACAGCAGGCTGAACTGGCCCTCCTGTGGGCGATGGAGGCCCTGACACCGCGCGAGCGTGCGGCCTTCATTCTCCACGAGGCCTTCGACACCGGCTACGAGGCGCTCGCCGGGGTTCTGGATACCTCGGAGGCGGCCTGCCGCCAGCTGGTTTCGCGCGCCCGGCGCAAGACGCGCGGCGGCCCGGCACGCGCGGGAAGCGCGCCGGAGGCCATCATGGAATTGCTGGCCGGCATCATGACGGCCTATGCCAGGGGCGATATCGGGCAGATCGCGGCGCTTCTGTCCGAGGATGTCGTTGCGATCAGCGATGGTGGCGGCAAGGCGCGGGCCGCCCTGCGTCCGCTCATGGGGGCGGCAGAGACCGCGCAGGTCATGCATGCCCTGGCGACGCGAAAACCGCCGGACCGGGTGCCGGATCTGGTCTGGATGAATGGCCGGCCCGCGATCGGTATTCTCGACGGGGGCGCGAGCGATTTCCTAATGACGGTCACACCGGCGGCGGACAATCCCTCCCGCATCGGCTGGATCTATGTGATGCGAAACCCGCTGAAACTGCCGCTCTAATTGGCCGTATTGCTCATGGTGCGGGCGGCGGCGAGCCAGGCCCGGGCCTGGGTTTCGTGCTGGAAGACGCGCTCTTCGGTGGTCAGCCTGTTGCGGCTGGCCAGCTCCCAGTAGGTCAGCGTGGCCTTGGAAAACGGGTCGTTGCAGACTATGGCAGCGCGCCGCTTGTGCGATGGCCTGGCATCGTCATTCTCGCGCATGGTCTCCATCATGCGGGTCACGGAATCGGCCCGGATATCGCTCAGCGAGACGTGATCGAGAATGGTCAGGAAGTCATAATCGTCCGACCAGCCGGGCTGGATCCGGGCCATGGCGAATACGGACAGGAGTTCATCGGGCGCAAGCTTCCCCGATATGCGGTAGACGCACAGACCGTTCTCGGCTTCGAAGTCGATGCTGAAATTCACCCTGCGTCCCCGTGCCCGACAGCGGTCTGTCCTTTATGACAACTATTCGAGTATCGGCGCCGGGCGCCCAAAATCAAGGTCGCGTGTTACTCGTCGACGGTTTCCAGCGCTTCATCGAATTCTGCCTCGGGAACAACAGGCCGTGACATGGTGAAGCGGCCCGACCATCCGCGCGTGCGCCAGATGCCGGCAACCGTATTGCCATCGGGACTCAATTCGCCCGTATAGGCCACGGAATGGATAGCGCCACCGGTGCCGTCATACGTTTTGGTAAGCGAGACGATACCGTCCCTGCAGGCGCCCTGGACATGGGCAAACAGACGCGCTGCACCGGGCATCGCGAACGTGTTGGGCTCGTCGGTCCGGCCGGTCAGCAGGCCGCCGCGATCATCGATACTGGCGATGAAAGTCACAGGGGCTTCGCCGAGCGGATAGCCGTACTCGCCGAACCAGACCCCGGTCAGGTCGTTTGTCATCTTGGTCCCTTGCACGGCCCAGTGGTGTCGGTTGAGACCGCACCCGTCAAGGGGAGGACACAAAAAAGGGCGAAGCCGCAGGCTCCGCCCTTCATGAGGTTCGTCTGATCGAAGGATCAGCCCCAGTTGGCCATGGCCTTCTGGAAGTTCTCGTCGACCTTGTCGAGGAAGCCCTCGGTGGACAGCCAGCCCTGCTGCTCGCCGACCAGGAGTGCGAGGTCCTTGGTCATGTAGCCGGCCTCGACGGTCTTGATGATCGTGTCTTCGAGCGTCTTGGCGAATTTCTGCAGGTCTTCATTGCCATCCATGCGGCCGCGATGGGTCAGGCCCTGCGTCCAGGCAAAGATCGAGGCGATCGAGTTGGTCGAGGTCTGCTCGCCGCGCTGGTGCTGGCGGTAGTGACGCGTGACGGTGCCGTGCGCAGCTTCCGCTTCCACCGTCTTGCCGTCCGGCGACATCAGCACCGACGTCATCAGGCCGAGCGAGCCGAAACCCTGGGCGACGGTGTCGGACTGCACGTCGCCATCATAGTTCTTGCAGGCCCACACGAAACCACCGGACCACTTCATGGCCGCGGCGACCATGTCGTCGATCAGGCGGTGCTCGTAGGAGATGCCCTTGGACTGGAAGGCGTCCTTGAACTCGGCGTCGAAGATTTCCTGGAACAGGTCCTTGAAGCGGCCGTCATAGGCCTTGAGGATCGTGTTCTTGGTCGACAGGTAGACCGGCCAGCCGCGCTGCAGGCCGTAATTGAACGAGGCGCGCGCGAAGTCACGGATCGACTCGTCCAGATTGTACATGCCCATGGCAACGCCGGCGCCCGGGAAGTTGAACACTTCGTACTCGACCGGCTCGCCACCGTCTTCCGGCGTGAAGGTCATCGTCAGGCGGCCCTTGCCGGGAACCAGGAAGTCGGTCGCCTTGTACTGGTCGCCGAAAGCGTGGCGGCCGATCACCATCGGCTGTTGCCAGCCCGGCACCAGGCGCGGAATGTTGGAAATCACGATCGGCTCGCGGAAGACAACGCCGCCGAGGATGTTGCGGATCGTGCCGTTCGGCGAGCGCCACATCTTCTTCAGGCCGAATTCCTCAACGCGGGCTTCGTCCGGCGTGATCGTGGCGCACTTGACGCCGACACCGTATTCCTTGATCGCGTTGGCGGCGTCGATGGTGATCTGGTCGTCCGTCTCGTCACGCTTGGTGACCGAGAGGTCGTAGTATTTCAGATCAATGTCGAGATAGGGCAGGATCAGCTTGTCCTTGATCATCTGCCAGATAATGCGGGTCATCTCGTCGCCGTCGAGCTCGACGACCGGGGTATCGACTTTGATCTTCGCCATGGGTGTTCTGCTTTCTTTTCGGACGTACGGGAGGTGCGCCCGCGAGCGCACGAAAGAATTTGCGCGCTCTCTAGCATCGGTCATTGAGTCAAGGAAGGCCCGGCCTGAAAAAGCGCGCGCCTGTCCGCCACCGTAACTTTCTCTCAGTCCTCGAACATTGTTAACTGCCACTGGCGCCGGGGGGCGTATCGGCACGGGGACATATCATGACAGTCATTCGGATCGGGTTCGCGCTGGCGCTCGCCATGATCGCTTCGGCCTGTGACGGTGCGGGCGGCGCTCCGGCGGATAGCGCGGCCCTGATCGAGGGCACCGGTGTGACCGCAACGGTTTCGGAACGGGCCGATGGCCGTTTCGATGTCGACTATGTCTTTGCGGCGCCGCAGACCGCCATGATCTTCAGCCGGTCCACGGGCGATTATCGCGTAGGCGCCTGGGAGGTCGCGGGAGAGGGGGCACGTCTCGATCGCCTCAACGGTTTCGATACGCTGGTATTCGATGCGCCCGTATCCCGGGTTTCGCTGGTTGCCGAGCCGCGCTTCGTCAATCCGGAGGGCGATTACAGCCCCTTCGTCGACTTCTCCGATGGCGGTCTTGCCCTGTTCACCGGCCAGTTCGACCTGATGCCCGTGGCCGACGCCGATGCGGCTGCGGCGCTGGAAGGCCGTCTCGACCGCTGGCGCGGCGACCAGCCCGTGCTCGGTGTCCGGGTCCGCTCCGGCCGGCGGATGGTGTTCGAGGGAGCTGTGCGCGAGGGCGCGATAGAAGACGTGTCGCTCGGCGGCGGGAGTTTCGTCTATCTCGGCGATGGCGAGATCGTTGAGGGCCGCAGCTATATCGGCGTCATCGACCGGGGCCTGCCGGACTGGGTGCTTGCATCCATCGATCGGGACATGGAGGCGATTTTCGATCTCTATGAAACGCGCTGGCAGCGTCCGCTGGAAGAGCGCGCCGTGCTCTATTTCGCCTTTGGCGGCTACGACAATCCGGGTTTTTCCAACAAGGGCGGGGTCTCCGGATCGGTGATCATGCTGGACACGTCCGGTGAGGCGATGCGAACGGAATCGCCGCGCCTGCGCAACTATCTCAACTGGTTTTTCGCCCATGAAGTGGCGCACCAGTTCCAGAATGCCAGCGGCGCCCGCAATGGCGATATGGCGGACAGCTGGATCCACGAAGGCGGCGCCAACACGATGGCGAATGCGCTGGTTGCTGGCATGACCGGCGATCCGCAGGCCTATCTCGATGCTGCCTATGCCCGGGCCTGGACGGACTGTCTTCCTGCGCTGCAGGACGGTCCGCTGCGCGGTGCAGGCGCGCGCGGCTATTTCGGCGCATATTACGACTGCGGGTCCCTGGTCTCGCTGATCGCCGAGGCCGGGGCACCGAACGGGGACATCTATGCGATATGGCAGGCGATGCAGTCCGCCGCACTCGACATGGACGAGCCGGTCAGCGCCGATCTCTTCTTCGCGGCCATGTCGGGCTTGGGGGCGGATCCGGACCTTGTCCGGCAATTGCGCCGGATCGTGATCGAGGGCGTCGTCGATCCGGCCGGCGAACTGCGTGCGGCGATGGCAATGACGCCTTTGTCTCCTGAGTTTGACGAGGCCGGCCAGCTGACCGGCTTCGGCGCGCAGAACTAGAGCAGGATCGTTTCCTGCGGAACCGCCCCTGCCCCAGAATCCTGGGTGGTCGCGTGATCGAACCGGTGAACCGGTCACCACTTCACCTGATCACGCTCTAGCGGTTGCCCAGCAGATCAAGATAGGACTGGCGCGTGAAGCGCGGTTTGATGCCCGCCTCCAGCTCGCGGATGACAAAGGTGCTGTCCGCGTCGGAGAGCCGGGCCTCCAGCGTGACATTCAGACCCTGAAGGTCAGGCAGAATCTCTGCCATCCGGACGGTTCCCGGCGGATCGTCGCCGAGGCAGGGGCGTTGCGTGTGCCGCGCGACCAGGGCGTGATCGTCCCTGTATACACCGAAAGTCAGGATCAGATTGGCGTCGGCCGGGCAGGTATAGGTGAAGCCGACGCTCGCGGACTCCGCATCGTCCTGCGGGACAGGGAAGATGATCCGCAAAGTGCCGTCCGCCGCCAGGCCGTCGACAGTCTGCGACTGGTCCACAAGCTGTGCCAGTTCTGGCGTGCTCGCCGCGGAGACCGGGAAGGCGAGGGTATTGTCCAGCATGAATACCTGATGGCCGGGAAAGTCGAACACGGCCCAGCTGTTGGCGCGGAGGACGCTGTAGATATCCGGACGCAGCCAATGGCGTCTTGCCTCTGTCCCCACAACCACCGCATCCGGCGCCAGGGTGCGCAGCGCCGTGGTGAAATGCTCGCTGTTGCGCGCCTGGTGCAGATAGTGCCGGGCATTGACGGTATACCAGCCATCCTCGAAGTTCAGTGCGCCCGAGGGGCCGATCGATGTCGACAGGTACAGGCGTCGCTGCGGTGACGGGCTCAGACCGTCGAGCATGGCGTTGATCCTGGCGGACGGCGCGCCGAACTCGGCCAGCGAATCGCGGCTCTTGGGATGCAGAGCCTGAAAGATATTGTATTCTGCCAGATGATAGCTGCCGGTGGGGAGCAATGCGATCTGCAACCCGCAAAGGGCCGTCAGCGCTAGTGTCGCAGCCCGTAACGCGGCTGGAACCGGTGCGGAGACCGCGAGCACGATCCCTGTGGCAACCGCCAGCAGCGCCGGGAAAACGGGCCATAGCAGCCGCAGGTCGTTCTGCAGGGACGTCAGGGTGCCGACGGTCGCCAGAAGACCGGCCAGAATGACCAGCCACACGCGCTGTCCCTTGACGAGGGCAGCTGCCGCAGCGGGCAGGGCAAGCAGCAGACCCGCGCCCAGCGATCCGCGCAGGTCGTGGGGCGATATGGACTGGGTGTCGAACACCAGGCGGACGAACATGTCGAGGCTGGCAAAGCCCTCATGCGGGGTCTGGTGCTGGTTCGGCGGGTAGAAAGCTGACTGGAAAATCTGGTTGTAGTACGGAAAGACCGGGTTTCCCGTCAGCAGGAAAGTGGCCAGCACGACCGGTACGAGAAGTACGGTCATGGCAATCGCGGTGGCGGCGGTAAGGATGGCTATGGATCCGATCGGGCGGCGATGTTGCATGAACAGCGTTGCCACGGCGAGCGCATACAGGAAAACGCTCATCACCCAGGCCGAATTCTTGCTGGCGGCGGCGCCTGCGAGGCACAGGCCGAAGCCGATCAGATAGGGCGCTACGGCGGCCGTTGTGCGGGACCTCAGCGCGAGAACCAGTGCAGCCACGGCACCTGTGATGAACATCGCGACGGCATTGTCGTAGTAAAAATCGCCGGAGAGCTTCAGCAGCACCGGGGTGGAGATCACGATTGCGCCTGCCGCCCAGCCGGCGATTCGAGACCGGAAAATCGTGTGTGCGATCACGGCAGCGCACGCCGCATAGAGGGCGGCCTGGACACAGTTCAGGGCCCGGGCGCCGCCTTCTCCTGCCATCAGATAGGCTGAGCCGGCGAGGTGGAGCCCGCCCAGCGGCTGCAGCCCCCAGGCGGCGCGCCAGGGGGCCTGGTGCCATTCGCCATGAACCCGCAAATGTTCGAAATAGCCCTGGTAAGCGGCCCGGGCGTCGGGACCGAGTTCGGGCAGCAGGCTCATCAATGTGAAGGTCAGGAAGCATGCGGTGCCCAAGAGCGCAAATCCGGCCGGTGCGCGTCCCACCGAGCGGCCGGCGACGGCGAGGCTGAGCCGTGCGATCTGGCGCCCGTCCCGGCCGAGCGCGGCCCAGGCCAGCGCCCCCAGTGCCAGATATCCGGCAAAATGCGTGTTCGTTGTGTTCAGGGGAATCCAGAACGCTGCCCAGAGCGCGCCGCTGACCATTGCCAGACCGGACACGGTACTGACAATCAGCAGGCCGGCGCCGGGGCGGCCCCTCACGCTGCGGGGAAACAGGCCTGTCGAGATCCGCCAGACAACGGCAAGCCCCAGCAGCGTGGATGCACCCAGCTGCACGAGCAGTCCGGCGGCTACACCAGGCCCCCAGCTGAACAGCATGAACAGGATGACGGGCATCCAGGCGATCCATTTGCGCGTCCTGTCGAGAAAAGGACGGACGATCAGCATGGTTGCGACAGTCGCAAGTGCGGGCAGGAAAAACGTCCAGATACCGCCTACGCCCGGCAGCCAGCGCGCCGAAGACTCTGCGGGCCAGACGGCAAAAACGGCGAGCGCAACGAGAACGACAACGCCGGTGAGCGCCGCCGTCGCGACGGGAATGACAGCCGCTCTAGTCATCAGTCTCGAACTGGCTGGCGGGGCGGCCGACGCCGATGCCGAGAAGCCAGGAAATCGGCTGTTTGGGTTCCTTGCCGATGTCATAGTTGAGGAAGCCGACAAGGAATATCGTCGCCAGGATAACCAGAACCTCGATCAGCGCGACGGCGCCGCCTGAGCGGGGAATGCCTGTAAGTGTGCTCTGGGTCCAAGCCGACATTGCGCCCAGCGTGCCGAAAACCGCGAACACGAGGCCCAGGAAGAGCAGCACGCTGCCGGGATTAAAGTCGCGGAGCACATACTGGTAGAAGAGCCGTTTGGCGAGCGTGACAACGTGCCGTCCGGCAAACTTGAATAGCTCCGAGCGGACATCGAGGCTGCTTTCCTCGTCGCCGTAGACCGCGTTGTGGGGAATCTCGACAACCTTGGCGCCCAGGGTGTTAATCCGGAACAAGAGGTCGGTTTCGAAGAAATACCGCTTCGAGAGTTTTTCCATTGGCAGGCATTCCGCCAGCCGGCGATCAAGGGCGATATAGCCATTCGTGGGATCAGACAACGAGTAGTACCCGGTCGAGAACCGGCTGATGAAGGTAAGAGCCAGATTTCCGGCCCGACGGGCGAAAGGCATGGTCTCGGACGCTTCCAGATAGAAAAACCGGTTGCCCTTCACATAATCCGCATGGCCGTTGACGATCGGTGCCGCGAAGTGGCCGGCAAGCGTGGCATCCATCTGTCCGTCGCCGTCGACCTTGACCAGCACATCCGCGCCGCGCGCCATCGCCTCCCGCATGCCGGTCAGCACCGCACCGCCCACGCCCTGGTTCCGGTCGTGACGCACGACCGTTACCCGCGGGTCGCTACAGGTCTGTTCGACAAAGTCGCCGCTTTTCTCGGGGCAGGCGTCATCAACCACGATGATCGTCGAGACTTCGCGTCCGACATCCCCGATAACGCCCAGAATGTGGTCGCGAACCCGATAGGCGGGAATAATCACGGCGATGCGCGGCGAGGCCGGGGTCTCCACCGAAGGGTTGCTGCGCGGACCCGGTCCTGTATCTCGATGCAGACTCACGGCGATCCCTTGGTCATTCTCATGCTGGCCAAAGGCGCTATCATGACGTGAAGGGCATTGGAAGTTGTATTGCGGACAGCCGGGCTCTGCCACGGGCCGGGGTCAGGGGGCAGCCATGAAACTCGCCGTGCTTTTTCTGTTTTCAATCCTGCTTGCGAGCGGGCAGGTGGCGTTCAAGTTTGCCGCGATCGATATCAAGGCGCGCATCGAGGCGATCGGTGGCCTCTGGGCCTATGCCTCATTGCCCCTGTTTGCCGCCCTGGTGATCTATGCCGGCGCCACTGCCCTCTGGGTCTGGATCCTGACCGACACACCGCTCTCGCGCGCTTATCCCTTCGCGCTGCTCGGCGCGATCTTCGTGCCGGCCGCCTCGGTCGTCCTGTTCGGTGAGAGCCTGAGCTGGTCCTATCCGGTCGGCCTGCTGCTAGTCTGTCTGGGTGTGTATCTGTGCGTGCGCTGAACGCCTGACCGGCGCGCAAGCGACTTGATCTGTCGCGCACAACGGGACATGACGCGCACCATGACGGACCAGGACCAGACCGGGCGCACCGCCCCCGCCTTCATCCTCCATACGCCCCAGCTGGGCGAGAATATCGGCGCCGCCGCACGCGTGATGGGGAATTTCGGCCTGCCGGAACTCGTTGTACTCGATCCGCGGGACGGCTGGCCGAACGACAAGGCGATCACGATGTCGGCGGGATCGCCGGTGCTCGACAATGCGCGCGTGGAATACCGGCTGGCCGACGCGACCCACGACTTCACGCGTCTTTATGCCACCACCGCGCGGCCGCGCGGCATGGAAAAGCCGGTCCTCACCGCCCGCCAGGCGGTTGCCGAGATGCGGGCCGCCATCGCCGCTGGCGAACGGGTCGGTGTGATGTTCGGCGGAGAGAAGTCGGGCCTGCCCAATGAGGCGGTGACCATGGCCGACGCCATCATCACCCTGCCGGTCGATCGCAGCTTCTCCTCGCTCAATCTGGCTCAGGCGATCGCCGTGATTGCCTATGAGTGGAAAGCCGAGGAAGCGCCGCCGGCGGAATTCGAGCCGGTCTCGGACATCGCCAAACGCGAAGACCTGGAGCGCATGTTCGAGCATTTCGAATACGAACTCGAGAGAGCCGGATTCTTCTATCCCCCCTCCAAGACGCCGCTGATGGTCCAGAACCTGCGCAATGCCTTTATCCGCGGCCGCTGGACCGAGCAGGAAGTGCGCACCTTCCGCGGCGCCGTGAAGGCCCTGGCCCTGGGCCGCGGCAAGGCGAGGGTGGTCCGGGAGGATTAATCCGCCGTCAGGGCGTCAAGCAGTTCGAAGGCAAAGCCGGGCGCCTCGAATTCCTTGTGATTGCCCTGAACGGCGAGGGTCAGGCCGGTGCGGCTGTCATGGATCGCCGCCGACCGGTAGCCGCCGAAATCGCCGCCATGGGAGATGCGGTAGCCGCCGTCCTCGTGGAAGCGCACATAGATGCCCAGCCCGTAGCCGCGCGTGCCGGCCTCGTCGAACGGGTTGAGACCCGCGCGCATGACGGCGCCTTCTGCTGCGAAGCGGCCCTCATCGCCCAGCGCGCGGTACAGCGTGGCAAGATCGCCCGGCGTGGTGACCCAGCCGCCGCCCGTCCATTCATGGTCGAGATTGGATTTCAGCGTGCCGCGGCGCGCCGTCGCCTGCCGTCCGAACAGGCCGCGCGTATGGCCGGCCGCGAGGTGCTCGAAAGTCCGGCCCTGCAGGGGCTCCGTGCCCGTCATGCCCAGCGGCTCGACGACCAGGCGCTGGGCCAGGTCGTAGAACGTCTCGCCGGTGGCAGCCTCGATGATCAGGCCGACCAGGATGTAGTCGGTATCGGAATAGGAAAAGTGCGCGCCCGGTTCGCCCTCGGCCGCATCGCCCGCGACAAAGCCGACCAGCTCGTCGGGGGAATAGCCGCGATTGCCGCGGGTCAGCCCGGCCAGGAAGAAGTCGAGGTCTTCCAGATAGTCCGGGACGCCGGCGGAATGGTTGAGCAGCATGCGCAGGGTGAGCGCGTCGGCATTGGCGAGATCGTCCCACCAGTCGCGGTCCGACAGCCAGGTGGAGACCGGCGCGTCGAGGTCGAGCGCGCCTGCTTCGGCAAGCTGGACCGCGACCAGGGCCGCGATGGTCTTTCCGGTGCTGCCGGACAGGAAACGCGTGTCGCTGCCCACGGGCAGGTTCTCGCGTGGGTCGGCGAGGCCGGCGTGCAGGTCGATCCGCTGGCCGTCTGCCTGCTGTATGGTGACGGACAGGCCTGGTGTCTGGCCGTCTTCGACAGCGGCGTTCATCCGGGACAGGGCGGTGGCGGCCGGGTCGGCGGCCTCTGCAGGAGCCGCGGCGAGGCAGAAAATAATCGGTATAATCAGGCGCATAGGTCTGCCTAAAACCGGGGGCGGGCGGGGTCAAGGCAAGGTCTCGTGACCTGAGCCCCGCAGCGGCTTGGCGATCCTGCCGCCAGCACCGGCAGCGCGCCCATTGACTTCCCTGTCCTGGCAGGTAAAACCCCCGCTTCCCTCGCCGGGGCCAGACCCTGGATCGTTTCACTTTAACGGGACGATGCGTGGACCGCCGTTTTGATCGCGTGCTGATGAGGGAGAGCACGCCGGGCCGCATCGAATAGAGAGAACATGTCGAAGCGTCATTCGCAGAAATACAAGATTGACCGCCGCATGGGTGAAAACCTGTGGGGCCGTCCGAAGTCTCCGGTCAATTCGCGCTCCTACGGCCCGGGCCAGCACGGCCAGCGCCGCAAGGGCAAGATGTCCGATTTCGGCCTGCAGCTGCGCGCCAAGCAGAAGCTGAAGGGCTATTACGGTTCCATCACCGAGAAGCAGTTCCGCCGCACCTATGACGAGGCTTCGCGCCGCAAGGGTAACACGACGGAAAACCTGATCGGCCTGCTGGAAAGCCGCCTGGACGCGATCGTCTACCGCGCCAAGTTCGTGCCGACCGTCTTCGCTGCGCGTCAGTTCGTGAACCACGGCCACGTCAAGGTGAACGGCGTCAAGACCAACATCCCGTCCTTCCGCTGCAAGCCGGGCGACGTGATCGAGGTTCGTGACCGTTCCCGTTCCATGGCCCTGGTGCTGGAAGCCCTGGAAAGCGCCGAGCGCGATATCCCGGACTATATCGACCTGGATCCGAAAGCCATGAAGGCCACCTTCGTGCGCATGCCGGAATTCTCCGAAGTGCCGTATCCGGTGCAGATGGAACCGAACCTGGTCATCGAATTCTACTCCTCGTAAGAGGACGAAATCCGACCTGGAAAACAGGCCGCTCCGGATCTCCGGGGCGGCCTTTTTCTTGGCGTGGAGATTGCCGTGTCAGCCGGCGTCCGGCCCGTCGCGATCCTGCCGGTCGTCCAGGCCGAGCATGTGTGCGGAAACGCCGGCCGTCAGCCCGTGCACGAGCAGCGAGATCACCACGATCACGAAGACGAGGTTGAAGAAGACCGGTGTGATCGGTCCGGGGCTGACCACCGGAAAGATAGCCAGGAAGATAGGCACCGATCCGCGCATCCCCATCCAGCCGATATAGGCCTGTTCGCGCCATGGCATGCGCGCCGGCAACAGGCAGGCGAAGACGGCCAGCGGCCGCGCGACCAGGATGAGCGCGCCTGCGAGGATCAGCCCGCCCAAGGCCACTCCGCCCAGCTCGCTTGGCGTCACCAGCAGGCCAAGCAGTACGAACAGGCAGATCTGGGCAATCCAGGACAGGCCTTCGTGAAAATGGATGGCCCGTTGCGGCGGTTTGGCACCGTGATTGGCGACGACAAGTCCGAAGAGATAGACCGCTAGGAAACCCGATCCGCCGATCAGTCCGGTCCCCGAGAAGGTCGCGAGGCCTGTCGCCAGCAGGAAGGGCGAAGCAAGACCGGCGGGCAGTCTGAGCCAGCCCAGCAGGCTGGAGGCCAGCCAGCCGCCCGCGAGACCGGTCAGCAATCCCAGGCCGAGCTGGCTGGCGAGGAGAGGCAGTGTACCCGCAAGGGCGTTCAGCGAGAGCCCGCTGCCGCTGTCGACGATTTCCACCAGGCTGATGGTGAGAAAGATCGCGACCGGGTCGTTGACGCCGGACTCCACCAGCAGGGTCTGGCGCGGCCGCTGGGGCAGCCGTATCCCGCCATGGCGCAGAGACATGAAGGTTGCGGCGGCATCCGTGGAGCTGACCACCGCGCCGAACAGCAGGCCTTCCGCCAGCGAGGCATCCAGCAGGAGGCTGTAGGCGAGCCCGACGAAGGCCGCGGTCAGCATCACGCCGGGACCGGCCAGCAGGCCTGCCGGCAGCGCTGCTGCCTTCACGTCCGTCCAGCGCGTGTCGAGCCCGCCGGACAGGAGGATCAGGGCCAGGCAGATCGAGCCGGCCGAATAGGTCAGCGCAAAGTCCTCGAACTCGATCCCGCCGGGACCGTCTTCACCCAGCGCCATGCCGATCGCCAGGAAGACAAGCAGGATCGGCGCCCGGAAGCGCGATGAAAGCGGGATGAGCATGATGCTCAGCGCGATGGTGGCGCTGATCAGAAGCAGGACGTGCAGCATAAGGGCGTCAGCAAAGCCGGAGACGGTCGGAAAGATAGGGCAAAACACACTCTAGCCGGTCGCTGGCACATTGCCGACTGCCGTTGGGAACACAGGGTGATGCAATGACAGGCAGACCTGCTACGACTGCGGGCAGTCGGCGAACATGGTTCGCTTGAGAGGGGCAAGGGGTTGATTCTCGCGACGTAACCGGTTTCATGTGATCTCCATCACGGTCGCTGGGGGATAGAGCCGACCGTATGGAATTCGTGTTGGGCAACACGGACGGGGGCAAGGGTGAAAGCAGTTTGGGGTGTTTTCGCAGGCGTGGCGGTGATGGCGTCGGCATGTTCGACGACCGGGCGTGCGGGCGATGAGGGACGTTCCGCATTCCTGCCGTCACTGCCCCCGATGCCCGCCATGCGCGCGCTTCCGCGCATCCGCTTTTCCGACATGCGCGTTCCCGGCTTCGGCCGGGCGCCGGAAGTCGATTCGTCGCTTGAGCCGGTGATGCACTGGCGTGTGATCGACAATGAAATCCTAGTTGTACACGCCGACAGTCATGGCTGTACCGCGCGCTCGGATTTCACGGTCGATGTCGGCAGCTATGAGGGCGATGTTTACGCCGTCAGCCTGTCCCGCAACGCGCCGGATAGCTGCAGCCGCGAAATGCCCTGGGGCGTACAGCTGGCGTTCGCGCTCGATGAGCTGGGCGTGCCCGCCCAGGGCGAGGTCGTCGTGCTCAATCCGCTGGAAAGCGCCTCGCCAGCACCCGGCCGCCGCGTGGTCGCGGCGCGCTGACGCAAGCCGGGTGGCGCTCTGAAGCGGCTCAGGCCGGCTCGATCAGGCCCTTGTCGCGCAGATAGGTCTGCAGCTCGCCGGTCTCGAACATTTCCTTGACGATGTCGCAACCGCCCACGAACTCGCCCTTGATGTAGAGTTGGGGAATGGTCGGCCAGTTCGAGAACTCCTTGATACCCTGGCGGATACCGTCGTCCTCGAGCACGTTGACGCTCTCGAAATCGACCTGGAGATGATCCAGCACACGCGCCACCACGGAGGAAAAGCCGCATTGCGGAAACACCGGTGTGCCCTTCATGAACAGGACGACGTCATTATTCTCGACGGTGGACTTGATGGCGTCGTGGGCGGTGGTCATGGCGGGACTCCCTGTTGGATCTGTCCGTTCAGCTAGGAAGCGGAGGCTCGGGCTTCAAGGGCCGCCAGCCGGGCATTCTCGGCCAGATTGGCGTGGCGTGTTGTCAGGCACACTAGCGCATCTGCCGGTCCGTTTTCGAGCGCCCATTTCAGGCCCAGCTGCGGCGTATTGACCGGCACGGCCGGTGCCGTACCCAGAAGGCTGCGCCTGGTCTGCCGGGCCCAGTACCAAAGATCGCTGCGCGAGCGCGGCAGGCGGCGGCGTGTGGTGCCGGCCATCACCTCGATACCCAGCACACGCAGTCCGGCCGCGCGGGCCCGTTCCAGCCGGGCCGTCTCTGTGTCGGAAAGCCCGGGATTGACCGGTGCCATGATCGCCTGGAACGCCCCGGTATCGATGGCGGCATCGAGCTCGCCGCCGCGGCCGCAAACGCCGAGATAGCGCACCATGCCGCGCTCGCGGAAGGCCTGGAGATGGCGGATCAGCTTGTCGCTCATCTCGGCCGCGGCAGGACCGTGCAGCAGCAGGAGGTCGACATGGTTCATCGCCAGCCGGTCCAGCGAGGCGCGCAGGGACATTTCCACGGCGCCGGCGGAGAAATCACGGCGTCCACCCGGGCCGATGCCGGCCTTGGTGGCCACGAAGACCTTGTCGCGCGGCACGGTCTGGAGTGCGCGCCCCAGCCGGCGTTCCGCCTCGCCCTTGCCATAGGACGGGCCGGTGTCGAACAGGGTGATCCCCAGGCCGACGGCCCGGCGCACCAGCTCTTCCGTGGCGTGACGCGGCATGGCCCAGCCGGCGTGCGGGCCGGATACGCCAAAGCCGAGACGGGAGAAGGCCGGGTCGTCGATCACGCCGGCTCAGCCTGCCGGCACGCGGGTTTCCAGGGCGAGGGCGTGCAGCTCCCCGCCCATCTTGTCGCCGAGCGCGGCATAGACCATCTGGTGCTGGGCGACGCGCAGCTTGCCGCGGAAGCTTTCCGACGTGACCACCGCCTTCCAGTGATCATTATCGCCGGCCAGGTCTTCCATTTCGACATCGGCATCGGGAATACCGGCCTTGATCAGGGCGATGATATCCTCGGCAGGCATGGGCATGGCGGCTCTCCGGGCGGTGACGGATGTGTGATCCGGCGTGTTGCGTTGTGCCTTTTACCGGACCGGTGTCGGGCGCATATCGGGGGCCAAGCTAGTCGCCACGACCGCAAGGGAAAAGACCATGAGCCTGTTGTTGACTGCCAAAACCTGCCTTCGCCTGTCGCTGGGCGCTGCCAATCTCGCGCTGGCGGTCTTCCTGCTGGCCGGCGCGGCCTTTGCCGGCGAGCAATATGTCGACCGGGACGGAAGGGCCGTCAGCGGTTTCGACGTGGTTTCCTATTACACCGCCGAGACCCCGCAGATGGGACTGGCGGATATCAGTGCCGAGTATAACGGGGCCGTCTGGCATTTCGCCAGCGAGGCCAATCGCGAGGCCTTCCTGGCCAATCCGCAGCGCTACATCCCCGCCTATGACGGGCATTGCGCCTGGGCGGCCTCGCGCGGCTACAAGGCGCGTACCGATCCGCAGGCCTACCGGATTGTCGATGGCGTGCTCTACATGAATTACGATGCCGGCATCCAGCGCCGCTGGGAGCGCGACATCGACGGTTTCATCACGCAGGCCGATGCCAACTGGCCGGAGCTGGAAGCGGAACCCGCAGCCAGCCCGCCGCGCGGCTGGTTCCAGTAAACCGCAGATACTGACCGAAAATTCAGTGTGTTCCCGGCGTGTGCCGTGGCAAGCTCCCCCGGATTGGTCAATCCGGGGGAGTTTTCATGCGGTCCATCCTGTTCAGCGCTGCCGTTTCTTTTGCCGTCCTTACGCAGGCGGGGTGCGCCCAGGAGGCGCCGGCGCTCGATCGCGAGCAATTGCTGGAAGATCTGCGCATCCTGGCCGCCGACGACATGGAAGGCCGCGAAGTGGCAACCGAGGGCAATGCCCTGGCGCGCGCCTACATCATCGAGCGTCTGGAGGGCATCGGCGTTGCTCCCGTGGACGGCAGCTATGAGCACAGCTTCACCTTCTCCCTGCCGCGCACCCCGGACGAAGACATTACCGGTGTGAACATCCTGGCGCAGATCGAGGGCACGTCGGACAGCGCGCGCACGCTGGTCGTTACGGCGCACTATGACCATGAGGGCATGCGCGACGGGCAGATCTGGAACGGCGCCGACGACAATGCCTCCGGCGTGGCCTCGGTGCTCGCGATTGCCGCGGACTTTGTCGCCAACCCGCCCGAGCATGACGTGATCTTCGCCTTTGTCGACGCCGAGGAGCGGGGCCTGCAGGGCGCGCGCGCCTTTGTCGCCAATCCGCCCATCCCGGTGGAGAACATCACCTTCAATCTCAACATGGACATGGTCGCCATGTCGCAGGACCGCATCCTGTGGGCCGTCGGCACCTATCACTACCCCTTCCTCGTCCCGATGGTCGAAGAAGTCGCGGCGCGGGCCGATGTCTCGATGCCGATGGGCTATGACGAGCCGACCGAGGAGCCGGGCGGTGACTGGACGCTGCTGACGGATTCGGGGGCGTTCCACGTCGCCGGCATTCCCTTCATCTATCTCGGCGTCGACTTCCACCCGCACTACCACCAGCCGACCGACACCTATGAGAACATGACGCTGGACTTCTTCCAGGACGCCTCCGCCGCCATCCTCGACTTCGCCCGGGAGGCGGATGAGAGGCTGGACGAAATCGGCGAAGCCGCGGGGCGGTAGGCTCTTTTTCCGCTTCTCCCCTTGTAGGGAGAGTAGGCGCCACCCCCTAAACACCATTCCGCTTTTCCCGGCTGAAAGCCCGGCGAAGGCCGGGCGGAGTGCCGGGACCAACGAGAAGCTCATCGCTTGAAATGACCCTCGGTAGATCCCGGATCTGCAGCCTGCCTGCGCAGGCCTCCGTCCGGGAAAAACGAGCGCTGAAGCCGCAACCATCACCGTCACCCTGACACCCGCTTTCGCGGGCGCAGGCTTCAGTCAGGGCCCAGTTCATAGAGCTGGGTGGTCGCGAATACACCCTTATCTCCCATGACGGCTTGGCACGAGCTGAGCCCGCCCAGCCCAGGTCTGCCTTTACGGTCTGGGTCCTGACTTTCGTCAGGATGACGGCGGGAGAGGGGGAACAGCGTGGCCGAGGCGCACCAACCTTCTTCTCCCCCTCTGGGGAGAAGGTGCCGCGCAGCGGCGGATGAGGGGCGCGCGGCAGAGCCGCGCATGAGACAAGCCTTTAGCGGGCCGCTGTCGCGGCCGCCCCTCACCTTTGATTCCTCTCCCCGGCGGGGGAGAGGGGAAAATGAGAGAGACCCGCTATTCCGCCGCTTCGACGAGCTGGTCCATCAGGCCGGGCATCCAGCCTTCCCAGGCCGCACGCAGGCGGTCGAGTTCGAGCGGGTGGGCGCCGTTGACGCTGATCGCAGTGCCGCCGGCGAGGCCGACCACCTGGACCGGAATCTCGTCCGCCTTGGCATCCTGCAGGATGGCGATGGCGTCCTCCTTCCGGGCGGCGATCAGATAGCGCGACTGGTCCTCACCGAAGAGGAAGCCGTGCATCGGCGGGTTGGCCCCCTCATGGGCCAGCTTGATGCCGCAATCCGAGGCCAGGGCCATATCGGCCGCGGCACAGGCGAGGCCGCCGTCGGAAACATCGTGACAGGCCGTCAGGCGGCCGGTGCGGATCTGGCCGCGCACGAAATCGCCATTGGCCTTCTCCGCGTCCAGATCGACATGTGGTGCGTCGCCGTCTTCGCGGTCCTCGATGACCTTGAGATAGACCGAAGCGCCCATCACACCCTGGGTCTCGCCGACCACGAGCAGGATATCGCCATCCTTCATGCCGCCGAAACCGGCCCGCTTGTCGATATCCGGGATCAGGCCGACACCGCCGATCGCCGGGGTCGGCGGAATGGCAGCTCCATTGGTCTCGTTGTAGAGGCTGACATTGCCCGACACGACCGGGAAGCCGAGCGTGGCGCAGGCCATCGCCATGCCGTCGATACAGCCGACGAACTGGCCCATGATCTCCTCGCGCTCGGGATTGCCGAAATTCAGGCAGTCGGTGATCGCGATCGGGTCGGCGCCGGTGGCGGTCAGATTGCGCCAGGCTTCGGCCACGGCCTGCTTGCCGCCCTCGAACGGGTGGGCGTAGCAATAGCGCGGCGTGCAGTCGGTGGTGATGGCCAGCGCTTTGCTGGTGCCGTGCACGCGGACGATGGCCGCGTCGGACGGATCCTCGGAGGAGGCCGCCGTATCCGCCATCACGTGGCGGTCATACTGTTTCCAGATCCAGGATTTGGAGGCCATGTCCGGCGAGGACATCAGCTTCAGCAGCACCTCGCCCATATGATCGGGCTGGGCGATGTCCTTGGCGTGGATCTGGGCGCGCACTTCCGGTGCGAAATAGGGGCGCTCGTACTTCGGCGCATCGTCGGCCAGCGGCGCCACCGGGATGTCGCACACGGTCTCGCCCTTGTGGGTCAGCACCATGCGGCCGGTATCGGTCGTCTCGCCGATCACGGCGACATCGAGTTCCCATTTGCGGAAGATCTCGTGGGCAACGTCCTCGCGGCCCGGCTTCATGATGACCAGCATGCGTTCCTGGCTTTCCGAGAGCATCATCTCGTAGGCCGTCATGTTGGCTTCGCGCTGGGGCACCTTGTCCATGTCCAGATGGATGCCGATCCCGCCCTTGTCGGCCATCTCGACCGAGGAGGAGGTGAGGCCGGCAGCGCCCATATCCTGGATGGCGGCGATGGCATCGGTCGCCATCAGTTCGAGGCAGGCCTCGATCAGCTTTTTCTCGACGAAGGGATCGCCGACCTGGACGGTGGGACGCTTCTCTTCGGAAGCATCGTCGAACTCGGCCGAGGCCATGGTGGCACCGTGGATGCCGTCGCGGCCGGTCTTGGAGCCGACATAGACGATCGGCTGGCCCGGCTCGGCGCCGCGGGCGTAGAAGATCTTGTCCGCATCGGCCAGGCCCACCGCCATCGCGTTGACCAGGATATTGCCGTTATAGCCGGCGTGGAAATTCGTCTCGCCGCCGACGGTCGGCACGCCGACGCAATTGCCGTAGCCGCCGATGCCGGCGACCACGCCGGAAACCAGCTGGCGCGTCTTGGGATGGTCCGGCGCGCCAAAGCGCAGCGCATTCATCAGTGCCACCGGGCGTGCGCCCATGGTGAAGACGTCGCGCAGGATGCCGCCCACACCCGTCGCCGCACCCTGATAGGGCTCGATGAAGGAGGGGTGGTTGTGGCTTTCCATCTTGAAGATGGCGGCCTGGCCGTCGCCGATATCGATCACGCCGGCATTCTCGCCCGGGCCCTGGATCACCTTCTCGCCATCCGTCGGCAGCCGGCCCAGATGGGCGCGCGAGGACTTGTAGGAACAGTGTTCCGACCACATGACCGAGAAAATGCCCAGTTCCACGAGGTTGGGCGCCCGGCCCAGACGGTCGAGGATGATGGCGTATTCTTCGTCATTGATGCCGTGCTCGGCGACGATCTCGGCGGTGATGCCTTCGGCGTATTGGGTCATGGGTGCGTCTCGGTTCGTCTAGGCTTTGTCGGCGGAGAGGAAGTCGTCATGCTTGCGATGATCGTCCTCGACGGCCGGAATAATGGCCTCGACATCGAAATAGGGGGCAGAGAACAGCGCGGTATCGCGCAGGCAGTCGATGAAGCGGCGATAGGCCGCCAGGTCAGGCGTTTCCACCATCAGCACGTCGCTGCAATTCGCATTGAAGGCCTCGGCGTCGAAGAAGCGGCAATTGACCGTTTCAAAGCGCGCGATGATCGGTGCGATGGTTTTCTCGATAAAGGACGAGCGGGCTTCCCGGGACTTGCTCAGCCATTCCGGGCGGGCGGTCAGCAACAGGAAGACGGCATATTGCTCGGCCATCGGATCACGCGCTCCCCAGGAGGCTCTCGAACAGTTTCAGCCCGTCCGTGCCGCCGTGCTTTTCGTCCACGGCGCGTTCCGGGTGGGGCATCATGCCCATGACATTACCCTGCTCGTTGGTGATGCCGGCGATGTCGCGCTTGGAGCCGTTCGGGTTCCTGCCGTAGCGGAAGATCACCTGGCCCTCGCCCTCGATCCGGTCGAGGGTCTCGTCGTCGGCGAAGTAATTGCCGTCATGGTGCGCGATCGGCACGATCAGTTCGGCACCGCCCTCATAGTGCGAGGTGAAGCGGGTATTGGCGTTCTCCACCTTCAGCTTCGCCTTCTCGCAGACGAATTTCAGGCCGGCATTGCGCATCAGCGCGCCGGGCAGGAGACCGCTTTCGGTGAGGATCTGGAAGCCGTTGCACACGCCAAGGACCGGCGCACCGGTAGCCGCGTGGGCCACAATGGCCGGCATGATCGCCGAGCGCGAGGCCATGGCGCCACAGCGCAGATAGTCGCCATAGGAGAACCCGCCCGGCACCATCACGAAATCGGTGCCCTCGGGCAGTTCGCTTTCCTGGTGCCAGACCATGGCGGGGGCGTGGCCCGTGACTTTCGCGATCGCATCATGGGCGTCGCGGTCGCAATTGGAGCCGGGGAAGACGATGACGGCGGATTTCATCTCGGCCGGACCCCGCTATTCCAGCTCGATCGAGTAACTCTCGATCACCGGGTTGGAGAGGAGTTTGGCGCACATTTCCTCGACCCGGGTGCGGGCCTTTTCGGCATCGTCGCCGGTCAGGTCCAGCTCGATCAGCTTGCCCTGGCGGGCCTCGACGACTTCGTCATAGCCCATATTGTGCAGCGCGCCGGCGACGGCGGCTCCCTGGGGATCAAGGACGCCGGGTTTCAGATAGACGTGGATTTTCGCTTTCACGGGCTCGACTCGCTTTTCAAGGCCTGAAATTCGCGCCCTCAATAAAGCGACATGGCCTTGGGCGCAATTGACAAGGGGGTCGAGTTTCAGTGGACGAATGGTCTCCCGGTTCAGGCTCACAGTGCAAATCGATCAAGGGGCCGCCGGCGCGGGGCTCTGGGGGCAACGCAAACGACGGCCATTTTCCACGGCGCTCACAGCGGCCGTGGGTGCGGCGTTTCTGTATGGAGGCCCCGGCGATGCCTTCTACAGACATTCGCGGCTGTCCGGGCTGCAGCAGAATGTCGGCCGGAGCCGATGATTGACTCTCGGTGGCTGGAGTTTTTTATCGGCCGTCGGTGGGGACACGACGGGGGGCGCTCTGTGGCATTCTCAAGGACGTTGAAGGTTGTTCTTCATATTGGCCGGCACAAGACCGGCACATCAAGCGTGCAGAGGTATCTCAGCAAGAACAGGGAAGCGCTGAAGCGGGACGGTGTTCTATATCCCGATCTTGGCATTCTCTCGGGCCGGATCGAGACCGCTCATCACGAATTTGTCCACGCGTTACAGCGGGGGGACACAAGCGCGGCCGAAAATTTTTTGCGAGAAATAGAGCGTCAGCAAAACGAATCGAATTGTAGCACTTTGGTACTTAGTAGTGAGTCGTTTCAAAATATAAAAAATTCTTCTTCTTTAAAAGAAATGTTTTCCGGTCATCATTTGTACACGATTTGTTATATCAGGGAAATTGTTGGTTATTATTGTTCAAGCTATGCGCAATTCATTCATGCGAATAATTGTTTCGCAGACCCGTATTCGTACTTGAGGATGTTTGACACCCGTTTGGGTGAATTTGTAAGTGCCTGGTACGAATTTTCTCACGGTTCCTGTTTTCGTTACTTTAACAAAAATCTCCTGGAGGAAGGGGATATAGTTCAGGATTTTTGTCATCACGCGGAGCTTCCGTACTATCCGTCAACTGTTCTGGACGAATGGGAGAGCAATGTAAGTATTGGCGGAAACTTGTTGTATTTTAAGTTGATTTGCAATGCTTTCGGTGGGTTGAGTAGGGATTCATATTACGCTCTTGGCGAGCTGGCAGGAAAGAAAAGGAAATTTCGTGAGAAAATACCTGTTCCGGTCCAGACTCAATCTGAGCTGCGTTCGCGTGGATACAACACAGTCCTGAAAAGGGTCACCGGCTGTGAACCGAAATTGCGTGATTATTCAAAAAATACACCGTTTCCCGACGTGTCCAGCTTGCGTGAGGATATCGAGCTTATCCTCGACAATGCGGTCGTGCGGCGCGACTTCGACGAATTGAGCGTTTCGCCAACGCTGTTCACGAGATCAGCGAACTCTTTTTCACGCGGGGATTGATCGCCGGCTATCTCGCCGCGCCGAAACCGGAAGGTGCTTGCGGATCAGCCCGCCTCGACGGGAAATCGGTGAGGCGGGTTATTTCCCCTCATTTGTTGGCGTCTGGCCGTGTTCCTTCATGATACCCAGGCGGCGGGCCACGTCGGCATAGGCCTCGGTGACATTGCCCAGATCGCGGCGGAACCGGTCCTTGTCCATCTTTTCGTTGGTTTCCATGTCCCACAGGCGGCAGCTGTCCGGGCTGATCTCGTCGGCCAGCACGGTGCGCACCATGTCGCCCTCGTAGAGGCGGCCGAATTCCAGCTTGAAGTCGACGAGGCGGATACCGGCGGCGGAGAACATGCCGGACAGGAAGTCGTTCACCCGCAGCGTCATCGCCATCATGTCGTCGATCTCCTGGGTGGAGGCCCAGTTGAACGCCGTGATGTGCTCTTCGGACACCATCGGATCGCCCAGCTCGTCCTTCTTGTAGTAGAATTCGACGATGGAGCGCGGCAGCGGGTCGCCTTCCGGCACGCCCAGGCGCTGGCTGATCGAACCGGCGGCGACATTGCGGCAGACCACTTCCAGCGGAATGATCTCGACCTGGCGCACCAGTTGTTCGCGCATGTTCAGACGCTTGATGAAATGGGTCGGAATGCCGATCCGGCCGAGCCCGAGCATGATATACTCGGAAATCCGGTTGTTCAGCACGCCCTTGCCCTCGAGCGTGGCCTTCTTCTGGTTGTTGAAGGCGGTGGCGTCGTCCTTGAAATACTGCACGATCGTGCCCGGTTCGGGGCCTTCATACAGGATCTTGGCCTTGCCTTCGTAGATCATCTTGCGGCGGGACATGGGCGGACGCTCCATTGGCGGTCAGCCCCGGCAGCCGGGGCAGTCGACCCGAAAAGAGAGACGCGGCCCGAATCGAGAACCGGACCGCGCATCGAAGGGGGGAAAATATCCGCGTGCGCGTCCCTCTGCAACGTCTTGCCGCGGTGCGGTAGGATTGTTTCGAGATCGCCGCATCCTTGTGTGCGGTGAAGATTGATTTAGACCCCTTGCCGAGCTAGTCACTCGGGCAAATGGACATCCTCAAGGAGAGACCCATGTCGGGCATCAACGATCGCGAAAAAGGCTTCGAGAACAAGTTCGCGCACGACCAGGAACTCGAATTCAAGGCGGCCGCCCGCCGCAACAAGCTCCTGGGCCTGTGGGCTGCCGAGCTGATGGGCCTCGATGGCGAAGCCGCGGCCGAATACGCCAAGTCGGTCATCGTTGCCGATTTCGAGGAAGCCGGCGATGACGACGTCTTCCGCAAGGTGCGCGGCGATCTGGACGCCCGCAATGTCGACCTGTCCGACCACCTGCTGCGCAAGCAGATGGACGACCTCCTCGCCACCGCCCGCCAGCAGATCCAGGCCGAAGGCTAGGTCCGGTTCGCGCCTCGCCCGTAACCGGGGAGGCGCGTCAGCCCTCGACGCTTTCCAGCCGGTCGACGACGACCAGCCAGCGCTCCAGGGCTTCGCGGATACGGGTACGGTCATAATCCATCGTGACGATCTCGAATACCTGCCCGGTCTCGCGATCCATCAGCACGAGGAAACCGGTGCGGCCGGCCAGCTCGTCATAAAGCGGTGCGATGCCTTCTTCCTCGGCCAGACCGCGCAGAGCGTCGCGCTGGCCCCAGGTGAAGTTGAACCGCACCCAGCCGATCGGTTCACCGGCCATCTCCTCGCGCACATCCTCGACCCGCGGTTCCAGCACGCGGCAGGCGCCGCACCAGGATGAGCGGAACATCGCGGCCACCAGGCGCGGCTCTTCCGCCGGAGCTGCCTCGTCCCAGGCGGCCCGCACGAAATTGGGTCCAAGAAACAGGGCCAGTCCGGCCAGCACGGCAGCAATCAGTCGCATATCGATCTTCCTCCAGGACGACCCGTTTAGCCGCGGCGTCCCCGGCGGTCACTGCACGAAGCGATCACGCTGGCGTCATTCCGCAGCATCCGGCTTTACCAGGCCCGGCAGGCCGTCAATCGACTCGGCATTGCCGGTATAGCGGCGTTCGCGCCAGACCTCGTCGGTACGGTGCTCGTTATAGCGGATCAGCTGGTCGCGCTCGCCCTTGAAATCGTAGAAGGGCACGCCCCAGCCGCAACTGTCGGCGATGCGGTGGATCTTCGCGGTGATGATCGCGCGTACTTTGGGGAAGTCCGGGAAGAGGGCCTTCTTCTCTGCAAAGCCCGGATCGTCGAAACAGGTCGCTTCGCCCGTGCCGTAGAGGCGCAATATGTTCGCTGCGCCCTCGAAGGCGCAGAACATGAAGGTGATCCGCCCGTTCTGGCGCAGATGCGCAATCGTCTCCACACCCGACCCGCCCAGATCGAGGAAAGCCACCTCGTTCGGCCCCAGTATGCGGAAACTGTCATAGCCCTTGGGCGAGACATTCACATGCCCCTCATCCCCCGACGGCGCCGTCGCCACAAAGAACATCTTCTGCTTTTCGATGAAGGCCGTGAGGCGATCGTCGATCGAGTCGTAGAGCTTGGACATGGGGGGAATTTAGGGGGCGCGCTGCAGCGTGCAACTTACAAATCGGCCGCGGGGCGTGCTTGGTCTTGTTGTCCGAGCCCCATCAAACGTCACCCTGACGAAGGTCAGGGCCCAGTTCAAAGGACTGGATTGAGCCAGGCCTGGCACCAGCTCGCTCTATAAACTGGGTCCTGACCTTCGTCAGGATGACGGGGTAGGGGCGGTCTTTCTGAGCTTGAATGCTGTGCCAACAGCCGCAATCTTGCTGAATCCCGGCTTCAATCACCGTCACCCTGACCCCCGCCTTCGCGGGCGCAGGCTTCGGTCAGGGCCCAGTTCATAAGGCCGGGTTGAGCCAGACTTGGCACTGGATCGCTTGACGATCTGGGTCCCGCTCTCGTCGGGATGACGGGTTCAGGGCGGGCACGTTTCGTGCCCTGAAAAACCGGATACGGCGAAGTGGCTGGCATGCGCTCTATGGATGATTGCGAGCGGTACTCGCACGTCCAAGCCTGCCTCAGTCGTATCGCGAAAACGCCTACTCCCCGAACACCCGCCGGAAAATCGTGTCCACATGCTTCATGTGGTAGGCCTCGTCGAAACAGGCCTCGATCTGCTCGTTCGAGAGCAGGGCGGTGACCTCGGCGTCAGCCTTCAGGTGGTCGACCAGCATGCCGCCTTCATCCCAGGTCTTCATGCCGTTGCGCTGGACCAGGCGATAGCTCACCTCGCGGCTTGCGCCGGCCTGGGTGAGGGCCAAAAGGACGCGCTGGGAATTGTGGATGCCGCCATAGGCGTTGAGGTTTTCCGCGCAGCGGTCGGCATGGACGATCAGTTTCTCGATCATGCCGGCGGTGCGGTGCAGGGCGAAGTCCAGATGCACATTGGCGTCCGGACCGATGCCGCGCTCGACGGAGGAGTGGGAGATGTCCCGCTCGTGCCACAGCGCCACATTCTCCATCGCCGGCACCACGGCCGAGCGCACCAGGCGGGCCTGGCCGGTCAGGTTCTCCGTCAGGATCGGATTGCGCTTGTGCGGCATGGCCGACGAGCCCTTCTGGCCCGGCGAGAAATATTCCTGCGCCTCGCGCACTTCGGAGCGCTGGAGATGGCGCACCTCGATGGCGATATTCTCGATCGCCGAGGCGATCAGGCCCAGCACGGCGAAATAATTGGCGTGGCGGTCGCGCGGGATGACCTGGGTGGAGATCGGCTCCACCGTCAGGCCCATCTGTTCGGCGACATGTTCTTCCACCGCCGGATCGACATTCGCGAACGTGCCGATGGCACCGGAAATGGCGCAGGTGGCGATCTCGTCACGCGCCCGCACCAGGCGGTCGCGATTGCGGGCAAACTCGGCATAGAAGCGCGCGAATTTCAGGCCCATCGTCGTCGGCTCGGCGTGGATGCCGTGCGAGCGGCCGATACAGGCGGTGTATTTGTGCTCTTCCGCGCGCGCCTTCAGCGCCGTCAGCACGCGGTCCATGCCCTCCAGCAACAGGTCGGCGGACTGTTTCATCTGCACGGCGAGGCAGGTGTCCAGCACGTCCGAGGAGGTCAGGCCCTGGTGGACGAAGCGGCTCTCTTCGCCGACATGCTCGGCCAGATGGGTGAGGAAGGCGATGACGTCATGCTTCACCTCGGCCTCGATCTCGTTGATCCGGTCGACGTCGAACTCGACATCCTTGGCCTTCCAGACCGCCTCGACCGCCGATTGCGGCACCACACCCAGCTCCGCCAGCTTCTCCGTCGCGTGCGCCTCGATCAGGTACCAGATCCTGTACTTGTTCTGGTCCGACCAGATGGCGGCCATTTCCGGACGGGTATAGCGGGGGATCATCGGCGGTGCTCCGTGTGCGATGTGGAGAAGCGCGGGGGATGCTCTGAAAGAGCGGGAAGGTCAAGTGTGGGGATCGAGGGACATGTACCTTTGGTACGTGTCCCGGGGAACTGGGGCGACAGCCTTCAGGCAGCGTCGGACGCTTCCGGCTCTTCCGGCGCCTCCTCTCTCTTCCGGGACACGTACCAAAGGTACATGTCCCTCTGAGAAGTCTTCAAAATATATCTATGATTGAGACTCTTCTGTTTTGCTCTTATAAAGTGTAAATCTCAACCGATGGAGACCGGCATGCCGCGCTCCGCCCGCATCGTCTATCCAGGCACGCCGCACCACGTCACCCAGCGCGGCAATCGCCGGCAGCAGGTCTTCTTCAGCGACGATGATTATGCCCGCTATATCCGGTTGCTGACCGAGTCCTGCCAACAGGAAGCGGTCCAGTGCAGGGCCTATTGCCTGATGCCCAATCACGTCCATCTCGTCCTCGTCCCGGATGATGCAGGCGGGCTGTCGAGGGCCATTGGGCGAACGCACCGGCTATACACCCAGTACTACAATCAGGGGGCGGGCGGAGCAGGCCTCCTCTGGCAAGGCCGCTACAAGTCATCGCCGATGGATGAAGACCGCCTGTTCGCTGCCTGCCGCTACATCGAGTTCAATCCCGTGCGAGCGGGCCTGGTCGCGCGTGCCGAGGACTGGCGCTGGTCAAGCGTGCATGCTCATCTGGCGGGCCGGGATGACGATCTGGTGCGGGTCGGACCGATGCAGGATCGTGTCGCCGACTGGGAAGCCTACCTGCACGCCATCGACCCCTACGCCTAGCGCGAACCGAGGGACATGTACCTTGGGTACGTGTCCCGGCGAGTAACCGACGGCACATCGCTTCTGTCTACAGGAAAGCCCCTCGTTTTCCCGGGACACGTACCCTAGGTACATGTCCCTCTGCGAACTACATCGCCCCCCAATCGACCTCGCTGTGCAAGTCCAGCGTGACCGCGCCATCGGACATCGTCGGCTTCAGCCGACTGATCAGCCCGCCTTTGGCGTCGTGGGCACCGGTTCTTCATTCATCGTATTTGAGCTCTTCCGCGACAACGCCGGCGCTTGCATACCAGCCCGGTCTGTCGGGCGGGGAGCTCGGGAGTGTTGGTTTGTACCATCCATAGGCGTAGTCCTGCGGCAGCACCTTGTGCCGGTAGCCACGCTTCACCCACGCCCCGTAGAAGAAGACGCGAATGCTCTGGTAGAGCGGTTCACGCCAGCTCACTGGCGGGCCCGGATGGACCAGCCGATAGCGCGCGACATACTGCCCGAGCGTCTGTTTGCGTCGTCCCAGATGCCAGGCGGTGTAGGCGAGCCAGGCCGGCAGGACGAACACGTTGATGAAGCCGTGAGGACGCGCCACACCGTTCCACCACGCCGTCTGGCCGGTGTGGAGATCGTCCAGTGCCTGCAGGCCGATCTCAATGGGCAAGGCGATCGCGACCATGATTGCGGCGAAGTCGAAGATGCCGGCGATACTTCTTTGCGGGTCTTCGATGTCGCCAGCTTTCGCAACCATCGGGGCTGGCGGTTCGCTCAGGAAAACGACCACCGGTCCGCAAATCAGGGTGATGGCATTGATGTACCCGCGAACGACTTCCGGGACTCGCAGCGCATCCCGGAGCTGACCCTGGATTTCGGGCAGCGTCTCGGCCGCGGCGAGCCAGTCGAGTGCCGGAGGAAGAAGCCAGATACTGAATACGAGTACGGCCAGCGGGATGCGACCGATGTGAAGGCGCGCCATGCGGCGATTGTTGCGCAATTTCGCTGCAATCAAAGTCTGTTTTTCCGAGGACACGTACCGGAGGTACATGTCCTTCTACCCAGAAGGGAAATGCCCGGGGCAAGAATGCCGCCTTTCCTCTCCATTTCATGGGGAGGGGGACCCGCGAAGCGGGGGAGGGGCCGCCGCGGTACGCGGCGGAAGGGTTGAGCCGAGCGTCTTTCGCGGCCTGAGGCCGCGCCCCCTTCGACCCGATGCTCCGCATCGGCCCACTTCCCCATGGAATGGGGAAGAAAGAAGCTACATCGCCCCCAATCCTACTCGCTGTGCTTATCCAGCGCCACCGCGCCAGCCGTCATGACGTTTTCACCCCCTCGGGGTTGAAACGCGCGGGCAATAATGGGCTGGGCGGAGAAGGGCGCGAACTACGTGGCTGGTAGCTCGCGTTGGATAAGGCATTGCTGTAGCACAACGTTTGCTAACCTAAATGTTTGCGCCACGTCGGAATTTTCCAGAGAAGCGCCAGCATGCACTGCGCTGCCACGGTGTTGGTACTGCTTCCGAACGAGAGGAAAAATCTTGTCGTATTCAGACCTTTCGCTCGCCAGATATTTCGAGAGGCACCGAGAGATAGCTTTCGTTTTGTCCTGCTTGTCCGAGAGGTCAAAAAAAACTTCAAGCGCAGTCCAGACCATAATGCACCCGGCCTCTGGCGAATGAGCCCATTGAGCTGTGTCGGACAGGGTCAGAAAACGACGAAAACGTAGATCGGAAAATAGGTGTGTGGCGCTTGGTAGCATCTCTTTTAGCCATTGAATTCCTTCTTTTTCCAAGTCGCAAACACGGGTGGTGAATGCTCCGATATGCGTTTCTCCCATTTCGAAAGGGGTGATTTGGGGGGCTGGTGACGTGGTTGGAATCTCGTTGAACGAAACGGGGGAATAGAACGGGATGCGGATCGGAGCACCCAAACGGCACCGTAGAACAGTCGCGGCGAGCCATGCAGTATTCAGCGCGGCAGCTTCGTCTTGAGCTTTGCCGCTTGATACCCGTATCTGAACGCGACAGTCGAACTTGGTGCTTGCTAGCACCGGCACCCAAGGAGAGGGATGGTGCGCTTTAGCGGAAGGTGGCGGCGCATATGCAGTCATCGTGTGACCAAAAGCATCAACGTAGACGCGTTCTAGCGAAACCCCCTCGCAGATATCTTCTCGTTCGCTTCGCATTGCAGCACTGGTGATACACGCGAACAAGTTTGTTTGAACTGTGGTGGGTGGACCTGATGTTGCCAAAAGCGCCTCCAATAGTGCGCTGAAGGTGGCACTACATCGCCCCCCAATCCACCTCGCTGTGCCGGTCCAGCGCCACCGCCCCGTCCGGCATCTTGTACTTCAATCCCGAGCCGCAATTGAACAGCACGCACTCGGCATCGCGCGCCACCAGCCCGTCACCCATGGCCTTTTCCATGGCGGCCAGCGTCGCGGCGCCTTCGGGGCAGAGCAGCAAGCCGTCCTCGCGGGCACAGCGGGTGCGGGCCGTCTCGATCGCCGCTTCCGACACCGCCACCGCCGCGCCGCCGCTTTCACGGACGGCGTCCAGGATCAGGAAGTCGCCGATGGCCTTGGGCACGCGGATGCCCATGGCGGCGGTTTGGGCGTCGAGCCATTCCTCGGCATGGCGTTCGCCGGCCTCGAAGGCTTTCACGATAGGAGCACAGCCCTCGGCCTGGACGGCGAACATCTTGGGGCGTTCCGGGCCGATCCAGCCAAGTTTTTCCATCTCGTCGAAGGCCTTCCACATGCCGATCAGGCCGGTGCCGCCGCCGGTGGGATAGAATATCGCGTCGGGCAGTTTCCAGCCCATCTGGGCGGCCAGTTCCAGCCCCATCGTCTTCTTGCCCTCGATCCTATAGGGCTCCTTGAGGGTGGAGACGTCGAACCAGCCCATCTCGTCCTTGCCGGCCGCAACGAGGGCGCCGCAATGATGGATATAGCCGTTCACCTTGAAGACTTTCGCGCCCTGCAGCGCCATCTCGTCCAGATTGATCTGCGGCGTGTCCTCGGGGGCAAAGCACCAGCTCTCCATCCCCATCCGGCTGGCATAGGCCGACATGGCGGCGCCGGCATTACCGTTTGTCGGCATGGCGAGGCGCTTGATGCCGAAAGAGTGCGCCATGGCGACGGCGAGGGCGAGGCCGCGCGCCTTGAACGAGCCCGTGGGCAGGCGGCCCTCATCCTTCACCCACACCTTGCCGGTGGCGCCGGACGCCTTCGCCGTGGCGGGCACATCGATCAGCGGCGTATCGGTCTCGCCCAGGCGGCAGATATCGTCGCTGTCATGGACCGGCAGAAGTTCGCGCCACTTCCAGAAGCCGGTGTTTCGCGCCCAGATCGCACCCCGGTCGATCTCGCCCTTCATCTTCTCCAGGTCATAGCGCGCCAGCAGCGGCTTGCCGGCATCGGAGAGATTGTGCGGCGTGTCGATCTCGTAGCGCTTGCCGGTTTCCGAGCATTCCAGATGGGTGAAGTAGAAGGCGCGATTGTGCATCTGTGTCCCCGAGGTTGCGAAGGCCGATCATAACAGGGACGCGGGAAGCGCCCAGCGGTTCCCGCGGCGTGACAGCTGCCGGTCAGCCTGCGCTTTGTCCCGGGGCGCTGCACCTACTCCCAGATAATCTCGCTGCCGGGGATCGCGGTTCGCAGCCGCTCGTTCGCGAGGCGGGCGCGGGCGGGGCCATTGCGCATGAGATGGGCGTCCATCATGTCGAGCACCAGCAGAGTCATGGCCTGGTAGGCCGGTGCCGTCTGCGCGACCGGGCGGCGTGCATCTTCACCCCGGGCGAACCCGTTCAGCATGATGAAGGTCGATCCCAGCTCGCCATGGCCGAGTTGCGGCAGGCGCACGACATGACGGTCGGGCGAGGGCGCCGCATCGACGATCTCGCGCGTCTCCGGGAAATTCTCTGCCGGCTCCGAGAAGACATGCATGTGCGGCCGGTCGAAGCGGGCAAGATCGAACCCGGTGCTCTCGCGCACTGCGCCGATCAGCATGTCTCGCCCTTCCGATCCGTCCAGGGACACAAAGACCCTGACCCGCGGCTCCTGCATCGTCAGCAGCGTGCCGACGGCGCCGCCGCGGCTGTAGCCGACAACGCCGAGACGGGAGGTGTCCGCAAAGGCCAGCGTGTCTGCAACGCGCAGGGAGAGCCGGATATCGGCCAGCTGGTTCTCGATACCCGCCCGGCCGGACGCCTGGGCCCGGGTCCCGATACCGACCGAGGGCGTGGCGATGACGACGAAACCCTGGCGGGCGAGTGTTTCAAGCAGGACGGTGTTCTCATAAGGGTGCGAGGACACGCTGGCCGCATAGACGATCACCGGGAACGGTCCGGCAGCCGGTGTCGCGCCGAGCCGGGTCCGGGTCGGAGCATCCAGAAACGCCTCCAGCCGGCCGGCGTCCGCACCCCGGTCGATGGCATGCTGCACGATGCCGGAGACGCGTTCGGCCCGTGCGGCCGGCGTGCCCGCATCTGCCGCGCGCGCGGCGGCGTCGAAGCCGATGGTTTCGCGGTGGGAGAGGATGCGGCCGTCAGTCTCGGCGGGATACCAGACCATGACCTGCACGGTTCGTGGTTCGTCTCCCACCCGCCGTTCGGGGTCGGCGATATGGTGGACGTAGAGGCCGGCTTCGTAGCGGGCTGTCAGGGGCGGGGCGAGCAGGCTGTGTGCAGATTCAGCGTTTGTGTCGGAGGCGAGGAACAGGATCAGCGCCAGGACGGCGCCGAGCAGGCGGACGGACATGGACAACCTCGCACGCAGGCAAACAGGCCCGAAAGGCTAGTAGAGCGCGTGGCGCGCCGCGTCCGAAACGTGCGAAGCGGCCGGGCA
>NZ_JBDWAS010000049.1:0-24029 GCF_039978735.1 Maricaulis sp.
AGCGGCGAAACAATCGCCCACTCCTCGTCACTCAAATCATAGCGCGCCATCTTCGCCTCCTGGCTCAAACGCCCACGCCAAGAGTGAATCATGCGTCGCTCAATCTGAGAATCCCCGAATTGGGTACAGACTCTAGCGGGCGCTACCAGTCCAGCTGCAGGCGCAGTTGCAGGGCGTCGCTGGTTTCGGTGAAGGCCGGGGCGTCCAGCTCGGCGGTGACATAGTTCGCTGTCACGCGGACATGATCCAGCGGATACCAGTTCACACCCAGCGTCGTGGCACGCATCTCGCCGAGACTGGCGTCGCCCATATCCGTCACGTCATAGCGCGCGGCAATCTCGAACGCGCCATAGCCGCCTTCGCTGACATCGCGCGCCGGCGTCGTGCGGTTGAACACGCCCTTTGTGGCCTTGTAGGCGCGGGTTTCGCCGGTGATGAACCAGCCGGCCTGGACGTAGACACTGTCAAAGTCCGGATTGCCGGGCGGTCCGTCGAGCGACAGGCGGGCATACTCGGCCTGTGCGTGGAAGGGGCCGCGGACAAGGGCCGCCTCGATGCCAGTGAAATCCGACGAGACGGCCCGGCCCAGCGCAGCATCGCTGCGATAGTCGGCAGCGGTGAAGCGGTTGGACAGGTGCGCCTGGGGATAGCTGCGGATGCGCGTGCCCTGGCGGGCATAGTCGAGCTGCCGCCAGGAAGCCCCGAGATGGAGCCGTGTCCCGTTGTGTTCACCGGACCAGGTCAGCCGTGCGGCCAGTGCGCTGGTGTCGTCAGCTTCCGCGAAACGGAAATTATCGTCCATCCGCCCGCCAAAAATGCCGGCCGAGGCCACCACACCATGACCGTGCCACGTGTAGGACAGGCCGATGCGCCGATCGAGATGGAAGAGGTCGGTCGCCAGACCGCGCTCCATGAAGGTGGTGAAACGGCCGGACGTGAGCTCGTCCAGCGAGTTCATCGTCTTGAAATGCCCCGCCCGGAACTCGCCGGCAGGCGAGGCATAGGACAGGTAGACATCGTTCGGCGCGGTCGTGTCTCCGGCGAAGTCGAACTCGGCGACAAGTTTGAAATCGCCATGCCGGGCCTCGATGCCCATGCGGGCGGTCCGGAACTCGCTTGTGTCCTGCGGCGCACCTGTCGTCGGGCTGGACCAGTCGATATCGGCCAGGTCGAGCATCATCCGGCCGCGCAGCTTGATCGACGTTGCGCCATCCTCGCTCTGCCAGCGCGGCACGGGGAAACTGTCAGCCGCGGCCGGTACAAAGGCTGACGGGCACGCAAGAAGGGCAAGGGCGATGAGATAACGCATATCGATCGTCGAACTGTTCTTGGGGTTGATGGGCAGGGTCAGGCGGCGCGGATCTGTTCGAGGAAGCCGGTCAGCGCGGTGCGCAGGCGGCCGGCGTCCTCGGAGACGCCGCGGGCGGCATCGAGCACGCGGTTCGCTCCGTCATCGGTCTCGCGGACATTGCCGGAGAGCACGGCGATGCTTTCGGTGACCTGGGCCGAACCCTGGGCCGCCTGGGCGATACTGCCGGCAATCTCGCGCGCGGCGGCATCCTGCTGCTCGATGGCGCTGGCGATGGCCGTCGTGCTGCCGGAGACCTGGTCGATCATGGAGGTCATCGAGCCGATGGCGGTGACGGCGTGGTCGCCGCTCTTCTGGATCGCCTCGATCTGGTCGGCGATGTCGTGGGTCGCCTGTCCTGTCTGGTCGGCAAGCGCCTTCACCTCGGCCGCGACGACCGCGAAACCCTTACCGGCGTCGCCGGCACGGGAGGCCTCGATGGTCGCGTTCAGCGCGAGCAGGTTGGTCTGTTCCGCAATCGACTGGATCAGCGTCACCACGCTGCCGATGCGGGCCACTGCTTCGGAGAGGCCAGCCACGGTCGCACGGGTATCGTCGGCTTCCTTGACGGCGTTGCGGGTCAGGTTCTGGGACTCGGTGACCTGGCGGTTGATCTCGCGGATCGAGCTGGTCAGCTCTTCCGTTGCCGAAGCGACGGACTGGGTATTGGCCGAGGTCTCTTCCGCTGCCGACGCGACCACCGTCGAGCGCTCATCCGATTCGTGCGCGCTTTCGCGCAGGCGGTCGGCGATGGTGATCATGGCCTGGGCGGCGCGCGTCACATCTTCGGCAATCGAGCCGACATTGGCGTCGAACTCGTCCGCCATCTCGTGCATCAGGCGGCGCTTTTCCTCGGCGGCGCGTTGTTCGGCCTCGGCCTGTTCGGCGCGCAGCCGGTCGATCTCGATCTGGTTCTGCTGGAAGACCAGCACCGACTGGGCCATGCGGCCGATCTCGCCGCCCTGGTCCGTCGCGGGAATGACGCCGTCAGTCCGTCCGCCGGCGAGCTCGTCCATCGCGCCGGTGAGCGCATTGACCGGACGAGCGATCGAACGCCCGACAAGCCAGCAGCTCAGACCGGCAATGATGGCGATGAGTGCGACAATACCCGCCGTGATCAGCCGGATCCGCTGGCGCTCTGCGGCCAGGGCGCTGGCCGCCGCACGGCCGCCGGCCCGGGCCTGGTCGGCAATAAGCGTGAAATCCGGATCCATGCCGGCAAAGATCGCGCTCAGTTCGGAGACCGTGTTCTGTTGTGCGAGGTCACCTTCGGCCCAGGCGTGGAAGTCACGCCCGTAAGCCTGCATCAAAGCCCGGATATCGGCCTTGTCGGCATCCGGGTAATCGCGGCCATCGAGAAGAGCGTCGAACTCGGCCTGGCGCGTGTCGAAGCTCTCAATATAGCGGGCCTCGCCACGCAGCATGAAGTCCTTTTCATGCCGGCGCATCATCAGCATGAGTACGGTCAACTCGGCATCGTTGAAGGCTTCCAGGCGGGACTCAACGTCATGGACCGCTGTGCGCAGCTGGCCCTGGAGCCCGCTGTCATGGGTCAGGCCGAGCCGGGTCTGCTCCGCAACGACTTCGGCAAATGTTTCGCTGTGCCGCGGCAGGGCGGAGCGCAGACGGCCGACTGCACCACTGATATCGGCAGGCGCATCGAGCGCCTGAAGATCGCCCAGCAGAGTGCCGACCTGGGCGGCATTGTCGCGATAGGCGTCGAAATAGCGGGTCTCGCGGCGCAGGAGGAAATCCTTTTCGCGCCGGCGCATCTGCAGCGCACCGATCTCCATTTCCAGGGAGAGGCGTTCGATTTCGCTGAAATTGCGCTGCCGTTCCAGGGCGGCGCTGGTCGCCTGGTCGCTGTACCACATGGTCGCTGCCAGCGAGATCAGTGTGAAGCCGATCAATGCGCCGAGAATGCCCACACGGGCATAGACCGAAAGCCTGTCCAATCCTCGCATACCTGTCTCCCTCGCCAGCTCCCGTCGTGCCTTGCCCGCACGCACCGCCAGCTTCCGTTCAGAACAAACCAGGGTGTTGGACCGAAAAAGGTTCGTCATTACAGTTATATGGCATTCGTCAGCGTTCAGTTTTGGTTAGCTATTTTCAACGAGTCGACAATACGGGAAAATTCGAATGATCAGGTCGCATTTATCATGATGCGCGGGTCTGTCATGTGACAGTTTTGCTAAAACACGAAATTATTGCGGGAATTTCGAGTGAGCCCGTCGTGCCCCGTTGCGCGCCGGTGCGGCCGGTTCCGGCGGTTGTGATCGTCGGGATGAACCGAACCGCCCGATGCCAGCACGTCCGGCTGTGTGCGAATTAATTATGCGCGGCGGTGAGGGCTGTGCGTCAGACCTTCCAGCGCCCGGTCTGCGGCTTCGGACGAACCCGTTCGACCGGTTCGTCCGGTGCAGAGCCGACATAGACAAAGCCCGCAATGCGTTCGCCCGACCGCAGGCCCAGCGCGTCTTTGACGAACGGATCGTAGGCATACCATTCGGTCAGCCACTGGGCGCCGAAGCCCATGGCCGAGGCCGCGATCAGCATGTTCTGGCACGCCGCGCCCGCAGACAGGATCTGCTCCCATTCGGGGATTTTGTGATTCTCCACGACGTGGGAGATCACCGCGATCACCAGCGGGGCGCGGGTGAAGCGATTGGCCTCGGCGTCGATCTGGTCGGGCGTGGCATTGGGATTGGCCGCGGCGAAGATTTTCGCCAGCACCTGGCCGAAATTGGCGCGTGCGCTGCCTTCGAAGACGATGAAGCGCCAGGGGGCCAGCTTTCCGTGATCCGGTACGCGCGATGCGATGCCGATCAACTGGTCGACCTGCTCCGGCGACGGGCCCGGTTCGGCGAGGGCGATCGCCGTGGTGGACCGCCGGCGGGTCAGCAGGGTCAGCGTATCGGCATTGGCGTGGCTGGAGGCAAGGCGCTCGCCGGGGGCGGGAAATTCGGGCAAAGCGGGCTTCGTCATGGCGGCATCCTCGCGGGTGGCGGTGTGTGCGTGTTTTGACCGGAACGGTCTGTCGTCGCTATACCTGTAGCGGGGACAGGGTTTTGTCTACAGGGACGGGGGAGTGGTAAAGGCATGTCTGCAGATTTCGCCGAGAACGAGGATCACAGCGAGGATACGCCCGCCGACCGCCGGCGCCGCAAGGTGCGTGATGCCATTATCGATGCGGCGGAAACCATCTTCACGTCTGAAGGCGAAGAAGGCATTTCCATGCGCCGCCTTGCCGAGGCGATCGATTACAGCCCGGCCGCGATCTACAAGTATTTCGCGTCCAAGGACGAGCTGTTCGTCGCCATCCGCGAGATGTTCTTCGAGCGCCTTATGACCCGGATCCGGGCCGCGATGGATGAGGGCGGCAAGGTTGCACCGCTGTGCGCCCGCTGCATGCGCGCCTATATCGAGACCGGCATGGAAGAGCCCAATCACTACATGATGGCCTTTTCCATTTCGAGCACGGCGAAGCCGCATATTCACGAGGAAAAGGAAGTAGCTTTCGAAGCCGAGTCGGCGCTGGTGCGTATGATCCAGCAGGGTCAGGCAGAGGGTGTTTTCCGGCAGGTCGATCCGCGGGTCGCCTCCAAGAGTGTCTGGGCGAGCCTGCACGGGCTGACCATGCTCATCGTCTGTATCGAGGACTTTCCCAATGGCATGCCGGGTTCAGAGCACGTGACGCGGGACGCCGTGATCGATCTGCACACCGACCTGATCATGCGTGGGCTCATGAGTTGATGCATACACGTTATACGTAAAAGAATTTAACGCCGTTCACTTTTCAAACGACGTTTTTTGTCCTACATCTCGCTGCGACTTTGCCAGCGAGGGTAGTCCCGTGTCTCTTTACAAACGCCCCCTGAGTGCCGGAACGGCCGTGATCCTGTCCGCCGTCGCGATTGCGGTGCTTGTCTTCGGCGTGTCGACCCTGCGGGCCGATGCCAATGCCGTTGCAGCGCTGCCGGCCCCGCTGCCCGTGTCTGCGATCGAGGCGCACTATGACGGCGAGGCACGCATCGAGGAATTCTATCCCGGTCTCGTATCGGCGCGCCGGCAGAGCGCGCTCGGCTTTGAACGCGGCGGCCGGATCGATGCGATCGGTGTCGATGTCGGCGACCGTGTCGTCGCAGGCCAGATCCTGGCACAGCTGGATACACGGGCACTCGATGCCCAGATCGCTGCGGCGGATGCCCAGACCGCCGAAACGGCGGCCCAGACCGCGCTGGCTGCCGAGACCGAGGACCGCCAGGCCCAATTGCTGGAGCGTGGCCACATCTCCCAGCAGCGCTTTGACGAGGTCCGCACCTCGACCCGGGCAGCGCTCGCCCGGCAAAATGCTGCCGCCGCCCAGGCCGACGCCTTGCGCGTGCAGCGCGATCTGTCGGTCGTGACTGCACCCTTCGACGGCGTGGTGACGGCCCGTCACGCAGACGAGGGCGCGATCGCCCAGCCTGGACAACCCCTCCTGGAGATTGTCGAGACCGACGCCCTGGAAATCCGGGTCGGTCTGCCGCAACGCATCGCCGACGGGCTTCAGCCGGGGACCTCGCACCGCTTCCTGATCGAAGGGGCTCCGGTCGATGCCGTCTTCCGCTCCTCCACCGGCGTGGTCGATCGTCAGACCCGCACCGTCACCGCATTGTTTGATTTGCCTGCGAACGCATCTGCTGCTGCGGGCCAGGTCGTCCGCCTCGCAGTCGCGACGCCGATCGGCACGGACGGGTTCTGGGTGCCGACCTCCGCGCTGGCAGAGGGGCGCCGCGGCCTGTGGTCGGTCTATGTCCTGACCCCGGAGACCGGCGATGCCTACACGCTGCAGTCCCGCTCCGTGGAAACCGTCCGCGTCGAGGCCGGCCGGGTCTTCGTGCGCGGCGCCGTCGAGGACGGCGACCTCCTGCTCGCCGCCGGCATCCAGCGCATCACGCCCGGCCAGCGCGTCACGCCGGCCCTTGCCGAGGCCCGCGCACAATGAGCACGCTCTTCTTCCGCTATTCCCGGCTGACCGCACTGGCTGTCATCCTGCTGGTTGCGGCAGGCCTGGGCGCCCTGATGTCGCTGGGGCGCCAGGAGGATCCGTCGCTGACCGAGCGCTTCGGTACGGTCGTGACGATTTTCCCCGGTGCATCGGCCGAACGGGTCGAGGCGCTCGTCACCGAGCCGCTGGAAGACGCCATCCATGAACTCGCCGAGATCGGCGAGACGACGTCCGACTCTCGTTCGGGCATTTCAGTTATCACGCTGGAAGTGCGCGAAGACCTCGGCCCGGCCGATGTCGATCAGGCCTGGACGCTGATCCGCGAGCAGGTGGAAAGTGTGCGGCCGCAACTGCCGGCCGGGGTCGGTGCGCCGGATGTCGAGCGCCGCTATACCGGCGCAGCGACCCTGGTGGTTGCGCTCAGCTGGGACGGGCAGGGCGAGGAAAATCTCGCCATCCTGTCGCGTCTCGCGGACGATCTGGAAGCCCGGTTGCGCAATCTTCCGGGCACCGAGGAGACCGATGTCCACGGTGCTGTCGAAGAGGAAATCCGGGTCCTGGCCGATCCGGAAACCCTGGCAGCTCTGGGCCTGACCGTTGCCGACCTGGCGCGCCTGACCGCCAGTGCCGATGCCAAGGCGCCGGCCGGCGAGCTGCGCTCCGATACGGTCGACCTCAATGTCGAGATCGCGGGCGAGTTCGACAGTCTCGACCGCATCCGCTCCATCGCGCTTGCCGAAGGCCCGAATGGCGAGTTCATCCGCGTTGGCGATGTCGCCGATGTCGAGAAGGGTGCGCGCACGCCAGCCGCGTCGATGGGCTTCACCAATGGTCGGCGCGCAGTTTTCGTCACGGCTTTCCTGCAACCGGAATTGCGGGTGGATCAGTGGTCCGACGCCGCCGACGCCGTCGTCGCCGACTTTGCCGCCTCAGTGCCGGGCATCCGGGTCGAGACGATTTTCCGCCAGGGCGATTATGTCGACGACCGCCTGCACGGGCTGGCCGGCGATTTGATGATGTCGGCGCTGATCGTCTTCGGTGTCCTGTTCGTGATGATGGGCTGGCGCGCGGCGCTGATCGTCGGTTCGGCCCTGCCGCTCACCGTGCTGGCCGTTTTGCTGCTCACGCGGATCTATGACGAGCCTTTACACCAGATGTCGGTGACCGGTCTGGTCGTCGCGCTCGGCCTGCTGATCGACAATGCGATTGTCGTTGTCGACGAATACCGGCTGTTCCGGTCCCGCGGCGAGGCGCCGCTGGGGGCGCTGGACCACGCCGTGCGCCATCTGTTCGCACCGCTCGCCGCCTCCACCCTGACCACGATCTTTGCCTTTGCACCGATCGCCCTGATGCCGGGCGCCGCCGGCGAGTTCATCTCGATGATCGGGATTTCGGTGATCTTTGCTGTCGGTGCGTCCTTCATCCTGGCCATGACTGTGGTCGGCGCGTTTGCCGCCTGGTTCGATGACCCGGGACTGGCCGGCGCACCGCGCCGCTTCTGGCGGCACGGGCTGGGCGCGGGCCCGTTCGGCGGGCTCTATCGCAACATGCTCGACGCGATCACGGCGCGTCCCTGGACCGGTCTGGTCGCCGGACTGATCCTGCCCGTCGCCGGCTTCGTGGCGGTCTCCACCCTGCCGATGCAATTCTTCCCGCCGACCGATCGCGACATGTTCCAGCTGGAACTGGAATTGCCGTCCTCGACCTCGATCGCCGAGACCCGCCGCCAGACCGAACGGGCGCGCGAGATCATCATGTCCTATGACGGCGTCGAGCGGGTCACCTGGACGATCGGCGAGAGCGGTCCGCGCACCTATTACAATGTGATGGGCAATCGCGAGGGCTCGCCCGGCTATGCCGCCGGTTTCGTCCACACCACGTCTGCCGAGGCGACGGCGCGCATCCTGCCCGACCTGCAGCGCCGCGTGATGGCGGAGTTTCCGCAGGCCCGCTTCCTGACCCTGCCCTTCGAGCAGGGCCCCCCGATCCCGGCACCGATCGAGCTCGTTCTCGTCGGCCCGGAACTGACCGAGCTCGATCGCCTTGGACACGATATCCGCGGCGTTTTGAGCCAGACCCCCACGGTGACCCACACACTGTCACGACTCGAAATGGGCGAACCTGTCGCCCGCATCATGGCGGACGAGGCTTCGGCCGAACTCGCCGGCGTTCGCCTCGCAGACCTTGCCAACCGTCTGCGCGGTGAACTGGATGGCGAGATCGGCGGCAGTGTTCTGGAAGGCATGGAGGAATTGCCCGTTCGCGTGATCGCCCAGGATGCGCGCCGGGCCAGCCTGTCTTCCGTTGCGGGTTCACCGCTGGCATCGCCGGGCGCCGACATTCTGGCGTCCCCCGTCGCGGCGCTCGGCGATGTCACTCTTGCCCCCCAGGTGGCGACCATCCACCACGAGAACGGTCACCGGGTAAATACGGTGCTCGGCTTCCTGGAACCCTTCACCCTGCCGGCCCCGGCACTGGAGCATTTCTTCGCCGCGCTGGACGAGGCCGACATCGTGCTGCCGCCGGGCTATGAGCTGCAGGTTGGTGGTGAAGCGGCCGAACGTGGCGGCGCCATGGCCGATCTCTTCTCCACGGCGATCCCGCTGCTGGTGCTGATGATCGGATCGGTCGTTCTGGCCTTCAATTCCTTCCGCTTTGCCGGCGTGATCTTCGTCGTTGCCTTCCTGTCGGTCGGTCTGGCCATGTTCGGGGTGTGGCTGTTCGGCACGCCCCTGGGCTTCAACGCCATTGTCGGATCGATGGGGCTGATGGGGCTGTCGATCAATGGTGCCATCGTCGTCCTGTCGGCCCTGCGCGCCGACCCGGCTTCCGTCGCCCTGGAACCCGGTGCGGTCCAGGCGACCGTGATGGACGCCACGCGTCACATCCTGTCGACCACGCTGACGACCATCGGCGGTTTCGTCCCTCTGCTGCTGTCCGGCGACAGTTTCTGGCTGCCCTTTGCCTCGGCGATGGTCGGCGGGGTGGCGGGCTCGGCCATCCTGGCACTCGTCTTCGCACCGGCCGCTTTCGTGAAACTCTCCCGTCTGTCGGACAAGAAGCGGCGGCTTCTGGACAGTCTGCGGCGCGAGCGGAGCCGGGAGCGCGGCTTGCCAGCGCTTGCCGAACAGGCCTAGAGCCCTTGCCTGGCAAGGGAGATGAACATGAGCGGCAGTCGTGGCCCCTGGCAGGTCGGTGCCTCGCGCACCGTGTACGAGAACCCCTGGCTGAGCCTGACAGAGCATGACGTCACGCGGCCCGACGGCGAGCCAGGTCTTTACGGCGTGGTCGAGTTTGCCAATCTGGCCATCGCCGTCCTGCCGCTGTTCGAGGACGGGACGACCGTGCTGGTCGGCCAGCACCGCTTCCCCCAGGACAAGTATAGCTGGGAGATTCCGGAAGGCGGCGGGCCGCTGGACGTACCGCCGCTGGACAGCGCCCGGCGCGAATTGAAGGAAGAGACCGGGCTCGAGGCTGCGCAATGGCGCGAGATCCTGCGCATGGACCTCTCGAACTCGGTCACCAATGAGGAAGCGATCGGCTTTATCGCTACGGGCCTGACGCAGGGTGAGGCCGAGCCGGAAGGTACTGAAGTGCTGCAGACCCGGCGTGTCCCCTTCCGCACCGCACTTCACGAAGCCGTGTCGGGGCGCATCACGGATGCCTTGACGGTGGCGATGCTGCTGCGCGCATACTACATGGCCCGTGAGGGTGAGCTGGACGAGACGCTGGCTGCCGCCATGTTGCAGAGATAGGCGCGAGGAGAGAGCGATGCCGCTCACCAATGTCGAAACCGCAGTCGACGCCCGCACAGGGGTGGACAAGCTCTGGGCGCGCCTGCGCGTTGAAGCCGCCTCCGCGGCCGCCGAGGAACCGATCCTCGCCAGCTTCCTGAACGCGGCCATCCTGCGCCATGACAAGTTTGCCCATGCGCTGGCCTATCGTATCGCCTCGAAGATGGCCGACGCCCAGCTCGATTCCATGCTGGCCCGCGATGTGGCCGAAGAGGCCATCGAAGGCGATCCGCAAATCGTCGCCCAGGCGGCCGCCGACATGATTGCGGTCGACGAGCGTGACCCCGCCTGTCTCTCGCTCCTGCAGCCTTTCCTCTATTTCAAGGGCTATCACGCCCTGCAGGCCCACCGCATCGCCCACTGGCTGTGGATGCAAGGCCGGCAGACGCTGGCCTTCCACCTGCAGAGCCGGGTCGGCGAACGCTTCGGTCTCGATATCCACCCCGCAGCCCGGATCGGCAGTGGCGTGATGTTCGACCATGCCACCTCGGTCGTGATCGGCGAGACCGCCGTGGTCGGCGATGATTGCTCCATCCTGCATGAGGTGACACTCGGCGGTACGGGCGCGGCCCATGAAGACCGCCACCCGAAGATCGGCAAGGGCGTACTGATCGGTGCCGGTGCGCGCGTGCTGGGCAATATCCAGGTCGGCGACGGCGCCCGGATTGCAGCAGGCTCGGTGGTGCTGGAGCCGGTTCCGGCTGGCTGCACCGTGGCCGGTGTGCCGGCCAAGATCGTCGGTAAATGCGCCTGCAAGGAGCCGGCGAAGAGCATGGACCAGAGCCTGCCCCAGGGCTCCGGCTGATCGGCCCGTGGCGATCGACTATGCCGGACACTGCCGCCTGTCGGTGGCTGAAGCGCGGATGCGTATCGCCGAGGCCCGGCAGGCGCATCCGGACTGGTTCGATTTTCCTTTCCGCCTGACAGACCCCCGTGCCCTGCGGAATTTCGACGCCGGGATCGCCCGCGAGTTCGGCATCGAGGCACAGAGCCGCTTCACCCTGTTCGTGCAGGACAAGGAGAAGCTGGACGGTCTCGAGGACGCGCTGGACTATCTCTATGCCCTGTTCGGTCCGGACAATCTCGTCCTGACCTGGGGACTGGACACCATCCGTCCGCCGCGCGGCTAGAAGCGCTCGGGAAGCTGGCGCTCGTGGAGGATTGCGACGATGCGAACCTCGCCGGCGGTCAAACGGTAGAACACGCAGTGCCGGCCAACTGGAAGCCGCCGCAGGCCCGATGCCAAGGTGTCTGACGGCGCACCGCTTTCCGGAAAGGCCAGAAGACGCTCGAAAGCAGTCTCAAAGCGCTCGCGGTAGGCGGCGGCCTGTTGCGGGCCGAACTGCCTGAGCGAGTAGGCACGAATGGCCTTGTAGTCAGCCCGTGCGCGTTTGCTCAGAGCGAGTTTCATCGGCAATTTCCGCATCGATCTCGTCAAACAGCTGCTGGATCTCCGCCTTCGAACTCAGCTCGGTAAACTGCCCCGCCTCGATCTCGGCCTCGGCGACGGCGAGCATGGATCGCAGATCTTCCAGCTTGCGCTGGTTCTCCTGGTCGCGCCGGATCAGGTCGCGGACATATTCGCTCTCGTTTGAATAGCGGCCCTTGGCCAGCTGTTCGGCAATCCACTGGCCCATCTCGTCGGGCATCGACACGGTCTTGCGGATCATGGGCTTGCTCCTTTGCGGCGTGCCTACCATGTATGAACAGTTCATACGACCGCCGCCCGGCGCCGCATAGCCCGGTCCTGCGCACCTTCGCCAACACCCGCTGACTGGACGTGAGCCCCCTTTGTGGGGTTAGTTGGCGCCAACTTCGAATCCCGACCGGAGAAATCCCCGTGAACAAGAACATGACGCAACTCGAAGCGGCCAAGCTTCAGATGTTCCTCCAGGCCAAGCTGAACCCCGAACTGGTCGTGCAATGCCGCAACCGTCCGGACGAGTGTGCCGAAATCCACATTGCCGACGAATGCCTGGGCGTGGTCTCGAAGATCATCGACGAGGGCGAGACGTCCTACTCCTTCGAAATCACCATCCTGGACATCGACCTGGAAGATCTTTGATCGATCCGGCGCGCCCCGTTCTCGACATCCGGGCGGTCTCCAAGACCTATCCCGGCGGTGTCGAGGCCGTGCGGTGCGTCTCGCTCCAGGTTGAGCGCGGCGAATTGCTGGCGCTCGCGGGCGAGTCCGGCTGCGGCAAGACCACCGTGCTGAAAATGATCAACCGCCTGGAGGATGCTTCGGGCGGTTCGATTTTTTACGAGGGCGAGGATATTGCCGGCCGCGATCCGGTCGCGCTGCGCCGCGAGATCGGCTGGGTAATGCAGGGCGATGGCCTGTTCCCGCACCTCACCGTGCGCGAGAATGTCGCCATCATTCCCCGGCTGCTCGGATGGACGGCAGACGATATCGGCGACCGTGTCGTTGAAATGCTGGACCTGGTTCGGCTACCGATCATCGAGTACGCAGACCGCTATCCGGCCGAACTGTCAGGCGGCCAGAGACAGCGGGTCGGGTTCGCGCGGGCCCTTGCGGGGCGGCCGGATCTCCTGTTGATGGACGAACCCTTCAGCGCCCTCGATCCGATCACGCGCGACACCCTGCAGCAGGAATTCCGCAGTCTTCAGGCCGAGCTGGGTTTCAGCGCCGTCATGGTTACGCACGATATGGCTGAAGCCCTGATCATGGCGGACCGGATTGCGGTGATGGCGGATGGCGAGATCGTCCAGCACGGTACGCCGTCGGACCTCCTTGCCAATCCCGCCAGCGACTATGTCTCCGGCCTGCTGGAAACCCCGCGCCGCCAGATGCGGGCGATCCGGGAGCTGGGCGCATGAACGCCAATTTCGCCGAGCGCCTCGCCGAACTGCCGCAATACCTGTCGGCCCACGTTGTGCTTTCGATGTGTGCCTTGCTGGCGGGGATTGTGCTGAGCATTCCGCTGGGTATCCAGGCCGTCCGGCGTCCGCGGTTGGCGGCCGTGACGTTGAATGTGGCGAGCGTCGTCCAGACGATTCCCGGTCTGGCGTTGCTGGCGCTGATGGTACCGCTGCTGGGCGGACGGATCGGCTTTCTGCCGGCCTTCATTGCGCTGATGCTCTATTCGGTGCTGCCGATCCTGCGCAACACGATCGTCGGCCTGCAGGGAATCGAACCGCAGATCCGTGAAGCCGCGCGCGGCATCGGGCTGACCGATCGCCAGCGCCTGTGGCAGATCGAGCTGCCGCTGGCCCTGCCGGTCATCGTCGCCGGACTGCGTACGGCGACCGTCTGGGTAGTGGGCGCCGCGACCTTGGCGACACCCGTCGGTGCGACCAGCCTGGGCAACTACATCTTCGCCGGCCTGCAGACTCGCAACTGGCTGTCCGTCCTGTTCGGCTGTGTATTCGCAGCCGGGCTCGCGATCGTGCTCGACCAGGCCATCCGCCTGCTGGAGATCGCGGCCCGCGACCGGCGGCGCGGTCTCGCCACCGGGGTGGGCGTCTTCCTTGCTGTGCTGGTTGCGGCGTCCATCGCGCCCCGCTTCATGACGCCGGGGCCAGCCGGGACTGTCGCAGCCGGCGAATCGTCCGGCGCTGTCCAGGGCATAGCCGGCCAGACCGTGACGATCGGCTCCAAAGCCTTTACCGAGCAGTACATTCTCGGCGCCCTGATGCAGCGCCGGCTGGAAGAGGCCGGGGCCCGGGTGGTTCGACGCGACAATCTCGGTTCCACCATCGCGTTCGATGCCCTGCGCAGCGGCGAGATCGATGTCTATATCGATTATACCGGGACGATCTGGGCGACGGTGATGAACCGGTCCGAACCGGCTGGCCGCTATCGCATGTTCACCGAGATGTCGGCCTGGCTGTGGGCCGAGCACGGAATTCTTACCCTGGGGCGGCTGGGATTCGAGAATGCCTACGGTTTTGCCGTCAGCCGCGAGTTTGCCGACGCCCGCGGCCTGGACAGTCTCGACGACCTGTCCGCCATTGCCGGGGAGCTGACTGTGGGGGGCGATCCGGAAGTCTTCGCCCGGTCGGAATGGACTGCGACGCGCGATGTCTATGGTCTGGGCGCAGCTCGCACACGTTCGATGGACAACACCTTCCTGTATTCGGCCGCTCGTGACGGGCAGGTGGATGTGATCACCGCCTACACGACGGACGGGCGAATCGCAGCGTTTGACCTCACGGTGCTCGACGATCCGCGCGGCGTGCTGCCGCCCTATGATGCGGTGATCCTGGTGTCGCCGCAGGCGGCCAGGCGGCCAGGCCTTGCTGCCGCACTCGGTCCGCTGGTCGGCGCCATTGACGATAACGCCATGCGCGAGGCCAATCGGCGGGTCGATCTCGACGGGGACACGCCCGCCGGGGCGGCGGCCTGGCTGGATGAACGAATCGCGGAGCAGTGATGAGCGGGTATTATGCCCATGGCCGTCTTCAGGATGCCGAATGGCTGATGCGCGCCTGCATGATTCTCAATCGTGACCGGCCGGCCCATGCCGATCCGGTGGATGAGGATACACCGCTCAATCAGGTCTATGCGCGCCAGTCGGCCGAATTCGAGGACCTGCTCGCGCAGATCGACCCGGAGGGCGACATCGATCGCGGCATATTCCCGGTGCTGGCTTTCTTCACGGCGTCCGAAGGCTGGCCGGTCGACATCATTTTCGCCATCGTCGCGGCCTTGGGTGTCTGGCTCTTCCTGCCCGACTGGTATGGCGTGGCCAATTATGTCGCCTATCTGGCGATCGCGGGCTTTGTGGCCATCCAGTATCTGCGGGCGCGCCGCCGCCGCGAACGCGCCCGTGCGGAAATGATCCGTCTGCGTCTCGATCCCGAGAAGGAACACCCGCTGACGCTGCGCATACTGGTGCGCTACCGCAGGCAGCCCGTGACGCTGCATTGAGCAGAGTCCGATTGGCGCCTTGCATTTCAACAACCTGGTCTTGCGGCCGGATTGCATGACCCGCCGAGGGGTGTAAGGTTCGGAAGTGAAACCAGCGGGATGCCGGACAAGAGAACGGAGCCGCTGACCGGAGCGTTCTCTGAGCCTGTCTTGTTTGACCGGACACGGGAATGCTCGCTGCGACTGGCGGAAGGACCGTTCATGGACCTGGCAGCGCCCTTTGACGCTCGCACACGGCTCGGGCTCGTCCTGCCGATGCTGGTTGTCGTTGTGGTGGGGATTGCGGTCACGGCCGCCACAGCCAGCCGGTCGCAGGATGTCCGCCAGCAGGCACTGGAACGATTCAGTCAGGCGGAAGCGAACAATACCGCCCGCATCCTGTCCCTGCGTCTGCAACAGGACGGGCATGCGGTCGAACGCATGGGGGCCCGGCTGGCGATCCGTGGCGGGGCGATGCCCGAATCGGAATGGCGCGCCGACGCCGGCGCCTATCTCAGCGACAAGCCATGGCTGCGCGCGCTCTACGTTGCAGACGAGACGGGCGTGCAATGGGTCGAACCGGAAGGCGGTCCGGCCATGGCCGGACTCGTCGGGGCGCCGGGCGGGACCGGTATGTCACAGTCTGACATGCTCGGAAGGCTGCACGCTGGCGCCGTCGCGCGATTCGAGGATGGCTCCGACGGAATGACCGCCTACTACCCGTTTGCCGACGGGACCGGCGGGGTCCGGGTTCTGGTCGCGCTGTTCGATATCGCCGCCATGTTGAGGGCGAGCAGGCCGGCTTATGACGAGGACTTCGATGTCGCGTTGACGGCTTCGACTGACGGGCCGCGTCTTGCCGGCTCGGGCCGCGCTGTCGACCCCGGGACGCCCTATGGTTCGTCCGCCCCGGTCACGACCAGCTATGATGTCGGCTGGACGCTTCACACAGCGCCGACCTCGTCCTTTGTCCGGCGGATGCAGCCGCGCACCGGGCTGGGTGTCTGGATGTCGGGCATCGGCCTGACGCTGCTGGGTGCATCGCTTGCCTTCATGGCCCAGCTCGCGCGGCGCCAGGCCGTCCGGCTGGCGGATGTCGATGCGGTCCGCCGGACGAGTGAGCAGCGCTACAATCTCGTCGTGCGCGGCATGGCGGTGGGCGTCTGGGACTGGGGCATACGCGACAATACGCTCGGCTGGTCACCCAATGCGATGCGCATGCTGGGACTGCCGCCGGACCACAAGGTGGCGGATGCGGGTTTCTTTTTCGACCGGATCCATCCGGACGACCAGCCCGCGGTCCGCGAGGCCATAGAAGCGCATTTCGAAATGGGCGAGCCCTACGCGCCGAATTTCCGGATGCGGCACGAACATGGGCATTTCGTCTGGTGTCATGCCACGGGACAGGTGCTGCTGGACGAGACCGGCGAGCCTGTCCGCATGGCCGGCTCGATCGAGGATATCACCGAGGAGCGTGCAGCCGAGGAAGCCCGCAACCGTTCCGAACGCCGCTTGCGCGCGGTCACGCAGAGCGCGGTCGATGCGGTGCTCACGACCAATGCTCAGGGCATTATCGAAGAAGCGAACCCGGCCTGCGAACGTGTTTTCGGATACCGGCCGGACGAGCTTGTGGGCAGCAATATCCGCATCCTCACGCCCACCGAACACCGCCGCAAGCATGACTATTACATCAAGCACTATATCGAGACCGGCGACAGCAACATCGTCGGCAAGGTGCGTGAAGTCTATGGCGTGCACCGCGACGGACACGAGATTCCCATCGAACTGGCCGTGACCGAATACAAGGCCGGCGACGACCGGATCTTCATCGCCACGGCGCGCGACCTGTCGGCGCGCAAGGCGGGCGAGGCGGAGCGCGAAGCCTTCATTGCCCGCCTCGAACAGACCAATGCCGAGCTGGAACGCTTCAATTTCGCCGCCTCGCACGATCTGCGTGAGCCCCTGCGCATGATCGGCAATTTCTCGCAGATGCTGCTGCGCAAACATGCCGGTCAGCTGGACGAAAACGCCCGCAAGGCGGTCGAGATCTGCGCCGGCTCCGCGCAGCGCATGCAGGCTTTGCTCGACGACCTGATCTCCTTCTCGCGGGCGAGCGACGATCTCGGCCAGATCGAGACCTTCATCCCCGTCGACATGATCGAACTGGCCCGGCAAAATCTCGCCGAGGACTTCGAGAGCAGCCAGGCGAGTCTGGAAACGGTTCATCTGCCGGCGAAACTGCGGACGAATCCCACCCGGTTTTCCCGGGTTTTCCAGAACCTGATCGCCAATTCGATCAAATACGCCAAGGACGGAGAAGCGCCGAAGATCCAGATATCCGCGGCCCCCTATGAGCAGGGCTGGCTGTTCACACTGTCCGACAAGGGGATCGGCATGCGTCCGGAGTATTGCGAGCAGATATTCGAGCCTTTCAAACGGCTTCACCCGGCGTCGAAGTATTCGGGTACCGGAATGGGGCTCGCGATCTGCCGCAAGATCGTCAACAATGCCGGGGGGCGGATCTGGGCCGAATCCGAACTGGGCGAGGGTAGCCGGTTCTATGTCTACTGGCCGGAGGCGCCGATGGACACGGATGCTGCAGCCGCAGTGAACATGACCGGCTCGGACGATTCGATGACCGAAGGAGAATCAGCATGACAAGGCCCGCCAAACTGGCCGACATCCTTCTGGTCGAGGACAATGAGGACGATGTCTATCTGACCCGTATGGCGTTCGAGGACAGTGCGTTCGACAGCTCGATCCACGTCGTCAATGACGGCGAGAAGGCGCTCGATTTTCTCTACCGGCGGGGCGATTACAGCAATTGTCCGGTGCCGGACCTGATCCTGCTCGACCTCAACCTGCCCAAGCTGAACGGCATCCAGATCCTGGAAACGCTGAAGTCGGACGAGACGCTGTCGGTGATTCCCGTGGTCATGCTGACCAGTTCCAAGGCCGAGCGGGACGTGCTGGAAAGCTATCGGCATCATGCCAGCGGCTATGTGTCCAAACCGTCCGAGTTCTCGCGCCTGGTCGATATCGTCGAGGCGATTCGCGACTTCTGGTTTTCCAGCGTGATCCTGCCGCGGCCGGGCGTCAGCGGCTAATCCTCACCCTCGCGCCCTGCCTGTGCCGCGATCCGGGCCTGCAGCGCCCGGTAAAGCGCCAGATTCCATTCCGCGCCGCTCAAACCGGTATGCTCCAGCGGATCGCTGGTCTCGGCTTCAAGGCCCAGCGCGCCGGCCACATCGGCATTCATCATGTCCGGAATGCCCGCCCCCCAGGCCAGCGAGGGCAGGTCGAGCAGGAAATAGGTGAAGTGATCGCGGAAGCTTTCCCCGTGCGGCTGCAGCAGGGCGTCCAGGAAATTGCGGTCGAACCAGGCATTATAGGCCGTGAACAGCATGGTCCGTCCGCCTGACGCTTCGGCATGGAAGGCCAGGAAGCTTTCGACCGCATCCGCCTCGGCGAGAGCCCCAAGTCCGGTCCAGCGCTCTTCGTCGAACCCGTTGATGCTGCGGACGAATTCCGTCGCTCTTTCCGGGTGGTCGGGATGGATGCGGATGAAGAAACGTCCCAGCTCATTGCCGTCCAGATCGGTATAGATCGCGCCGAGATCGATCATCTCGTGATGCCCGGCTTCCAGCCCGGTCGTCTCGACATCGACGATGGCCAGCCCCCAGGCCTCGCGATTCTCCTGCGGCGGAAACGCGCCCTGGGCCAGGGCCGGCGCGGTGGCGAGGAGGAAGGCGGCAATCAGGCTGCGGATCATGGTCTTTGTTCCGTTGTTCGATCGGCGCCGAGATTAGCGGGCCGCCGCGACAAAGCCATGACCGCACATGAAAACGGCGCGATGCGAAGCACATCGCGCCGTCTCCCGTAAGCGCTGTCTGGCGTGTCAGAGCACGGTCAGCATGGTTGCGACGAGCGGGTGGCGGACAATGTCCTTGGCTTCCAGCCGGCACACGGCGATGTCTTCCAGCGGGTCCATCTTGTCGGCGATCTGGGCCAGGCCGGACATTTCCGGCAGCAGGTCCGACTGGGCCGGGTCGCCGGTGACCACCATGGTGGAGTTCCAGCCCAGGCGGGTGAGCAGCATTTTCAGCTGTCCGTAGGTGCAGTTCTGCGCCTCGTCGACCACCACGAAGGCATTGTTCAGCGTGCGGCCGCGCATATAGCCGATCGGCGCGATCTCGATCAGGCCCTCCGCCATCATCGCCTTCAGCTTCTTCGGGCTCAGCCGGTCGGCCAGCGCGTCATAGAGCGGCCGCAGATAGGGGGCGAGCTTTTCTTCCATCGCGCCGGGCAGGAAGCCGATCGATTCGCCGGCCTCCACCGCGGGTCGGGACAGGACGATCCGGCTGACCGCACCCGATTCGAGCGCTTCGACACCCTTGGCGACGGCCAGGAAGGTCTTGCCGGTACCGGCCGGACCGAGCGCCAGGACGAGATTATGGGTGTCGATCGACGACATCAGCTTGGCCTGGCCGTCCGAGCGTGGTTTGACATTCTTGGTGAAGCGCTGGTCGCGCATCGGTTCCTTGTCGTCCGGGGTCCAGCTGGTACCCGGGAAGAGGGCACGCACCTTGTCCTGTTCGGTCTGATAGTGGGCGGTATTGAATTCACCTGCACGCTGGCGGCGTTTGACGTTACGCTTACCCATGACGGGGACCTCCACACATGAAAAACCCCTCGGCCGGGCGGCGAGGGGCGAAGAAACGGGGCACGGAAGACAGTGCAGGGGACACGCGGGGCTCGGTGGAAAACCGACCGGTTCCTGGCGGGCTGGGACGAGGAGCGGTCATGCCGGCTACCCGGTGCCTCCTTGCGTTGCCGAAAGCGAAGCGAGAAACCCGTCTCGAATCGCGCTTACAGTTTCAGTGTAACCCGGTGAAGAAGATCTGAACGAGCGCGTCGTGAAAATTTCACGCAAATAAAGAGGGAGACGGGAATGGCACTCTATGCATTGGGCGATTCGATTCCGCAGACGCCGGACGAGGGGGAATACTGGGTCGCGCCCGACGCGCAGGTGATGGGCCAGGTGGAACTTCGCCGCAATGCCAGTGTCTGGTACGGCGCCGTGGTGCGGGGCGATGTCGAGGCTATCGTCATTGGCGAGGATACCAATGTGCAGGACCTTTCGGTGCTGCATGCCGACTATGGCGTGCCGTTGACCCTGGGCAAGGGGATTACCGTCGGCCACCGTGCCATGCTGCATGGCTGTACGGTCGGCGACTATTCCCTGATCGGGATCGGCGCGACGGTGCTCAATGGCGCGAAGATCGGAAAGAACTGCATCGTCGGGGCCCATACCTTGATCACCGAGGGCAAGGAAATCCCGGACAATTCGCTTGTGGTCGGCGCGCCGGCCCGGGTCATCCGGACACTCGACGAGGATACCGCCGTAATGCTGAAGGCGTCAGCGGATCACTATGTCGAAAACTGGAAACGCCACGCGTCGCAGCTGCGCCGGATCGACTGAGGTCGATGGTGGTGCATCGGGCCGCGCAACCTAGTGCGCGCGGCTCCACAGCTCGCGGATATTCTGGTCGGCTTCGCGTCCCAGATTGAACCAGGCGGCGCGGTCGTGCGAGGCATCGATGACCAGCAGCTTGTCGTCGCGTCCCAGAATGTGACTGAGTTCATTGCGTAGGACGGCCGAGGTCGTCGGGCCGCGCAGCAGCCAGACACCGCTGGTGATCGATTCGAGATCGCCATAGGCCGCCAGCGCGTGGGCAAACTCGGCTGCACTCTCGGAATGGATTTCGGCGATCACCACGAAATTGGCCGGCCGGGCGCCCGGCGTGACCCGTTTTTCGGGCTGTTTGCGCTGGCCCAGATCTTCGAGCCAGTCACGGAATTCCTCGATATCACTGGCTTGCGCCCAGATACCGTCCCGGTCGGGCGAGATCTGCGAATGGGCCGCGATCCGGCCTTCGGCAACGAAGGCGCGCATCTGCTGCGGCGTATACGGGCCGTAGACACGGCCTTCGACTTTCACAAACCAGGACATGGTGATTCCGTCATCGCGAGGCATTGGACTTTCTCGCACCCAAACTACTACCGTCTACCCATCCAATACGGCAAGAAACGGGCCAGAGCGGCCCCCGCAGCGTTCGGAGCGCCGGATCCGGCAGACAGAGACTCAAGTTTATGCTGCTTCGTGACCGCTGGTTTTTGCCTGGGGGGGATCGAACACGACCGCGAACCCATTGTCCAGAATTCGCGCCACTCGTCCTGACATCTCACCGACACGCAGCGGCTCGCCGATCCGGGGGCGTTCAAGGCATTCGAAGGCTGCCCCCGTTACGGAAACGTCGAGCACATTGGCCTGGATGATGACGCCATCGGCCAGCACGATGCGCGCGCGGCCGCGGCCCGGCTTGCGCGGTGCCGTGCGGTCCTCGTCGAGGCCCAGCCGGTCCTTGTTGAAACGCCAGGTGATCGCGTCGGCCAGCTTGTCGCGCTTGCGCTGCGGGGCGTTGAAAGCGACGGAGAATTCTTCGCCCTCGCGCCGCACCACACGTCCCTCGATGCGTCCCAGACTGGGAATCATCAGGATGACGCGGGTCTGGTCCGGCGGAACGATACGGGCCATCAGGCGCGCGCCGCCCGGTGAAATATCCAGAAGACGGCAGGCGTGTTCGCCCTCCATCTCGGTCCAGAAGCGGCCATGAAGCTGCAGGGGCACGCGGGCATGCCGGCGGCGCTCCTGGGCGCCACGTGCGGCAATCCTGATCTTCCGGCGGTCCAGTCGGCCCGGCCCGTGATGCATGGTGACATCCTCCTGAGCGGCGGATGCTAGGCCATAGCCGTTAAGAAGGACTTGCGTTTATTGATCGTTTGCCACTTTGCGCGGTGCGGTTTCGGCCCCGCCGAACAGGCCCGCATACAGGTTGTCGCGCTGCAGCGGCGGATGCACTTCCTGCAGCACGGTCCGTACCGCCGGCCGGCCGCGCAGGACGGCGATGTCATGCAGAGGCTGGAACAGGCCGAGCGTGCGGTCGATCGCGCCGGACGGACCGCGCAGGGGCAGGAAGCTGACCTCCACCGGCAGGTCCAGCCGGTCCATCGTCACGGTGCGCGCGATCAGCGAGGCCGGTTCTGTGCCAGTTATGGACGCTTCCAGCACGGCCTGGACGTGGGTGCGGTCATGGCTGCGCCACAGCGAGAGGAAATTCTGGTCGCGGAATTCGCGCTGATAGAGATCGCACAGATGCGTTCCGGCCAGGCGGAAGATGTGATGATCCGGATCGGCACGCCAGAGAATGAAGACATAGCCAAGCATGCGCGCGATGTCCTGCGGCTCGATATCGGTGCGGTGCGGCGCGGCACCTCCCTGGCGGCGCGTTTGCCAGTAGGCGTGCAAGGCTTGCGATTGCGCGTGGCGCATCCGTTTCTCCACTCATCAGTCATCAGGCGGCCCGGCCTGTCCCGGCCCGGAGCGTTGCAGCGGCGAGTTCAATATCGGGGCCATACCCGTCACGGGTGAGGGCGGCCGGCGGGCTTTCCCCGCTCGCGCGAGCGGCTGGATGCGAAAACGGCCCGCGGATTGCATCGGCAGGGGCAGCACGTAAGGAGCAAGCCCATGCGCGTATCAGCCCGGCACGCTTTTCTGATTCCCGCGAGCGCGGCGTTCGCCCTGCTGGCCGCCCCGGCACAGGCCGGTGGAGGCGGTGGTGCGGGCGGTGGCAATTGCTGCACGCCGCCTCCGCCGCCGACCTGCTGCAATCATGGCGGCGGACACACGGTGAATGTGCCGAACATCAATATCCATGGCGGCAATATCAATGTCGGCGTGAATGTCTCGTCCCGGGTCAATGTGATCACGAATGTGACCACGAATGTGAACGCGTCGGCCAATGCTAATGCGTCGGCCGGTGCGGGCGCCGGCGCGGGGGCGATGACCTTCATCGGTGGTGGCTCCTACACGCCGATGACAACCGCGCCGGCAGCGACCGCGATTACCGGCCTCAATGTGGTCGGGATCGAGGAAGAGGCCGAGTACGAATACTACGAGGAAGAGCGCACGCGCTGGGTCGAGGAATGGCGCGTCGTGCGCGCCGTCTGCGTCGATGATGGCGGCACGCCGCATCCCGCCTCGCGCGTCGATGCCGACGAACGTGTCGGAGCGACCTATTCCGGCGAGATCTATCGCTGCATGGCCGGCACGGCGATGCAGGTCACTATCGGCTGGGCCATTGAGGGTGAATACGACTGGAATGACGCGCCCACGATTGCCTGCCGCAAGGGCGAGGCGCTGCGTCACGAACCGGGCGGCCGTCTTTACTGCGAAGCCCAGGAACAGCGCCGCAACTGCAATGAACGCTCGCTGCTGCGCCGTCACGGGCCGGGCGTGAAGCTGATCTATATGCGCCGCGAGGAACGCTATACCGAACGCGTGCGCCGTGAAGTGGAACGCGAACGCCGCGAGCGTGTTTCCATGACTCTCATGCTCGACGGGGGCGTCGGCGGCTATCGCTGACACCACCCCCGTCCAACAATCTCACATGCCCACTCGGCATGCCTGGCCCCGGCTGACCCAGCCGGGGCCTTTTTTTGGGGGTGGCGAGGCTCGTCTCCCAAGACCTCTCCGTTTTTCCCGGCCGGAAGCCCGGCCCTGTGCCGGGCGGAGTGCCGGGACCTGCCGGAAACGCATCGCTTGAGGTGATCTTCGGTCGGTCCCGGATCTGCGGCCTGCCTGCGCAGGCTGAAGCCTGCGCCCGCGAAAGCGGGTGTCCGGGAAAAATGGAGAGAGCGGTGAAAAGAGAGCGCAAACGCCACACCAAACACCGTCACCCTGACGAAAGTCAGGGCCCAGTTCGTAGAGCGGAGTGGCCGCGGGATCGCACTTATCCCGCACATCGCCACGGATCAGACCGTGCCCGCCTCGCCCAAATCTGCCTTTACGAACTGGGTCCTGACTTTCGTCAGGATGACGGTGTGTGGGGGCGGTTTGGGAAACTTATCCCCGCCCGCTCAACTGCGCGTATGCTCGCAGACGGTTTCCGGGATGGGAGGCAT